>CAINEX010000089.1 GCA_903847935.1 uncultured Spartobacteria bacterium | reverse complement strand
TGACCCCTCGCCCCCATCCCCAACCCCGCCACCGTAGCCCATGATATCGATCGAAATGAGGGAGGGGGTTTCATCGGCCTGATTGGCGGCTGTTTTATCAGCAGCCTTGTCAGCAGAACTGCTTGCAGCGGCTGCAGCCATACTCGCACTGGAGGGAGCTGATGCAGGTGCTGGTGCTGGTGCAGGTGCAGCAGCAGGAGCCGAACTTGTAACGGGAGGAGGCACCCCGACAGAGATTCCCCCCACTTGGATGTTAGCGGCGTTCAGGATGGCCGTGGCAGCAAGGTGCAGGTTCCCCGAGGAGCGGATGCCAGCATCACCGGCATTGATCACCCCCGAGGGGGCATCAAGATCGACCGAACTCGGAGGAATGCCGATAACAGTCTCAAGCGTTCCAATACCACCACCAGTTGCAAGTCCAGCCAGATCAGACTCAACCAGCGCACTCTGAGGATCCACCAGAACCTGAGTTGGCGGAGCGCTCTGAACCGTCTTTGAGGAGGCACCCGCTGCGATGTTCCCCTTGTCGGACCAAATCATAATATCGCCTCCCTTGAGCGTGAAGATACGACCGATACCGATGGAGACATTCTGTTTAGTGAAGATATTGATAGCCCCACCTCCCTCCGTGATGATTCCCGGAGCGACACTCGATCCCGCCGCCTTATAATTGATGTCACCCATGGTGATGCCACCACCGGGTGTGAAGAGGTTAATATTCCCACCATTGACCGACGCGATGTCTTGCGACCAGGTCGTGATATTACCGGTGCCAGTCGATCCATTCATGACAGTCTGAATAGCCTGTCTTGCTGTTGCGTAGGATCGATAACCAGCTGACTTGGGATCACTGTAGTTGCGCCCTGTATCACGGAGAACAATGTAGAAAAGTTGAATCTCTAGCTGCGCTTTTTGCTCGGGAGTTAAGGAAGAATCGGCGTTGAAGTCTGCAGCTGTATGGGGTACCGAGAGCAGAGGATCGCCCGTATAGGCCATCTGGGCGGAAAGTTCGTTAAGATAGGTGGCCCCCTCAGAGGTACTCAGGACAGATTGAGCGAAGGAGTCCAGAGCAAGCGCTCCCTGAGAGGAGAGTCCCGTTGGAAGTTTCACACCGGCGCTGACGACCACATCAGCTCCCTGGAAGGGCAACGATGGATTCCTTTGATTGCCGATGCTCGTAATGCCGATATTGAGCGAAGAATCGACTCCACCAGGATTGTTGCCAAGGTCGACATTGCCTCCCGCCAAAACCTCAAGCGTACCCGGTCCACTGATCTGAATATCCCCGCTTTGCAGGCTACCACTATACGCAGCTTGAGCTGCTTTTTGCAGTGGAGAGGCTGGGTCATAGGCCACAATATTTCTTCCTGCAGAAACAACACTGACACTCTTAGCAGAGTCATTCTGAATATAGAGACCGATGTCGGTGATGTCTTGCCCCGCTGTCACAAGGGTTGCTTTGGGAGAGAAAAGCTCGATGCCCGAAATACTCCCATTTTCCGCATACATCTGTAATGGAACCTGATCTCCCGCATGCAAAAGACTCGAATCATGCAAAGCAGATTTAGAGGCTATTGTGGCATATTGCCCATTGATGGAGCCACTCTCAAAAAGCATGGTGGAAATATCCGTCGTGAAGGAGAGCTTGGTACCGTTTGCCCTTATGCTGTTAACCTGACTTGTTGGAAGTGAACTTCTTTTGGAAAGAGGTGAGTTAATCCCGGGGAATAAAGCTGGATTTGCATCCGAAACATTTATTGTCGAGGCAGCATAAATATTTCTCGATTGGTTAACACTCTGTCTATAAGCACCATTTTGGACGAGACCATTAATATTTTCAGCGGCAATGAGGGATATTGTACCTGCCGGCGATGGCATGAGGGTGAGATTTCCCTGTAGGTTGATATCACCGGATAACGCCAACGCATCCAACGATGCCGGCATCAACGAAAGGAGAGGTCCCAATCCCACAGGTGTAGGGCTTGAAGGGATTGAATCGGATGAAATGTTCGCCTCAACTACTCTAAGCCATGGCTGATAATAGGAGGCCGTCGTTGAATCACTGGGGTTCAGAAAAGTACTGATCCACGATTGGAGCAGTGGCAATGGTGCCTGACTGGCTTGATTGGCTGCTGACTCGCGGAAGGTGACATTGCCGCCGAATGAAAGTACGGAAACCTTATCGGTGGGGGCATACGTATTGAAATAATCAGTGAGCCAAAATCCGTTATTGATCCCTTGCGGCGTCATAAAGACATTTGCTACCGGTCCAAGGAGAACATCTCCACCAGCCTGCACGCTGAAACTTCCCTTGCCCAAAAAGAGTGTTGAAGGGAGATAACTGAGGGGAGAATTGGCGAATACGGGTGCTGTCAATGCGGGGGCCGCAGGGTCTCGTGTCGGATTGGTAATAATGCTACCGCCCGCCTGCAACATTCCATTACCTCGCTCCACATAGTAGACACCGGCATCGATGTTATTGCCAGCATTCAGAGCAAGATTTCCTCCTCCAAGCTCAATGCCAGTTGCCGTCGCGGCTTGGATAAGATTGCCAAGCGAGTCTTTTCCCCGCATCCGGAAATTCGTTGGGATGGAAGCGTTGATGTTACTGATATTCCCGCCAGCATTCATCGTGATGTTACCACCACCAAGGGCTCCGATGTCGTCGAAGAAATTACTAAAATCCACCCACCAAGAGGTGGAGGCCACCTGCATGACTTTCGGGTCTCCCTGGTTGTCTGGAGAAAGATTTAATAGGGAAAATTTCCCATTCGCATCCACCGAGCCTCTACGATAGAGCCAGTTTGAAGGGAGCTCCTTACCGGAGTCGGCAACCATACTTCCCGGAGTCGCACTTGCATTCAGAGACCAATGCCCAATGTTTCCATTGACTCTCATCTCAATATTGCCCCCAGCGTAACTAAACTGCACAGCATAAGGAATCGATTGTTGTACAGCTCCCAAACTCAGGGACGGATTATCCTGACCATAATTGCTTGGACTCGGAGTATCGAATGTCCCCCCAAGCGTGGGATCGGTCACCTGCGTTCCAACCGAGTAGATCGACGCAAACTGGTTCCATAGCTGGAGATCGCCTGATGCATTGATCGCAATATCTCCCGTCCCAGTTCTGATCACCTGATAATAATTATAGCCTGGTCCGGCGATAGCATCGGCTGTTTGCGCATCAGCCCCTGGTACTGGTGCTTGGACTTGTGATCCATTCTGATACGGGATGCCAAGGAGCACGCTTCCCGGGCTTGAATTGATCACTGCTTGGGTATTTGCCGCAGAGAAGTCGCTCCCCGCAGTAACCTGATAGGCCCATGATTGGAAATTCGCGGGGAGCACTGTGTTCTGAGCCAAGAGAGGGGCATTATAAGCTGAGCCTAGGATTGGGTTGCCGGTTGTAGGATCAAAAGTTTGTGAGCTGAACCCATCGCTCAAGCTGGCGTTGAAGATGATGCTCCCTGCAGCACGCAGGGTGAGGAAACCGGGCGCATTGTTGGGGCCAAACCTAGCAGTTGACAAATCCCAGTCATTGTTAAGCATCAGGCTTCCCAGAGAATTCACGATCTCCTCACCCGGAGCTACTTGAAGGATCCCACTGACCGGAACGCTCTGGGAAAGAAGTCGGGCGGCTATGGCCGGCGCATTATTCATGAAGGCGGTAGCGTTATTAAGGGCCGCACCCTCCATGTTGTCGATGGAGGCTATTCCGGCGGAGTCGGACTGCGCTGCATCCTGTCGGTAGAATCCCTCCGCGGTGATCAGCGAGGCCCCGCTGATGGTCGCCCCGATCGGATTTATCTGCACATCCGAGGCATCCATCGTCTGAGGGGCACGCACGTGTAGTGTCCCGCCGAATTGGTCGGAATTCCCAGCGGAATCAATGGCTCTTGGCGCGGCGGCAACGGCCAGATTCAGTGTCGCGCCGTTCTGTAAATCGACAACAGATGTGCCAGGGGCAAAGGCGGAACTAGGAGCCGTTGTCGCGATGACCGCAACGGCAGGATTATTACCCGCCTCCAAATTAATAGAGCCACCCTTACCTGCGTTATCATAGTTCTGACCACTGACGTTGAGCGTCGCTCCGCTGGTGATCACCACACTCTGCCCCGCAATGAGGTTGATGCTTCCCCCGGTCTGAATCGGATTACCAAGAGAATCTTGACCCGGGACATCGGAGGCATTGATAGTTCCGAGGATGGTGATGGATCCTTGATCGGCAGCGAGCGTGTAATTGCCCGCCTTGGCATCCGTCACGGAAATAGCCAGATCGGTTCTGTCTCGCACATTCTGCGATTGGGTAAAGCCTCCAGCCGTAAGAATTGTTTCAAGAGGATCAAGATTGCCATGATTATATGACCCAAGGTCAGCCACAAAATTGCCTCCGCTCCCGCGCGGAGCGCTACCTGCGATCACGGAGGGCATCGAGAGAACAAGTCCTGAAGGAGCCATGAAGGAGAGGTTTCCCGCCGAACCCCCGCTTGCCAAGGCGCCCACATTGAGCGAGGAACCGGCCAAAATCAGATTCCCGTTTTCCGAGGATAGACTGATCGCCCCCCCCGAGGTGTATTCAGTTACATTGAAGATTTGCTTTGAGGATCCCCCGACATCGATGGCTGAGGAGAGGGTAAGATCACCGTTTGGACCCGTTGCTTCCAAAGAGACCGACCCGCTTGGCAGGGTAATCGGCATCCCTATATTCAGAGAGCTTCCTTGAAGGATAAGGGAGGCGCCAAGACCGGCTTTCACAAGGCTGCTTCCCGAAGCGCTGGCATCAAGGCTGCCACCTGCCGTGATCCTCGTGGAGGAGGATCCCGTCGCGGTCAAAATAGGGCTGCTGAGGTTGAGATTCTCAGCAACGGCAAGACTCCCCATGCCATTTCCCTGGATGCCTCCAGAAAGACTCATCGTGATTGTCTGGAAGCCCCCAATTTCGGAGGCCCCGGCTCCGAGCATTAGCAAACTTCCCGAGATTGTCAGGGCGCCACCGGAGGCCGAGAGTGAACCGCCGGAGAGCGCCGTATTGTTTGCATTGTCGAGGAAGATATTATTCGCCTGAATCGTGTCGGCGCCCCCATTATCCCCAAGAATCTGGCCGGCATGGAGTCCAAGCGATGTCAGTGCGGCGGATCCTAGCGCTCCGCTTCCGTGAAAATCGATGCTGGAATAGCTCGAAATATTGAGACTCTGAGCAGCTGAGAGGCCTGTCAGTGAGCTGCCATTGATATTCAACACGGATCCAGGTTCCTGCGTGCCGTCAAAATTTAACGCCACTTTGGAGGCTGCAATATTGATTGCCTGTCCACGAACAACAACGCTCGGATCAATCGTTGCCGCACCACTGGAATCAATGGTGATTGATGCTCCTGAAAGGTTCGCTCCTGCTTGAATAGTAAGACCAGCGACAGGTGTGCTATCGGAACCAATATTTCTACTACTAGTAGCATTCTCGTCACTACTCACCCTCAATATCTCTCCGTGCCCTGAAACAGAGAGGCTTTCATCCGGTACTTGCGATCCTCCTGAAGCGACAATGGAGGCACCCGTACCAACAGTAACGGAATTATTCGCTGCCAGAATCACATCACTTCCCGAGAGCAAAGCTCCGGGAGCGAGATTCACATCACTTGCCGTGACTGTGATTGGCGTGAGTCCATTTGCCACGGATCCTCGAATCCCTCCGATCAGGAGACTTCCAAAGCTCCACAGGTCAATCATGGAGGAGCTCAGATCGACAACGCCAGGGCCACCTCCCGTTCCTTCCGGAGAAATTGAAAATTGTAAAGGTGCGCTGATGTCAATGCGGGCACTCTTTCCCCCTCCAGCTCCAAGCCCCAGCACTGAGGCATTAAGTGCCATGGAGGCATTCGCTTGATAAAGGAGATTTCCTGCATCGGCGGTTCTGGAACCTCCAGCTGAAGATTGAAAAAACATGTCGGAATTGAGGTATTGATATTGGGCACGGCGGGCGATCTGTTGGGGACTGAGAATCTGAAACGAACCCACCGTTAATGGGGGCGAAAGCGAGAAGTCGAGCCCGTTAAAGATTGTTCCGGAGGTGATGACAGACCCATCAGGAGAGGCATAGGAGCCTGCTCCTAGATTCAATGCGGAGGGGCTGATGAGATAGGCTCCCGGTAGGCTGGCATAATTTGCTGGGAGCAAGGTGTACGTTCCTGCTGCGAGTCCCGCCCCGCCATTGATTCGGATCTGTGATCCTAGGCTGATTAATCCATCAGAATATCCCGTGGGGGCGTAGGCTGGCTGATATCCTGGCACCACTGCATAGCTGGGTTGAACTTGGGACCACGAGAGGCTGACGGAAGGTTGTGTGCCGGAGTTCGCCTGACGTGCTGTCCAGTAGAGGACCTTGCCACTGCTATCGGTGGTGGTCACAAGATCCCCAACACTATAAGCAACAGCGGGACTCCATCCCCCCTTGGGATCTCCGGCAATATTAATGGTTCCACCATTTCCGGCGACCCAGTGACTGGCTATCGCGGAACCGCCACCGCTAAGATCAATTTTGGACCCCGTTGCAGAAGTGATGTTATTCGCTCCAAGTTGGATGGACTTGGAGGGAAGTCCGATCGTCGTGATATCAGCTCCTGAAAGATCAACCCATTTTGATCCATCGGTTGATGTACCATAAGGAACGATAAGTCCCTTGCCGGTTAAGGGATCCACACCGGATATGGATGTTAAGCTTCCAGAGAGAAGCCCCAAGGTGTCCGTCACAGGAACCGATCGAATCACGGCAGCTGAATCTCCAGTCCCAGCACCGGTAATAGGATCCACCGGAGATGCACCGGCTTCCTCCCAGCCAAGATTCACGCTCCCAAACGGGGCGACAATTGCTCCAGCCTGCACAATATTCTCCGCATAGAGCGAAATAGATCCTCCGGCAGAGAGAGGAAGTTGCACAGATCCCGATTGATTGATCTGAATACTGCCTGAGGTTCCGCCGGAACTTACCGCCGTGGAGCCCGAGTAATTGTAAGCAATAAGATTGAATACTGTTTCTGAGACTGGATAGACCATTGCGGAATTGATGGTGAGGCTCCCTGCCAGATCAAATGTACCATCCCCCCTGATGACTCCTTGCGGTGCATTGAGTGTCGCATGACCGATTCCCTGCAATGAAAGATTCCCTATATCGATCAACTTGGCATCGACATTTAATGATCCCTGCCCCCATGTCGGAGGGGCATAGGTGCTGGTTCCCAAAGCTGCCAATAATTCGGAGGAACCTGGGGCAAGCGGTGATTGGAAGGCCATGCCCAGAGAGACCGTGGCAGCTTTGAGATTAATAGTCGTATTGTCGCTTGCTCCCAAAAAGCCTGTCGTAGCGACAACTATGCTGCCTGGAACGGATAAGGAGACAATGCCTCCTGACGGAGCGCCGTTAAAGAGGACATTACCCCCAAGTTGCACCGCGTCAAACCCCCCCCCCGAAAATGAATCAACAGCGAGATGTCCTCCATTTGCTGAATTCAAAGCGGATGTCGGAAACAGTTGCTGCCCGATTGTTGCCACTCCGGAATCTTGGAATCCCGTAGGAGCAACTTGACCGCTCTGAGTGAGTGTTAAATTGATATCCTTAAAAGAATTCACCGCATCGAGCGTCGTATTATAAAAATTTCCAGAAGAAATGCTGAGACTGCCCCCTAGTGCGGTAATGCCTCCTCGATGAGCTGAGAGCGTGGCATCGGAGTAGAGCATCTGGCTTCCATTGAGATTGATGGAACCACCAGTTGAATCGACTTGATAGGCAACCAGGGATGGTGTTTCAGGGCTGCTGGCCAGACCGAGTTGATAGGGTAAAAAATCATAGACTCCACGAGAGCCCGACGCATTGAGTGTGGCTCCCGCTTCCGCCAGAATATTGCCACTGATCGAGATCGTGCCGCCGGGAAGGACAGATCCGGATCTTTTCCCGACATTCAGCGTATCTGGCAGGTAGAGCGCTTCCCCTGCCGTGGAGAGGCGAGCAGTGGATGCAACATCCACTGTCACCTGCGGCCCGAATGCTGAAGAGTTCTGTCGAAATGATTTTCCTCCAGATAAAGAAATACTACCTCCAGGAACCGTGATGGATCCGAGAACAGATACTGTATTGCCACTCATCTTTAACGAGCCGACGTTTGCTAAGATCGTGCCGCTCTTTAAACCAAGCTGAGGATCCAAATTGATGCTGGCGTTTTCCCCCATCACAAGATCTCCCCTGATCAATAAATTCGGTTTCGTGGGGATGGAAGGATCGTTGAGTCCGGTTGCGTTCAATGAGATCGTTTCCGTTGGACGTAACGGATTGGGTAGCAACCCATCAGAAACCGTTATGCCCTGCGAAGGAGTTCCGCTCACGATCAGGGAGGAAACCATGGGGTCGATTGTTGTACCGGCTGCAATCAAAATACCTGGAACATAGGGAGTGACATCACTGCTTGGGTTTTCTAAACCATCGATGACGCCATCAGGCTTGAGTCCGACTCCTGTCAGACTGAAACTTCCGAAACCACCTTGGTTGAAAAATGAAGGCTTCAGCAGGAGGACTCGTTGGTCCTGCGTCGTCCCCCCAATCTGAATTGCCGGCGCCGTGATGGAGAGTGAGCCGGGAGTTTTATTGAGTCCTGCAAACCCTGCAAGGGTTGCATTGAAAACTAATGAACCATTGTGAATCGAGGCATCCCACGTGTCTTTTCCGGAAACGATCGAAACCGATCCCGCATTCCCATACGTACTAGAACCGGCCAACGGAACAATAGCCCCGCCCGAAACATCTAATTGACTCCCGCTCTTAGTATTCACTTGGTAACCAGTAATGGAGAGAGACCCTCCATTTAATGAGATCGGTTGATACACTTGGGAGAGACTTGATGAATCCCTCACAAGTGTGCCAGCTACGCTGATAACGGATGAATTGCCAACGGTAACAATTCCAGCATTCTCATGAGGTAACACAGCGCTCACAGAACGAATCGATCCATCGGCATTGACAATCTGCGTCACTCCCCCAACCACGGGCCCGTACTGTGCCGCGGCTTGACCTTCATACTGAACGACATCGAGGAGGGGTTGTTCGGATGAGGCAATCAGAGAAGCGGAATTAATGACACTAAAAGGGGCCAGATCAGCCTTCAGGGAGACCGACCCTCCTGGTGCAACAATACTTCCCTCAACATCCACATTGGCTGCTTCCAATGAGACGACTCCGTTAATTCCCACATTAAGGAGGGTGCCGGAGGGAAGGGATATTGTCCCATCATGGTTATGAATTGTCAGGTTCCCAAATCCATCGGCTTGGACAAGGTTTTGAGAGAGGTAAACGTTCTCGGATGTCGAGGTGCCATTGTCAGCAAAAGTGACAGATGGCGCGTAGGGTGAGATATTTAAAAGTGTCCCAGCATTAGGATCCCAGCGCTGACCCAAGAAAGAAAGGCTCAAGACGGATGGTAACGGGGGAGCTTGAGAGATGGAGGAATGCGTCGATTGCCTCAGTCCAGCAACCGTGTTACCGTTCAAATCGCCATTCAGCATGATGGAAGGAGACTGAACACTCAGAGAACCTCCGTTACCACCGCTCAGGTAAGGGGCCTCGTAGGCCAGAGGAGTATGCTGTACAACTCCCGTGTAGACCTGATCTGGGGTGGCCTTTGAGATATCGACGATTTGACCTGTCGAGGTAATGAGTTTGGTCGTCGCGAAGTTTCCTCCCGAGTAACGCATCCATCCTCCGGAAACATTCACAAGGGACCCGGGTTGCAAGGAGACAGCATCTCCGGCCTGCAGGGAAAGGGTTCCTCCATTGAGCGTTAGTTGACCGACCGTGCGCTGAATAAGCCCCAAATAGCCGGAGGTATCTCCCAAGGGGGTCCCAGCCCAATAATAAGTGGTTCCATCGAGTGTATAGTTTCCAGTCACTCTTGAATCGACCGTGATATTCTTCCCTCGGATGGCACTCGATTGTTGTAATGGGCTATTAGCTAACTCAGCTGCTCTTAATTGTAAGGTGATATAATTTTGGGCACTGTTTACCTGAACATCCGTTGAGCCAGCGAGATCGATGATTGCCCCTGATCCGAGCGTAATCCCACCTGCTATGAACTGGAGATCATTGATAATGCCATTGCGGTACCAAGATCCGGCTTGGATCGTGACGCCACTACCACTCGTTGCGGAGTTTGCCAGTATCTTACCATCCTCGGCGAGTGCTCCAGCGGTAGCTGCAGCACCTGGAGCTTCGAGAATCGCTCCTTCGCCCATATCAACCTGACTACCTAAGATAGAAACAACGGAATTAAGAGAGAGAGAGGTCCCAGTTACGGTTGCAGTGCTATTCCACTCGGGTAGAATCTGCATAGTGCTTCCTGGTCCCATATCGACCGTGCCTGTCGACGTATTATAAAAGGTAGGTCCACCCGATCCATCCGCTTTATATCCCGAGTTGATTTGGGTGCCGTAGTTTGCAAGCAAATCAACGCGTCCATTAAAAGAAACCGAGGTGGTACTTGCAATGCCCCCCTGCTGGCTCACGGATGCTCCTGCGATTGTGACGTCTCCCTCATTAGCTGTGATCAGGCCATGTGACGTATTCTCAGCAGTCCCAGCAAGGGAGGTGATATCACTGCCATCCTTCACAGACATCACGGAAATCGGTGAACCAGAAGCGTTGTTTCCCGTTACTTGTCCAACCGATACATCGAGACCTCTCAGACTAGGATCCAAGGAGGGGTGCGGGGTGAGAGCGACTTGGAGACCGGCGGCAAGGATC
The DNA here is from genome assembly GCA_903847935.1 of uncultured Spartobacteria bacterium. GTDB lineage: Bacteria > Verrucomicrobiota > Verrucomicrobiia > Chthoniobacterales > UBA6821 > UBA6821. Next base: position 27,406 of record CAINEX010000089.1, on the reverse strand, counting down.
GTCTGTCCATTGGGCGTGTTGATCTCCCCCCCATTCTGAACAGTAGGTCCGATCAGGGCGACGAGTCCACCCGAGTGCTCGGCATTCACCGTCGCATTGATCGTCGCCCCCGGCTCCACAACCACGTTACCCAGAGAGGCTCCCACCGTTACATTCCCGGCATTGTTGGGATCATAACTTCCTTTATCCAAGGCGGTGAAGAGGTACTGCGGAACGGCGTGCGGGAAGTTGACCAGCCCGCTGGCGGTCACTCGATCAAGGGCATCTCCTGCAAGTGATTCATTGATCGGCAAGGTAGCAGCAACGAGAGACTGAACATTCACCTCGGAGCCGGCATGGAAGAGAACCCCGTTCTGGTTCAAGATGTAGACTTGGCCGGGAGAATTGATCTGACCGAAAATATGCGAGGGATCCGAGGAGCCCATGACCTTATTAAACGCGATCCAGGTGCCGGGCGTGCCCAAATTACCTGATTGGAGGAAGTTTAGCGTCGTCTGGGCCCCAACATTGAAGCTGGACCAGTAGAGATAGGCCGACTGCTGATTCTGAGTGATGGTGACAGTTGCCGAGTCAGGGGCGGCGGCATTATTCCCGGTGACTGACTGGGAGAGACCGGAAACCCCGCTCCATGTTCCGGGCACTGGAACTGCTCCCGTCGGGACCTGAGATCCACTGGGCGCTGGGTTTTGAACCGGGTAGTAGGGAACAAGCCCAGCAACCTCTCCATTACCAGCAGCAGGCTTGGAAAGCTGAAGTCCATTGATCACGGGCTTGCCGTTTACCTGGCCATTGTTCGGATTTGCCTTGGCTGCGTTTGCCGCCTGCTTCTGGGCAGTTGTGAGTGCGGTGATCACCGATTGTGATTTCTGCAGTGACTTCTGAGCGAGCGCGGCCGTGAGTGCTGCCGATGCTGCTCCTGCCCCTTGAAGACTTGGCGCAGATCCTTGCCCGCCACCTGCCTGCCCGTCACCAGAACGCCCCGCAGCCGAGAATTGAAGAGCAAAAAGCGCTGGGCTTCCCGAGAAAAAAAGGAAAAACGTGAGGAGGGAAGCCAGCGGTCTGACAAGCCAGGGCGAGAGCCTCTGACCGTTGAGGCGAAATTCTTGCTCTCTCATGCTTCTGAGGATTTAGTCCCTCTTTTAAGGGACCAAGATTGCATCCGCCCACGCCCATCTCCAAATAGCTCCCCTACCCTAGCCCTGAGGAGCGGGTGAGGATGTTCATTGATGGAGAAGAAACGACGCATAGTCATAGTGAACTATAGATCATCTTGACTCTTCCCGCGCGTTACAATTCTGACATAAATCTCCACAACTTTGTGATGGGGGCAAGAGAATGTTTCGGAATTGTAACGATCCTATCTCACTCGGAATATTGGACTTTATTTACTGCATGCTATGATCGGGATATGTCTCTCCATTCTGGCACTTTCATTCCCCTTCTATTCGTTCTCGCTTCAGCGACACCCCTTCGGGTTTTTGGATCAGAAGTGGCTAGTCATCCTTCCCCCACAGCCCTCCCCATCGCAAGCCGTAACGCAGAGGATCAGTTCCTGCTCGGTCGCGCCTACTACCGCGGCGAAGGGGTTGCTCAGTCCTATGAGATGGCGGGCGAGTGGTATCGCAAGTCAGCAGACCAAGGAAATCTCAAGGCGATGAACAATCTCGGTATCATGTTCTTAGAGGGACAGGGCATCCCCAAAAATGAAGCTGAAGGTTACCGCTGGATTAGAATGGCAGCAGAGAAGGGCGATCCTCGAGCCTCCTATCTTTGCGGACTTTTGCTTTGTCAGGGAAGAGGTGTCCATGCAAATCCTGATGAGGGAATCAAATGGTTAAAAAAGTCAGCGGCGATGGGTAATCCCACGGCAGAAGCCAAGTTAGGTCAGGATTATCTTTTTGGAGATGACGGTGTTAAAAAAGATCCAGAGGCTGCCTTTCCCCTGATCAAGAAAGCCGCTGAAATGGGAAGTGCATGGGCCTGTGCGTCCATGGGACACTTCTATTATCTTGGCCAGCATGTACCATCCGACCGTGAAAAGGCTATCGAGTGGTTCAAAAAAGGAATCGATCTCGGAGAGATGAGCGCAGCTGGGGAGTATGGAGATCTCCTTTTGGCATCGGGCGATCCCTACCATGCTTATATTTATCTCACGTTAGCAAAGGGAGGACCTTACGCGCGAGTCGAGATGGCTCTGTCAGAATGTGCCAATGGACTCACACAGAGTCAGATCCATCAAGCAGGGTTGGAGGCTGAAGAGCTGCGCAAGAAGCTGACAGCAGCAAAGAAGAATTAATCGCTATCATCGTTATTGCCCTGCCGCGGCGGCCCGAGCTGCATCCATAGAAATATAAGCCTCTTGACCGTAAATGGCATAGAACTGCAGGTCAGCCAGATCAACACTCTGGCTGTAATGTTGAGCATAATTAGCCGAATAGGGAGAATCCTTCGATAAGTTCACCCGTTGAACGAAGTCGTTGGCGATCTGCTTAAGTTGATCTTGCGATCCGGGATTTTGCATAATCTCAGTGGCTTGCGCTGATGCCGTCGGATCATTCAAGGCCGATTGCAAGGCATAGGCCACAGGAATGACAGGTGCGGGTTGTTGGAGTCGTGTCGCATCTGGTCTCTGCGAAGGTTGTGAATCAGGTGGCATGTTTGATACCAAGGGATGCGGATCATGGCTTTCTACGCCCCCCTTTTGCTGATAGGCAGCTTGCTCGTGAGATAAAGAGGGGGTTATCGCGACTGCCTGATCAGCTGACTGGAGAGCTTTTGTCTTCTGCTCAATAAGTCCCCCTTGGTTGGGGGTAGTATTAACCGCTTCTGACAACACTAGCTCCTTGGAAGAAAGCTGCTGTTTCACAGAAACATTCAATGGATGGTTCTTATCCTCCCGCCTCGGATTCATGAATTTGGATCCTGTGCCAGACTCACTCCATTGAGTGGCATTTTCAACCTTTGCAAAGGAGACCCAGGTTTGTCGGAGATTCCAGAAGATCCCTCCTGAGAGCATCAACGCTAGAAGAAAGAGGAGATTCTTCGGTGTTAGCTTCTTGTTCATCGGTGCGTGGAAAATAGGGCTCCTTGATTTCAACTAGAGTGGTCTCAAGTTATGAGTCACGTCATCCGTGGAAACTCTATCATACAAGTCCCCCCTATGAAAGAAAAGGGCTGGTGAGTCGCAACTCACCAGCCTGATCTTTAAGAGTCTCGTTGGAAAAAACTGATTAGTAATTCTGGAGGATCACACTGAAGTCAGATCCACGACTTACAAGCATGGTCGAGAGCTGTACTCCTGCGTTATAGAGTCCCGATGAACTATTACCGGTCGGAGTGATTAGGAGACTTGCGGCAATACCATTGGCAACCGACACTGTATTCGCTACAGCTGTGGAGCCGTTATAGTACAGATCTTCATATCCCCAGAATCCATATTGTCCTTCCTGGACAGCCAGATCACTGTAGGTCGTGCCTTGATAAGCAAGGAGTCTGACTGGGGAGGCACTAGCCTTCCCAGCGTCACCTGTGCCCGCATAACCAAGCAGATAGTTTGCTCCGGTCGTTGTGTTTGGCGTGTTATTCGTATCGACGGTGAGAGCCGTACCTGTTGCAAGAACTCCGTAATTCTTGATCTGGTACATTAGGCCAATATTGGTGCTTCCAGATCCACTGGAGTATCCACCATTTCCTTGAACCTCGTTCACACCGTTTACAGTTGTTGCTGGTGTCAGATAGACGTTAGTGGTGCCGACAGTGAAGTACTGCTTAACAGCTTTGGAGGTACCATAACCTGTCTCACCAAGAGTTGTAAGACGAGTTCCGGAGTCAATATCACGCCCGACAAGCCAGACAAGCGAGTTGGTGTCGTTGTCAATCCCAGTAAGCAACGCAACGGGCATTTTTCCCAAATTCAGCAAATTGCGTGCATTCTCACTCGTAAAATTGACGATATTTGCATTGGCACTCGAATTAACAACAAATACGAACGTCACGACCCCAACTTGTGGTGCGACGGTAGAGGTTCCGGCACCTGTGAGACCGGCGTAAGTCGTTCCTGCATAGGTGTTCTTAAAGAGTGAGGAGGACTGTGTCGTATCACTGAAGGTAATGTTACCATTGGTCTGCAGTGTGTTGGTGGCATTAGTCGATCCTGCACCCAATCCCGTTGCAAAAGCTACAGGATTACTCAGTAGTCCTGCCGTTGCCACGTTGAGATAACCATAGGTTTTTGATCCTAGTGGTGCGGCGGTGTTCTGGATACCACCCTCAGATCCACTCCAGTGAGCCACGATGTAATTTGTTCCGGAACCATTGGTCCATTGCCAGGCGATATCTGTCGCAGTGACAGGGCTTCCACCTGCTGTGTCACTCCAAACAAGTCCGTTATTTGATGCTGCGCCTTGCTGTTCAACCCAAGCGGCGATCTGTGAATTGGCAGCTTTGCGGAAGGCTGTCGAGCCAGTGATATAGTTGGTGTCAGCCGAGGCTGCACCAATCGAGAGTGCTGCTAAGGCAGCAACTAGTAGTGTCTTTTTCATCTTATTAGGTGTGGTTTTGTTGGTTTTTGGTGTTTAGTCTGTTCTTTTTTATTTGCTGAATTAAGCTGTCTTCCTGCGGTAGGCGATCACGAGTAAAAGTCCTCCGAGGCCTAGGAGAGCATACGTGCTGGGTTCCGGCACTGCGGTGTAGCTCAGGACTCCAGCACTTGTCAGACTTAATCGTCCAACCTGGGCATTTCCAGCACCACCTAGATTCGCTTGATCCAAATACGCGATCGAATCAATAGCGCTCTCGACTCCGTACTGATTGTAGCCAAACCCTGGAGCAATGCTAACGTTAGGATTCTGCGTTGTCCATGAGTTGATATCCGAAGATGTTATCCATCCGCCACTTGCAGTTGTCTGGTAGCCATTGGCCCTATCGTAGCCGAGTGTCCCGATGTTTGCACCCCCCACACCCAAGGGCTGGAGATAATTACCTTGAGCAATACCAGCTTGTGAGGAATTCAAACTGTTGTAGACCTTCCCTGATGTCGGTGTCGTGGCGTAGACAATTTTTCCGTCAGTAACGGCAAAAACCCCATAATAAAGGGCTGTCGTTAACCCTGCCGCAGCCAAATCGGCAGAAATATTGAGCGATCCTCCGTTCACAAGATTACCGAACTGTCCAAGATCAATCAGTAGGTCTTTTCCCCCACCGACTGTCGAGTTGACACCAAGGAGGAGATCTCCATTTTGGATCGATGCGGCATTTGTGATGGGGGTGAGCACCTGAGCATGAACCCCTTGGAACGCTAGGAACGAGAGAAGCGCGCACGCTTTGATAATATTATTCTTCATGGTTTTTTTGGTGTTTTTTTAGAGACTTTTTTTGGTTTTAGTTTTTGGTTTTTGGTTTTTGAACTGAAATTCGTGATACCAATCCTCAATCCTACAATCAGGAAGTTTTAACTTCGCTTTTCTTGCGCCTGAACGCGACAACTAAGATGAGAGATCCTAGTGCCATGAGGGCGTAGGTGCTTGGCTCGGGCACCGCGGTGTAGGTCAATACTCCCAAGGAGGTGACATTAAAGTAGCCGGCCTGAGACGCACTCACAAGCGACGTGGATACTGGCATGATATCAAGGTAGTTCAGTGATGATCCTAGCGTTGTCTCGATTGTTTTCCCTGAGTAGAAGCCGAATGGTGCTGTGGTCGGATTCTGGGTGCTCCAAGAGTTGGGATCCGTGCTGGTGATATATCCGCCGTGTGTTGTTGTCTGGTAGCTGTTGGCGCGATCGTAACCTAAGGAACCCACATTGACTGCCCCTGGATCCAGGGGTTGGAGGTAACTCCCCTGCATGACGCTTCCTGAGGTAGAATTCAACTTCGCGTAGAGATACGATTGAGTCGGTGTTGTCAGGTAGATCGTGTCGGTACCCGTTACTCCAATCACTCCATACTTGATGCCATAAGTTGCGTAAGAGCTTCCATAGACTGCTGTGAGATCAGCCGACAAATCGATCGAGCCTAGCGATCCGAGACTTGCATACTGACCAAGATCAATGAGCAGGTTCCTTTGCGTGCCGATACCATTTGTTGCGACATCAAATCCGAGAAGCAAATCGCCATTGGAAATCGAAGCCGCATTGGTGATGATGGCTGCGTCAGACTGCGCCATGGCAAAGCAGATTGTGAATACGCTGGCTAGGATTGTGATTGTTTTTTTCATTGGGGTTTTTTTTGCCTGATCGCTGCAGAAGCCGATTTTATGAGGCTCTGAAGAGATTTGGCTGATGCTTTGGTTTTGTTATGGCGTTACTTATCTACTTTCCTGACGCCAACGTCAAAAACTCCATCGTAACGATTTCGTAACATTGAGATGGCAGATAGAACCTCGGCTACAGCTCACCTGAAGCCCCATTTTCACCAAGTGCACCCTGCTCCTACGGCATTGGTGCCTTTGCTGAAATCGTCTCTGGTTCAGTTATTCAAGAAAGCAGCAGGGATCACGATCCAGCGAATGATGAGAGACGTGCTGGGAAAACCTCTCCCCCCGAGTGGCTATCACCTGCAGATAGCCACGACCAGGCCCCAGATCTTCAGCCACTGCCACTCCCACTCCCACTCCCTTCAATGCCGATTTTAACAGCCCGCCTTTTTGGTAGACGGGCTTACCATTGTTTTAGAGTTCACTTCCTTTAATATTTGGATCTGCACCGCAGGATCCGCCGCTAACTGCTTGCGTCGGCCGTTTTATTCTTCCGTGAGCCTAAGTCTCCTAGCCTCGTTCACATTCATACCTCCGCACTTGCGTGTCCACTCGTAGTAAGCGGCATCAGAGATGTTGTGCTTAGCACACATCGCCTTCACAGGCGTGCCGCTCTCCCCCTCTCGCAGTGTCCGAATCACCTGCTCTTCGCGGTACCTGCTTTTTTCATGACGTTCCGTTCTCTTTTTTGCCCAACAGAACTTCATTTTTCAACCCTCCCGTTCGCGGGGGTCAGATCACCTTGATCGCCATATCCGAACCCATATCTTCACTCATCGGATAAACCCGATTCCTAGACCACCTTGGTACGTTCCAGATGGGCTTTAGTAACTGGCCCCATGCATTCGTCGGAATCGTAACATGAATTGTCTAGCCTCATCTTGTACAAATAGTGGTCAAATAAAAAACTATGAAAAAACCATCCTCGCCCTTGTGCTCGCGGCAGAGCTTACTTCATTGGCTGGATCTGCCAAAGCGTAGCTCATCAACAATTCCAACGGAGGATGGGTTTTCTTTTTTGCTAACGCATCGGACTTCCAACTTAGGGAATTAAGCGATCATGGATTCACCAAAGCCTTCGGAAGAGATGCCCAATGTCCCGAATAAGAAGATGCCGACTAATCGTCCAGCCGGCACACTCCAGCGTATGCAGGTAGAGTTTACCGTCGTTTCAGAGATCAATGACAGACCACCACCAAAAGCCAAAAACTTCTTTCTACTGGATCATTTCATCCAAATAGTCCTAGGAGGGTTAGTTTTTCTCCTTTTTTTTGGATACTTAGGTTGGCTGATCTTCGAGCATAACTACACTCCCCCAAGGAGAAGCGATTCCAGTTCACAAAATCTGCCAAATCACACCCAATTTTTCCAAAGTCGTCATTTTATTTCATCGCAAGCAGTACGGAGATTTTCAACCCCAGCTTCGACCAACAATCTCCCTCTTATCACAAACGAAAACACACAAGACATCCACCCATCTACTTATTCCAATCAGGGAGGTCACATCTCACTCCTCCCCACTCAAGTTAAAAGGGATGACGCTCCCAAGCCAACAAAAGACAACCCTCATTCAAATAGCGGTCCCTATTTCATTTTCCCGATGACCTTACAGCCAGTTTCCGAGAAGATTTACGTAGGAGTAAAAGGAATAATCTGTATGCCATACGGTTATGTGGCTGCGCATACCGAGGGAATTAATCTCTGTATGGATGATCTTGCCTCGGCAATCTTGGGAGCCTTTGAGAAAACATCGACCCATCCCGTAAAACTCACCAACTGAAAATTCCTAGATTACTTTTTTTATTGATGAAGACCCATCTCCTTACCCTCAAATCGAGGTGGTAGGTTTATCTCTAGCACTGTTCATCCCTCCCGCCCGAGCCTTGGTTTTCTTTAAGGACAGACGGACCTTGGGAAGTTGGACCACATGAAAGCTAGTCTTTGAGGGGTGATTGACCTGCTCCCGGATACTGCACCACATCTAGGTTGAGTTAGTGGCTATTGAGGGCACTCGTATTTTGTTTGTTGTGATGTATTGAAGCTCATTGGCAAACGCAGCCGGAGGCAAGTTTGCCGATGAGCTATGCGGTCGATGGTAATTGTCGTCCATCCTTCACTTTTCGAGCTTATCCTGAGCGTCTTCGACTAATACACCACCTGGCTCAAATCACCGAGGTCACGTCAATGTGTTCCGCACTCACAACTTGATGGCATGCTCATGAGCAATGCTCTTGAAATGATCAGTACTCGCAAAAGGAAAGTTGATGATATCAAGTTTTTGCTCACCGATATCAGTCAGTATCAGCCTTCCTATTTTGCGGATGAGGAAAACCGAAGTCTCTCCTGAGATAGCAGAAGGACATCGATATCTCCACCCTTGGAAACATCATTGACCCTTGAGCCAAACAGCTAGCAATTCGAATCAGGTGCCAGATTGGCAACCGAATTCTTGATTGCTTGGCAAGTGGCTTCAGCAAGTCTCATAGATCGACTGTCCAAAACACGTGAGCCTAGGGCAATCGAAAACGGGCTCACGTTGTCGGGGATGCCTAGAAGGCAACAATCCTAACGATCAAATATGGAGCGGGTGAAGGGAATCGAACCCTCGTCTCAGGCTTGGGAAGCCCACATTCTACCATTGAACCACACCCGCTTAAAATTTCTCAGTCCCAGGAGTTGATCAGATTCTGTTGCGTTCCGTTTGTAAAGACAGTCCAGACCCCGACATGCTTGGTCAAGTTGGTCGAGGTGAGTGATCCCCCGGGCGTTGCCTGGGAAGGGACCGAAATGGAGTTCGAGTAACCTGAGTCCATGGCAACGGAGTAGGCGCTGGAAGCACTGAAGGGGTCGCAGTAGCCGATTGAGTTAGTGCCCCCCTTACCTTTTTTCCATGCGGAGGCATCGAGAAAACTTATCCCGCGAGGGTTGTTCACCGGGTCGGTACTACCGCAGAGGATCGCAACCATGGCGGCATCAATCATCGCGGGGGAACCGGAGGAGGGGGGCAGATGGCCATACTCCGTCTCGTAAGCTGTGATGGCTGAGGCGATTTGTACGGCCTGATTCTTGGCAACGGTCTTCTTGGCTGCATTCATGGCCGAACCGGCTGCGGGGAAGATGAGCCCGGCAAGGATCCCGATGATCGCAATGACCACAAGTAGCTCAATCAGCGTGAAACCATCGAATTGCCGGGCACGGCTGGAGCTACAGGAAAATGTCCTTGGGACTGCTGACATTCCTTAACTTTCCGATGCCTGCGGAAGGGCACAAGCCTTTTCTTGTGTGCATTTTCTTGCTTGCTCTGGGGGCAAAGCCGCAGAAGGTAAGGTGTGTTCAAGAAAATCCTGAAAAGCCTTCAAGGCAAGGGTTCCCCTAAACCCAAGGTGGGCGGGGAAAAGTCGACCGGCAAAAAAGCCTCTTTAAGAAACCCCACCGCAAAGTCCAATCAGGGGAGGAAAAAGGTCCCCTCTCCCTCCTCTTCAAGACGCTCGGGGGAGACATCCACCGACTCAGCCAACACCTCCATCTCCAGGCGACATCCCCACCGAAGCAAGCAACCTGCTCGGAAAAACCGTGCTGAGGAAAATCTGCCCAAAGATTCCAATCGGCCCGGCAGTCATCAAGGCAGTCATCAAGGCAGTCGATCTCCCAAGGGATCTGGTGGAACCCGCACAGCCGATAGCAAGTCTCCCTCCGATACTCACCGAAGAGAGGAGTCCCGGAGAAAATCCACTTCGTCAACTTCGTCCTCTTCACCCACTTCGCCCGCTTCCCACTCCTCCTCTTCTTCCAGATCGCAAGACCGCTCAGGGAGAGGTGGTCAGAAATACTCTCCCTCGGCACCTTCATCCTCCCGGCGTAGCAACAGGAGCGATCGCAGGGACAACGAGGGAAGGCGAGAGAACCGCTCCCTGATCGACGATATCCTCGACTGCCTCAAGCGGGATCCACTCCAGGCCTCATCGATTGCCCGGTCCCTACGCTTGGAACGCCAAGATCTCGATCTCCTCGACAAGGCGCTTGCACAGCTCGAGCTGGAGGGACGAATTGTCCGGGTTCGCGGGGATCACTTCATCCTTCCGGAAACGGCAGACCTCTTCACCGGAAAGCTTCAGCTTCATGCGGGTGGATCAGGCCATGTCCTTGCGGAAGATCAGGGGGGGAAGGATCTCTTTGTCTCGTCCGATAATCTCGGAACCGCTCTGCATGGCGATCGCGTCGTGGCACGCCTGATCCGGGATGCTCGCAACCATGGCCGCCCGAGGCGGGATCAACGCAAGGAGGGACGCATCCTGAGGGTGATCGAGCGGGCGGGGACCCCGATCGTCGGAACGCTCCAGAAGACCAAAAACTTCCATCACGTCGTTGCCGACGATCCGCGCTTCCCACGCAATCTCTACGTCCCCTCTCCCGAGGGGGCCAAACTGGGTGATAAGGTTGTCGCTCAACTCGACCGCTGGGAGAACAGCCACGTGAACCCGGAAGGTCATATCGTTGAGGTGCTCGGGCAGGCGGGAGCACCGGGCGTCGATATGCTCGCGGTGATTCACAAGCATGGTCTGCCAAGGGAGTTCCCCGAGTCTGTCAGCGCGGAGGCCAGAGTCTTCGGAGAAGCTGTCACCGAAGCTGATCTGGAGGGCCGCGAGGACCTAAGAGACCGCAAGGTCATCACGATCGACCCCGATGACGCGCGTGACTTCGACGATGCCATCGAAGTACAACCGACCGACTATGGCTGGGACGTGGCGGTTCATATCGCGGATGTTTCCCACTACGTGAAACCCGGCTCCCAACTCGACACCGAGGCACGCAAGCGGGGAAACAGCGTCTACCTAGCTGATCGCGTGATCCCGATGCTCCCAGAAAATCTCAGTAACGGTCTCTGCAGCCTGCGACCGGACGAGGATCGTCTCGCCTTCAGCGTCTTTGCCCAGATCAACAAGGACGGATCAATCCGCCATGTCCGATTCGGGCGTTCGGTGATCAGGAGCTCGGCCCGACTCACCTACCGTCAGGCACTGGCCCTTCTGGAGTCATCACCCAAGGATGAGACCGCGCGACGCGTGCACGCGGCATGGGACTGCTCCTCCACGCTGCGCAAGCGCCGCTTTGCCGCCGGAGCTCTGGATCTGGAGATGCCGGAGGTGAAGGTCTGGCTCGACAGCGAGGGACGCCCGCAAAAGCTCGAACTCGTGGAGAATGACATCTCCCACCAACTGATCGAGGAGTTGATGCTTCTGGCCAATGAACTAGTGGCCCGCCATCTCAAGCAGAAAAAACAGCCCAATATCTACCGCATCCACGAGAAGCCGGATCCCGAGAAACTTAACGACTATCGGGAACTCGCGGCCACCTACGGTGTGAAGGCGGGGGATCTCGGCCACCGCCCGGAACTCCAGAAGCTCCTCGACGGCTTGAAGGGTAAGCCCTACGCAAGCGCACTCAAGATCGGACTGCTTAAGAGCCTCAAGCGGGCTCGTTACTCACCGGATCCCCTCGGTCACTTCGGCCTCTCCAAGTCGGACTACAGTCACTTCACCAGTCCCATCCGCCGCTACGCCGACCTGCTGACGCATCGCTCCTTGGCCCGCGACCTCAACCCAAAACTTCACGGCCCCACCTCCAAGGACCTTGGTCCCGTCAGCGAGCACCTCTCCACGACGGAGCGGACAGCCGCCGATGCGGAAAAGGAGTCGGTCCGTCTCAAGAAGCTCGAATACTTTAGCGCACTCGCCGCTGCTCCCACCAAGGGAGGGGAGGTTCCCTCCTTTGAAGCCCGAGTGATCGAGGCCAGGAACTACGGACTGCTGGTGGAGCTTCCCGAGGCCATGATGACGGGGCTCGTGCCCGTCTCCTCACTTGATGACGACTTCTATCACTTCGATGCGCCCCGCTCGCGGTTGATCGGACGCCATTCCAAAAGGGTGCTCAAGGCGGGGGATCTCCTCAGGGTTCAAGTGGCCCGGGTCGATCCTTTCAAGCAGCAGATCGACTTCAAATTGGCCAGTCGGTCCAAAAAGTTCCGTGAGGCTAGGGAAGATCGCAACGAGGAGCCGCCACTTGTTTGGTAACTGATCCGAACAACCTCCGACCTAGGAGGATGGATCTCTGATTTCCGACTTTCGAGGCCTGATTGTTTCCTCTTTCAGGTTTTCTGTGACTTGCCCTAATCTCCCACTCTGTGAGCTCACATCCCGTCACCATCTCGTTGCTTGAGGAAATCTACCGTTCGCCCTTCTTTGATCTGATCCAGCGCTCCCGCTCGGTCCATCTTCAGAACTGGGACGAGGACAATGTGCAGCTCTGCACCCTGCTCAGTGTCAAGACAGGCGGTTGCAGCGAGGACTGTTCCTACTGCGCCCAGAGTTCCCGCTACAATACCGGTGTTAAGGCCGGAAAGCTGATGGGCTGCGACGAGATCCTGCCTCTCGCAAAGCAGGCCCGAGAAAGCGGCACGACCCGCTTCTGCATGGGTGCGGCCTGGAAGGGGGTCAAATCAGGTGACAGCCGCTTCAATTCGATGCTTGAGACAATCCGGGAGGTGAGCAAGCTCGGCATGGAGGTCTGTGTCACCCTGGGCCAACTTGGAGATGAGGAGGCCCGCCAACTCAAGGAGGCTGGAGTCACCGCCTACAATCACAACATCGACACCTCTCCGGAGTTCTATCCGCAGATCGTCACTAGCCACACCTTCGACGACCGTCTTAATACGATCTCTTCGGTTCAGAAAGCCGGGATGGCCGTTTGCTGTGGCGGAATCATCGGCATGGGCGAGACCGAGCGTGATCGCCTCCGGATGCTGGAGGTGCTCTGCGGATTCAATCCTCCACCGGAGAGCGTCCCGATTAACTGCCTGATGGCGATGCCGGGCACCCCGCTTGAGGAGCAACCGGTGGTCGATATCTTCGAGTTGACTCGTCTCATCGCCACCACACGCATCATGCTCCCGAAGGCCCGCATCCGTCTCTCAGCAGGCCGCACACGCCTCACTCGCGAGGGCCAGGCGCTCTGCTTCTTTGCAGGTGCCAACTCGGTTTTCTACGGGGACAAGCTCTTGACGGCCGCCAATCCCGGCACCAATGAAGATCTCGATCTCCTTCGCGCCATCGACCTCTCACCGATGGAGCAGGGAATCCCAACCGCGGTTTGAGGCTCACCGGCGCTCGCGAGCCCGGGCGGATGGTGGGGTTACGGCGTAGTCGCGCTAACGGTGACACTACACGCGGAGCTGCCGGTCATGTAGTTCCCCTTGGCGGCCACTGAAGCGGTGATTGTGACGGTCCCTACCCCTTGGATCGTTGCCGTGCTGCCAGAGACGGAGATGACTTTTTTGTTGCTACTGGTGAAGGTGATGGCACCCGTCGAGGAGGAGGTGGCGATTAAGCCAAATTTTCTCCCAACCACGAAGGCCATTGGAGAAGCAGGTTGAGTGAAGGCGATCGTTGGCTGGATCTTAGCTCCGGAGGCTTGATAATTGAAGCCTGCGGGCCAGATGGTGTTGGTATTGTAGATGGCACCACTGAGATTGGCTCCGGCCAGGTTCGCCCCCGTAAAATTGACTCCGGAGAGGTTCGCCCCGCTGAAAGAAGCACCGGTAAAGTTAATGTTCGTGAGATTCACGTTCGTCAGACTCGCGCCGCTGAAATTTGCATAGGGGCCGTAGGCTCCCGAGGACTGATAGGGGAAGTTATTCGGCCAGCCTGTATTCGTGTCGTAGATCGCTCCGCGCAAATTTACGCCGGTTATCGTGGCATAGGTAAGATTGGCACCTGTTAAATTAGCTCCAGTCAAGTTGACGCTGGTCAAATTCGCTATGGTGAAATCAACGCCTGTGAGCAGGGTCCCGCTGAGATTGGCTCCGGCAAGGTTAGCGCTCGTGAAAAGGGAACCGCTAAAATTCAGGTTTGTGAGATTGGCGTTGGCCAATGCTGCACCACTGAAATTTGCATTCGGTCCATAGGCTCCCGAGGACTGGTAAGCAAAGCCATCCGGCCAAACCGTATTGGTATCATAAATGGCACCGGTAAAAAAGGCGTTGGTCACATTCGCACCACTCAGATTGGCACCGCTCAGATTGGCGCGACTCAGATTGGCGCGGCTCAAATTCGCATTGGTAAAATTCGCACCCGTGAAATTGATATTCGTGAGATTGGCATTGGTGAGCGTGGTGCCTCCCAGATTGGCATAGGGCCCGTAGGCTCCGGAGTTTGTGTACGCAAAATTTGTCGGCCAGGTCGTGTTCGTGTTGTAGATCGTGCCGGTGAAAATTGCGTTGGTCACATTTGCACGACTCAGATTGGCACCGGTCAAATTGGCGATCGTGAAATTGGCCGCATTCAGATTGGCGCCGGCCAGATTGGCATTGGTGAAATTCGCACCCGTGAAATTGATATTCGTGAGATTGGCATTGGTGAGCGTGGCACCACTGAAATTGGCATTGGGGCCGTAAGCTCCCTTTGTCTGGAAGGCAAAGTTTAGGGGCCAAATCGTATTGGTATCGTAGATCGCGCCGGCAAAGTTAACATTGTTCAGAATAGCATCCGTAAATGTTGCCCCAATCAGATTGGCGCCGCTCAGATTGGCACCGATCAGATTCGCCTTATAGAGAATGGCGCTCGTGAGATTGGCATTGGCGAGTGTGGCACTGTTGATACTCGCGCTTGTAAGGTTTGCACCGGTCAAATTCGCGCCGGTTAAATTTGCATTCGTGAAATTGGCACCCGTGAAATTGATGTTCGAGAGCGTTGCATTGGTGAGCGTCGCGCCGCCAAAATTTGCATAAGGGCCGTAGGCTCCGGAGTTGGTGTAGGCAAAACCAGTCGGCCAAATCGTGTTGGTGTTGTAGATGGCTCCTTTGAAATTCGCGTTGGCCAAATTGGCGCTGGTCAAGATGGTGCCGGTCAGATTGGCGCCATTGATTGTCGCGCTCGTCAGGTTTGCTCCGGTCAGATTCGCTCCAGTCAGATTCGCTCCGGAGAAGTTGGCGCCTGTAAAGTTGATGTTTGTCAGGTTTGCCGCGGCGAGCGTCGCCCCACTGAAATTTGCATTGGGCCCGTAGGCTCCAGACGTCGTGTAAGCAAAATTTGTGGGCCACGTTGTGTTGGTGTTGTAGATGGCCCCCGTGAAAACCGTGTTTGTCAGGCTTGCCCTTGTCAGATTAGCGCCGGTTAGATTAGCACCACTCAATGTTGCACCGTTAAGATTCGCACCAGTCAGATTGGCATTGGTGAAATTGGCGCCCGTAAAATTAATGTTCGTGAGGGTCGCATTGGTGAGCGTCGCACTGCTGAAAACAGCATTTGGTCCGTAGGCTCCCGAGGTCTGATAGGTGAAATTCGTGGGCCACGTCGTATTGGTGTTGTAGGTGGCTCCGGTAAAAATTGCACCGGTCATCGTCGCGCCAGTAAGAGTTGCTCCGCTCAGATTCGCATGGGTCAAATTGGCGCTCGTCAGATTATCACTCGTCAGATTGGCACCGGTCAGATTGGCATTCGTGAAGTTGGCACCGGTGAAATTGATATTTGTCAGATTCGCACTAGCCAGATTCGATGCCGACAGATTTGCTCTCGGCCCGTAGGCACCCGAATTCGTGTAGGCAAAGTTCGTGGGCCAGATCGTGTTCGTATTGTAGATGGCTCCGATGAAGAGGGCGTTGGTGATGATCGCACTAGTCAGATTCGCACCACTGAGATTGGCGCCCGAGAAGTTCGCGCCGATGAAGTTGATGTTCGTCAGATTCGCACCGGAGAGAACGACATTCGTTAAATTAGCATTGGGCCCATAAGCTCCCGAATTCGTATAGGCAAAGTTCGTGGGCCACGTCGTATTGGTATTGTAGATGGCGCCGGTAAAAATCGTGTTTGAAAGAATCGCTCCCGTGAGTGTCGATCCGGTGAGATTGGCATGGGTGAAATTAACACTCGTGAGATTATCACCCGTCAGATTGGCTCCGGTCAGATTGGCATTCGTGAAACTTCCCCCGGTGAAGTTGATGTTCGTCAGATTTGCATTCGTAAGATTTGCTCCGGCCAAATTTGCCTTGGGGCCGTAGGCCCCCAAAGTTTGGTAGGCGAAGTTTGTGGAGGGCCAGATCGTGTTCGTGTTGTAGATGGCTCCGGTAAAAATCGTGTTTGAAAGAATCGCATTGGTCATATTTGCTCCCGTGAGATCAACGCCAGAGAGATTCAGACCCGAAAGGATCCGCGAAGAAAGATTGGCCCTAGGCCCGATTGCCCCGGAGTTAGTGTAGGCAAAGTTTGTGGGCCAGGTCGTCGTCGAAGAATAAATTGAATTGGTCAGATTCGCACCAGTCAAATTCGCACCAGTCAGATTCGCACCAGTCAGATCAATACCAGTGAGATTAAGTCCCGAAAGGATCCGCGAAGAAAGATTGGCCCCAGGACCGATTGCCCCGGAGTTGGTATAGGCAAAACCACTCGGCCAAATCGTCATCAAGTTGTAAATGGAGTTGGTCAGATTCGCTCCCGTCAGATTCGCTCCCGTCAGATTCACTCCTGTGAAATTTGCGCCAGTGAAGTTGATGTTTGTGAGGAGCGCGTTGGTGAGGGTTTTCCCACTGAAATTCGCATTGGGACCGTAAGCTCCCGAGGTCTGATAAGCGAAATTCGTGGGCCAGATCGTGTTCGTGTTGTAGATGGCCCCAGCAAAATTTGCGGTGCTGATCGTGGAGCCGGTCAGCGTCGCCCCAGTCAGATTCGCTCCGGTGAAATTGGCGCCAGAAAAATTGACGTTCGTGAGGAGCGCGTTGGTGAGGGTTTTCCCACTGAAATTCGCATTGGGACCGTAAGCTCCCGAGGTCTGATAGGCGAAATTCGTTGGCCAGGTCGTGTTCGTGTTGTAGATGGCACCGGTCAGATTCGCATTTGTGAGGTTGACCCCATTGAGAGTTACTCCGGACAGGTCTGCGCCAGTCAGAATAACACCGGTCAGATTAGCATTATTGAATTTAGCGAAACTAAGAGTTGAGCCTGTAAAATTAACGTAGCTTAGGTCCGCATTCGTGAGGGTAGCCTTGCTAAGGTTGGCAAAGATAATCGTGGCATTGGTGAGAACGGCGCCGGTAAAATTGGCACTGACAAGGTTGGCGCCGGTCAGATTGGCACCGGTCAGCGTTGCGCTGCCAAGATTGGCATTCGTGAGATTGGCACTCGTAAGATTGGCACCAGAGAAATCAGCGTAGTTCAGAATATCACCGCTCAGGTTCGCAAGGGTGAGGTTCGCAACAGTAAAATTGGCACCAGAGAAATTGAGGCCCGTAAGATTGTAACCGCTCAGATTCGCACCGCTAAAGTTTGCGTTGGGTCCATAAGCGCCCGAGATCTGATAGGCAAACCCCGCTGGCCACGTCGTGTTGGCGTCGTATTCGGCGCCAGTCAGATTCGCGCCGGCGAGAGTAGCCCCTGTAAAGTTTGCTCCATTCAGAATGGCGTTGGTCAGATTCGCACCGGTCAGATTCGCACCGGTGAAATCAGCGTTCATAAGATCGGCGCCCGTTAAGATTGCGCCCAGGAGGGTGGCGTTGGTGAGGATGGCGTTGATCAGATTGGCGCCGCTCAGATTGGCATTGGAGAGTATCGCTCCGCCGAGGTTTGCATTCGTTAGATTTGCGTCGGTGAAATTAGCGCTTGTGAAATCAGTACCTGCAAGGGTGGAACTAACCAGATTAGCGTTGGTCAGGTTCGCGCTGTTGAGGATGGCGCCAGTGAAATTGGCACCACTCAGGTTGGCACCGCTCAGATTGGCACTGCTCAGATTGGCATTGATGAAATTGGCGTTGGGTCCATACGCACCCGAGATCTGATAGGCAAAGCCCGCTGGCCAGATCGTCTTGGCATCGTATTCGGCACCGCTAAAAATTGCGTTTGAGAGAATCGCACCCGTGAAATTCGCGCCATTCAGGATGGCTCCGGAAAGGTTGGCTCCAGTCAAGTTGTCGCCAGTCAGTGTAGCGCTACCAAGATTGGCGTTCGCAAAATCGGCACCAGTGAAATTGATGTTGGTAAGCGTCGCGTTGGTGAGCGTCGCGTTGGTGAAATTCGCATTCGGCCCATAAGCGCCCGAGATCTGATAGGCAAAGCCCGTGGGCCACGTCGTGTTGGTGTCGTAAATGGCGCCAGCCAGATTCGCATTTGTGAGGTTGGCCCCAGCGAGAGTTGCTCCGATTAAACTGGCTGCAGTAAGTGTGGCATTATTGAGGTTAGCGCTGGTAAGTGTGGCGCTGCCAAGGTTGGCATTGTTAAGATTGGCGTTGTTAAGATTGGCAATCGTGAAGTTCGCTTCCGAAAGATTGGCGCCAGTGAAGTTGGCTCCGGTTAGATTGGCTCCGGTAAAATTGGTGCCATTCAAATTGGCATTGGTAAAATTTGCATTGGTCAGATCGGCATTCTGAAACTGCGCCAGAACACCCTGACAAGGAGTGAGGGTCAGCAGGCCTGCGATCAATGCTCCCATCGCACTCGAAAAGGAGTGCTTTCTAGGGTCGCAAAATCGTGTCATTGCTCGGGGGAAGCTCATAAAATGAAGGTTGATCAAGATGCCAGTATTATTGAACTGCTACAACTCCGATCATTGTAGGGAATCGCTTGTCCAGTTCTGGCGCGTAGACGTCCTTGAAGTCTTTACCTTGATGTTTTCAATACCATTCACGTCTTAAAGCTTGTGCAAACTTTACAAAAGTCAAATTTTAGCTTTTTCCCCATTCCTATCTAGCCTGATAATGAAGTGCTTTGCGCTCGTAGCTCATCGGATAGAGCAGGGGTTTTCTAAACCCTTGGTAGCAGGTTCGATTCCTGCCGGGCGCACCAGTTTTTTTGCGAGTGATTCCAAGGAAGCCTCTTCCAAGAGGGAGAAGAGGGGTGGCTAACAATCGCCTTCCCGCACATTTTATACCCATTTGTGCAACTTTTCTGTATCGATGGTGTTTCACACCCCTCAACTCCCATGATTAAAAAACCCCTCCTGACTCTGGCCATCGCCACTTTCTCGCTCCCCTCGATGATCCTAGCCGAGAATGCCACCCCCACGGCCTCTTCTAGCCCAGCTCCTTCTCCTACCCAAACCCAAACGAATGCCGCAAAGAGGCCCAATATCATTTTCTTCCTGATGGATGACCTCGGCTGGAAGGATCTCTCCTGCATGGGGAGCACCTTCTACGAGTCACCCGCCATCGACCAACTGGCTGCCGACGGCTTTAAGTTCACACGCGGCTATGAGGCAGCTCCCCGCTGTGTCCCTTCCCGCCTCTCGATTCTCACGGGGAAAGACCATAATCGTCCCGAGCTTCGAGGGGATACGGGTCTTCCACTCGATCAGGTTGTCTATGCAAGCCTCTTCAAAGATGCGGGTTACAGCACCTTCTTCGCAGGAAAGTGGCACGAAGGTCAGAAGGGTTTCTGGCCTCAGGATCATGGGTTTGAGATCAACAAGGGGGGCTGTAGTCTCGGTGCGTTAACAACTCACTTCTGGCCCTACTATAATCCCGACAAGCCAGCCAAGCATGCTACCAGGGAGGATCATAATGTGGCTCCCTATGGACTAGAGCAGGGCAAGCCGGGGGAATACATCGCCGACCGTCTGACTGATGAGACCATTCAATTCCTGAAGGATCACAAGAAGGATCACCCTGATAAACCTTTCTTGATTGAACTCTCCCACTACTTGGTTCACGAACCGCTCGAGGGCAAGCCGGAGCTAGTGAAGCACTTTGAGGAGAAACTCAAGACAATGCCGAAGGACGACGGCCCGGAATATGAGGCCGATTATACGGGAAAAGTGAAGATGAAGCAGAATCTCCCCGTCTATGCAGCGATGGTGAAGAGCATTGACGAGAGCGTGGACAGGATCCGCAAAACCCTTGTCGAGCTTGGCTATGACAAGGACACGATCATCGTGCTGGCCGGCGACAATGGAGGCCTCTCCACAACGGATCTTCTTGGGAACCGCGGCATGGCTACCTCCAACAAGCCTCTCCGCACCGGCAAGGGATGGCTCTACGAGGGGGGCATGAGGGTTCCGATGATGGTATACTGGCCAGGGGTCACCAAACCCGGCACAGTGTCGGATCGTGCGGTGACGGGAACAGACTTCTTCCCCACTTTCCTTGACATGGCGGGGCTTCCCCTCCGACCCGACATCCATCTTGATGGAGAGAGCTTCGCTCCAGTCCTCAAGGGAGACATGAGCCACCCCCGTAAGCCGATCTTCTGGTATTATGATGGGGCCCGCGTTGCCACCGGCAACCCAGCCATGGCCGCCATGCTGGATGGAGACATGAAGTTGGTTCACTTTGTCTACGAGGACAGAGACGAGCTCTACAACATCCACGATGACCTCGGCGAGCACCACGATCTGGCGCCGACACATCCTGAAAAGGTCAAGGAGATGAAGGCCGCCCTAGCTGACTTCGAAAACAGGGTGGGTGTGAAACCTCTGAAGGGTCACGTCATCGAGGAAATCAAGACGCTGCTCGACGAACTCAAAGGGATCAAGCCCGAGAAGAAGAGCAAAAAGGGCAAAGCCATCGAAGACGAGGGGAGTTCTGACTAAGGATTCCCTGCTTTTGCTTGATGCGTCGGGCTCACCGCCAGGTGTCGCCCGACGTTTCTCACATTTAGCTATTTCGCCTGCGTGAAGGGCTGAACAAATGCTCCGGCCTCGTTGCCGTATGCAATCCAGACCGTGTGGGTCTTGGGATCAACTACCACATTGGCACATCCAGATTGGCTCGTCACATCATCCAGCGGGGTGAGTTTTCCCTGTCCCACCGAAACAACAGAAATTTTACCAGTTCGACTGGAGCAGTAGGCGCGATGAAGAGCAGGGTCATATGCCATCTCATCCACGCTCCTGGCAATCGGGGCGGAGGTGATCACTTTCCCCGATGTGCACTCAACCATGAGCAATTTCCCGGCACAGGCGGCAAGAAGAACGTTCTGATCGGGAACCATGGCCATGCCCCATGGGCCCTTCACTCCGCAGGGCCATGTTGCGGTGACTTTTTGCGATTCGATATCATAGACCGCAATGCTGCCTGTTCCTTTGATCGCCTGATAGACCAGCTTCCCGTCGCCTGAGAAAACGACATCCTCCATGCCGCTACCTTCAAACTTAATCGTGTGATCGATTTTTTTGGTGGAGGGGTCGATCACCCAGCGGTTTGGGGCCGTGTCGTCGCAGACATGAACCATTCCTGTTGCAGGGTTTACTCCCATCAGGTCGGTATTAGCTGGAAGGGGCACTTCTCCAGCCACCTCCATTTTTGAGGAATCAACCATCAGCAGGCGCGCGGGGTCACTGCAGCTTGCATAATAGAATCCTCTCCCTGAATCAGATCCTGCGTCGGCGGCATCGTAGCCGGCGAACGATTTGAGAAGCTTGCCGGACTTGATATCGAAGACATCGAAAGAGTGGTTGCCAGTATGGCCGAGAAGGAGTCTATCCGCAGTAGAATCGATGCGAATGAAATCAAACCGTCCCGATGTTCCGGGCAGTGGGATCGGCTTGCCTGCATCAAGCGAAGGCGCGGCTTGCACCATGGGAAGAAAGAGCGCTGCAAGGAGAAGGGAAACCAGGAGGGGAAGGGTGTTTTCTTTCATGGTTTCAGGGGATCACGAGTTCCCTCATGGAGCAAACACCATCTTAAAAATGAACGAATTGTCATCTTAAACTTCGGGATTTTCACCAGCAACTTTGCCACAGTTAACACCTTAGTCTAACCAAACCAAATCATACTTCCGATGAAATCATCTCCCCTCCTCAGAACCCTGCTGGCGCTGACAGCAATCGCCGAAGCTTTCTCGCTCCCACTACATGCCGAAGATCACGAGAACGATGCTGCACTCGCGGCCCAAGCCAAAGTCAGCAAGGCTGATGCCGCCAAGAGCGCGCTGGCTGCAGTTCCTAACAGCAAAATCAAATCGTCATGGATTGAAAAGGAGGATGGAAAGATCCTCTGGTCCTTTGATGTGGTCACTCCCGGCTCAAGGAAGATCACGGAGGTCGGAGTCAATGCCTTGACAGGAAAGGTGGTCTCCACAGGCCTTGAAGATCCTTCGGCAAAGAACGCCATGGCGGCGGGCAAAGAGGAGATGTGGGGCAATGAAGAGAATCTGCCCACACAATCCGAACTGCTAAAGCAAGCCAAGGTCAGCAAGAGAGATGCCGCCAATAGTGCCTTGGCGCGATTCCCCGGTAGCAAGGTCCGGTCTTCCCAGCTCAAGCTGTGGCATGGAAAGCTACGCTGGAGTTTCGACCTCGCGACACCCATGTCACCCGATATCACCGAAGTGGCTGTCGATGCACTGACCGGCGAAGTGGTTTGGACCGAAGTCGAGACCCCAGAAGACATCCGTGCGGAAAAGGCTAAAAAAGCCGCCTGGGCAAAGAAAAAACAGGCTTGGGCTCAGAAGAAGAAGGCCGAGATGGCAACCCTGCTCCCACAGGCCAAGGTCAGCAAGGCAGCAGCCACCAAGACGGCTCTTGCCGCTGTCCCAAACGGTTCCCTCAAAGAAGATGCCGAACTTGAAAAGGAAAACGGCAAACTGGTCTGGTCTTTTGACATCTCCAAACCCAGCACAACCTCCATCACCGAAGTGATGGTGGATGCGGTAACCGGAGCAATCGTTTCCAACCAGCAGGAAAATGCCAAGGATCAGAAGAATGAGGCCGCAGCCGATAAAAAGGAGAAAGGCCGGTAAGGACTATTTCCTCGATTCAGCACCCAAAATTAAAAATAACAACTAACCAAACACCATGAAAAACCCATCCAACACCATGATCAATAAACTGCTTCCGTCTTTTGCACTTCTCATCCTAGCCCTCTCCCTCAACAACCTTCAGGCGAAGAAGGAGGAGGGGTCTCCCGCCCAAGTCTACACCGCATCGGAGACAGCCGAATTCAAGACATTGGCAACGGCTACCCTTGATGCGCTCAATGCCGGCAAAAAGGAAGAGATGGTCACCAAGTTGACCGATCTGGAAACGGCTTGGGATGCCAAGGAGTCCGATCTCAAGCCGAAGGACGAGGCCACCTGGACCATCATCGACAAGACCCTCGACAAAGGGATCTCCTCGCTGCGCAGCAGCAAGTACAAGCCGGAAAAGGGTAAGGCCGCCCTCGAAAGTCTGATCTCTGAGCTAACGTCGGCAACAAAGCAGTAAGCGATATTCCCCAGCCTAGTCCCCCATGAAAAACTTGCCATCACAGCAAGCACTCCCATGGCTCCTTGTCCTGGCAATGACCTCATCGGTCATTGCAGGGACACCGGTATCATGGAAGGAACTCCCCGAAGCCGTGCGTGCAACCATCCTCTCAAACGGAGGGAAAAAGGGTCAATCCGCTGACATGGAGAATAAAAAAATCAATGGCCTCTCCCTCTATGAGGCGCCAATACGATAAAAAAATGGGGCAACCTCCGACCTCATGATCACGGCGGATGGCAAGCTGATCCAAACAAAGCATGACGATGCCGAGGACAAGGCCGCTGAAGTCCATGCCGCAAAGGGTCAGGGAGTGATGGTCTTCTCCCACCCGCGCAACATCACCAACGCCTACCTGCCGTTAGCAAATCTGAAAGAAGATATTCTCGTGGGAGGCAAGGATCCCTCGGAGAGAGTGGTCAGGACAGCCCGTCCCGATCTCCGGAAAACCTTCACCATCAATGGGAAAAAAGTGCAGGCCCTGACTGTGGTCGATCAGGAGAGCATCGGGGGTAAGGTTATCGAAATCACCCGTGACTACTTCGCCCAAGATGATGCCGGTAATGTCTACTATCTTGGTGAGGATGTGGATTCCTACAAGGATGGGAAAATTATCGGGCATGACGGGGCATGGCTTCTTGGGAAGGACACCGCAATCCCGGGGCTGCTGCTTCCAGCGAAACCCACGATGTACTCCTCGTTCAGCTCAGAGAATGTCCCAAAGATCACCACGGAAAGGGACAAGATTGTCTCCCTGGCAGCCAAAGCCGTCGTCCCGGCCGGAACTTTCAGAAACTGTGTCAAAGTTGAGGAGCATGCCTCCGATGGATCAACCGAGTTCAAATATTTTGCTCCGGGTATCGGATGTGTGATGGAGGAGGAGTCGGATGGCTCGACAAAACTCCAATCGCATACCACCCTTCACTGACAGATCGAGGGTTCGGGGCTCCATGGCCAAGGCCCCGATACCCAAGAACTCAAGTTGACCGAGCCATGCACGTTCTAGTCGTCGAGGATGAAAAGAAGACGGCTGCTTTCGTTCGCAAGGCTCTCACCAGTGAGGGATTTCAGGTTGATGTGCTGACTGAAGGTGATCAAGTGATCCCATTTTTAACCAGTCATCCCGCGGATGTCATCGTACTCGATATCCTGCTTCCAAAACAGGATGGCCTGAGTGTGTTACGTGATCTCCGTCGAAGTAAGAACACCATCCCGGTCCTCCTTCTCTCTGCCCGCGGCGGGATGGAGGACCGGGTCGGGGGACTGGATGCAGGAGCCGATGATTATCTACCCAAGCCCTTCGGCCTCGGCGAACTGATAGCAAGGGTCAGGGCCTTGGGACGACGCTCTCTTCCCCAGCAACCTGCAGGACTACAACTTGCCGACCTTTCCATCGATGCCATCACCCGTACTGTTCGTCGCGGCGGCAGACTACTTGATCTCAGCACCCGCGAGTTTCAACTCCTTGAATTTTTGATGAGATCAGCTGGAAGAATCTGTGACCGGGCTACGATCCTTCAGCATGTCTGGGGATATTCTTTCGACCCCGGGACCAACATTGTGGATGTGTACATGCGAAGGCTTCGCGATAAAGTTGATGCCGATACCCAGGTGCGTCTGCTGCATACGGTGCGCGGGATGGGTTATGTGATGCGGGTGGAATCCTAATACCATGAGCTTCCGACTTCGACTGTCAACCCTCTATGCCGGCGTTCTCCTTATTTCCTTACTGATCTGCGGAACTCTGCTCTATCAGGAATGGGTCGTCGAACCCCAACACGAAAGAGCACGCCTCGGTCTTGCTCCTGAGGATGACGTCGTGGTCGATCTACTTCAGAGTGTGCTATGGGTGGCTGTTCCAGCGACGATCCTCGGACTCGGAGGGGGGTGGCTACTCATGAGGAAGGCTCTTGAACCGGTTAGGGCTCTAGGCAAAGCGGTCTCGGATCTCAATGAGTCGAACTTGGATGTTCGTCTCCCCAGGAGTTTTAACGGAGACGAGTTTGATCGCTTGACGGAGGGCTTCAACGAGATGGCCGCGAGGCTTGAAGATTCTTTCCAGAAGATCCGGCAGTTCACTCTGAGGGCTTCACACGAACTAAAAACCCCTCTCACCATCATGCGGGGGAGTGTCGAAACCTCGCTTGAAGATCCCTTGATCAACGGACTCCATCGGGAATACCTGCTAAACATACTGCACGAGGTGCATCGTCTCACCCGGATCGTCGAGGGGCTCACCCTGATCACTAAGACAGAAGCAGGGCTTGCGACCCTGAAAAGCACCCCGGTCCACCTTGATCAACTGGTGCGAGAGGCCTATGCAGATGCACAGATTCTGGCGCGTGATTTAGGTCTGATCGTCAAACTGGAAACCTGTGACCCGATCATCGTTGCGGGTGATCAGGAACGACTTCGCCAGATGCTGCTCAACCTGCTGGATAATGCCGTCAAATTCAATGATCGCGGGGGGTCTGTCCTGATTCAACTCACCAGCCCCAATGCTGGAGATAATGATAATACAGCCTTGTTACAGATCTCCAATACCGGACCTGGTCTTGATCCGTCGGCCTTACCCAAGGTATTCGACCCCTTTTTCAGAGGAGATCCGGCACATAACCGGGGGATCGACGGCTGTGGCCTAGGGTTGGCGATTATCCGCTGGATCGTCCTCTCTCACGGCGGAACAATCATCGCAGAATCCGATCCCGGAATTGTCACGACGATCACGATCCGATTACCCCTTGTTACGGAATTGACCACAAGGGAACGAATTCCTTCCTAAAAGAGTCCGCCTGGCAGGCTGCCAAGAATTCCGTAAAATAGCGGTTTCTTTTCATCCGCGCCGGGTGTTGGATCGGTGTCTTGGACTCTCCAGAAAAACAACCCCGCATCCTGATTATCCGTCGCGACAATATTGGCGATCTAGTCTGCACAACACCATTGATCAGGGCCTTGCGGGAGCAACTTCCCAACGCCTACATTGCGGCACTCGTTACCCGATACAACATGGCCGTGATGGAAGGGAACCACGATATCGATGCCCTCTTCTCCTACACGAAGGCGAAACATCTGGAGCCGGGTGAAAGTGCCATCTGTATCTTTTGGAACCGCCTCATGACGATCTGGAACTTGCGGCGTCAACGCTTCGACTGGATCCTCCTACCCGGAGGGCCTCAGCGTAGCGCCATTCGATTCGCAAGATGGATCGGCGCAAAGAAGATCCTGATCCGTGATCAGGAAGATACCGCAGGAGGATCTCATCATGTCGAACAGTGCTGCCATCAGCTTCTGAGGATGGGTCTGAAGTTTGAAACTCCGAGTGCACGACTGACTCCAAATCCCGATGCCGTTGCAAAGATCAAGTCCACCCTTCCCTTGACCTGGCAGACACTGAAGGCCCCCATTATTGGTCTCCATCTCAGCGCGCGTAAACCCTCCCAACGTTGGGCTGCCTCCATGTTTGCTGAGACAGCCCATCAACTCCATCAATCCTTAGGGGCAAAATTTATCCTGCTCTGGTCTCCGGGAGCGGCTAATAACCCCCTCCATCCCGGAGATGATGACAAAGCGGCAGAAGTCTTGAATGCGACGGTTGGTCTGCCGGTTCAGGCCGTTAGAACCGAATGTTTGGAGGACCTCATCGGAGCACTCTCTCACTGTGATGCGATCATCTGTAGTGATGGGGGAGCGATGCATCTCGCCGCAGCCCTTGGCAAGCCGATGGTCTGTCTCTTCGGGGACTCCGATCCGGAGCACTGGGGGCCGTGGGGGGCTCCCCACCGGACACTCCAGAAAGCGAGCAGAGAAGTTAATGATCTTTCCGTTCAAGAGGTCATCGACTCATTCCTCAATCTCTGGAAAGAACGGTCATCCCCGTTACGTTTTTAACCTCTTTGACTTTTCTTTGAAACCCTCCTTTATTCTAGGAATCTTACAT
>CAINEX010000088.1 GCA_903847935.1 uncultured Spartobacteria bacterium | reverse complement strand
CGGATCACGACCTCATCCTGTCGCGGTTGCTTCCCACTGGGAGTGTTGATGATGAACTGCATTTCACCATTCTTGATCATGTCGACGACATTGGGACGACCCTGTGCAAGTTTGTTGAGACGATGAACCTCAAGGCCTGCTTTTTTGAGAAGGTTAGCCGTTCCATCGGTCGAGTAGATCTTGAAACCGAGATCAGAAAAACCCTTCATAATCGGGACAATGGCTTCCTTGTCTGAATCCTTGACGCTCACAAAGACATTACCCTTGGTAGGAAGTGAGGGCGCTGCCGCCATCTGGGCCTTTGCGTATGCCCTGCCAAAGTCACTATCGATACCCATGACCTCTCCGGTGGAGCGCATCTCGGGTCCAAGTGTGATGTCGATTCCCGGAAACTTGATGAAGGGAAAGACGGCCTCTTTCACGCAAAAATGCCTCGGGATGACTTCCTTGGTATAGCCCAACTCTTTAAGCGTTCGTCCCGCCATGATCTTGGCTGCCATTTTGGCAAGGGGAATCCCGATCGCTTTACTCACGAAGGGAGATGTGCGGGAAGCTCTTGGATTCACCTCAAGAACGTAGACCTCTTCATCCTTCACGGCATACTGGACATTCATGAGTCCCCGGACGTCAAGTTCTAGAGCCATCGCCTTCGTGGACGACCGGATAGTTTCGAGCACCTTGGGTGACAGGGAGACGGTCGGAATCACACAGGCACTGTCGCCACTATGAATCCCCGCTTCCTCAATGTGCTCCATGATACCCCCTATGACACAGTCCGTACCATCCGCAAGACAGTCGACATCGACTTCGGTGGCATCTTCCAGGAAGCGATCCACCAGGATGGGGCGTTCCGGGCTGACTTCAACTGCGGTACGAATGTAGCGTCGCAGATCCTCCTCGGTGTAGACGATTTCCATGGCACGCCCACCCAGCACGAAGGATGGGCGGACAAGGACCGGGTAGCCCACCTTAGCGGCTACGGCGATGGCCTGATCCTCATTGATTGCGGTCGCCCCTGAGGTCTGCTTCAGGTTGAGTTTCTCGATCATCTGCGAGAAGTGCTTCCGATCTTCGGCCATCTCGATGCTCTTGGGTTGCGTGCCGATAATGGTGACACCTCGGGCCAGAAGTGGAGCGGCAAGATTAAGGGGAGTCTGTCCGCCGAATTGAACGACAGCGGCATCACACTTTTCCCGATCATAGATATTCAGTACATCCTCGAGGGTGAGGGGTTCAAAGAAGAGCTTGTCGCTCGTGTCGTAATCGGTGGAAACAGTCTCGGGATTCGAGTTCACCATGATGGTTTCAAAGCCCTCCTCTTTGAGGGCGAAGGCAGCATGGACACAGCAATAGTCGAACTCGATTCCTTGGCCGATACGGTTCGGGCCTCCTCCGAGGATCATGACTTTCTTTTTTGTTCCCTTTCTGGATTCATCCTCATCGGCATAGGTCGAGTAGAAGTAGGGGGTCGCTGCCTCGAACTCGGCTGCGCAGGTATCCACGAGGCGGTAAGTCGGTTCGACACCTTCCTTTTTCCGTTTAACGCGGATTTCATCCTCTGTTGTTCCAGAGATTTGAGCGAGTTGGCGGTCTGAGAAGCCGAGCTTTTTGGCTTTGCCGAGGGGAATGTTCGATGGATCGTTGCGGTAGGCCAACTCCTCCTCGACAAGTTCCTTTATATTGTCGAGGAACCACGGATCGATGGCGCTGATTTCATGGATCCTTTCAGCGCTGAATCCAGCCAGAAAGGCATGGCGAACGGCGAAGATCCTCTCGGCATTAGGAATGCGTAGTAAAAACTCAATGCGGTCGGTGTCCCAGTCGCCGTTCTCCTTACGGGGTTCGATGTCCTTGGCGTCCGAACCAAGGCCGGAACGTCCGGTCTCCAAGGAGCGCAGCGCTTTCTGAAGAGCCTGCTTGAAAGTGCGTCCGATGGCCATCGCCTCGCCGACACTCTTCATCTGGCTGGTCAGCGTAGGGTCGGCCTTTGGGAACTTCTCAAACGTGAAGCGGGGGATCTTCACCACGCAGTAGTCGATCGCCGGTTCGAAGCAGGCTGTCGTGTTCTTGGTGATGTCGTTCTTGAGTTCATCAAGGCGGTATCCCACGGCAAGCTTGGCTGCGATTTTAGCGATCGGATATCCGGTGGCCTTCGAGGCGAGTGCCGAGGAGCGGGAGACCCGGGGGTTCATCTCGATGACGATCTGTCGGCCATCCTTGGGATTCACCGCGAACTGGATGTTCGACCCCCCGGTTTCTACGCCGATTGCACGG
>CAINEX010000087.1 GCA_903847935.1 uncultured Spartobacteria bacterium | reverse complement strand
GTGACGACACCTTCACCGTTCTTCTTTCCCCAACCACCTGATGCCCTCTGGAGCGCCAAACCCGATGTCTACAGAACTTTTACCTTAGAGCAACAGATTTTCTCTTACTATGACCCGCAGTATGGAACAAACATCGATAATTTTTACATCAATGGATATAAGTTTGGCTACGGGCCGATGCCACAGCTTGAGATTGGAAAAATCGAGGAGTGGACGATCGTCAACGGAGGCCCCCTGAACCACCCCTTTCACCTCCACCAAGGCAATTTTATTGTGAACAAAGTTGGTGGGGTTGATATCAATCCGAATTACCCCCCAATCCCTGATTTCTTAGCGCGCAACTACGTTTCTCCATTGGACGTCATCATGGTGCCTGCCTACTCAAGCGTGACGGTTCGGTTCCGCGTGCAGAACTTCCCTGGAAAATATGTCTGGCACTGCCACATCCTTGAGCATGAGGACGAGGGGATGATGTCGCCAGTCTTTCAGTATCCAAATAGGAATGGTATTCGACTTGCACTGAGTGGGGCACTTCCGGCCTCCCTCGTCATTGATGGCAATGGCAATGTGGTGAACACTATCAAGCCGATCGCACAAACGGCATGGCAATCAGAAGTTACGGCTTCCGGAATCGGTACGGATGAGACGACACCCCAGCTGACAAATATCCCGACAAGTGCCAACCAGGCTAATGCTGCCTATGCTGCGGCAGTCGTACAACAGACCCTGGCGGTCGGAGCCGCAGCCGGATCCTCGCAGGTTCAGGTCTATGCGAACGGTTCTAAAATCCCAACGTGCTCGTTCAAGGCCTTCTCAAATAATGCCGGTGTAAGCCTAGCTGTGGGTGCGCTGAGCACCAATGGAGCTGTAAGGATTGCCGTCGGATCACGCGCTAAGGGGCCGGCTGATGTCAGAATCTTTGATCAGCGTGGGAAGCTTCTCAACGAATACAAGGGAATGCTCCCCGGAATCTTCCCCAATGGAGTCAATGTGGCTGTCAGTGATGCAAATCATGACAATTTTGACGATCTCATCATCTCTGCTGCGGCTGGACGTGAGCCGCTGATCACAGCGCTGGATGGCAAGGACATAGCTACGAATTCCACAAACCCCAATTCTCTCTTCACTGTTGTGGCGGGAGATCCTACGAGCAAAGAGGGGGTCAGGGTCGCCGCTGGCTACGTGGCCCCGGCAACTGTTCCCAGCTATTATCCGAATCTCATCACGACAGCGGAGACGGGTCTGAATGTCGGCTCGGTTCAGGTCTGGAATCTTGCCGACCTCGCCGGTATCGGCACGATGAGCGGAATGCCTTCGGGCGCCAACACGTCAAGTCCGAGTTCATCGGATACCTCGGTGATGCCAATGGCTGAATACCGTCCATTTGGTACAGCTCCCGGTCCTGTAAATATAACTACCACGTACCAAAGCCTTCCCTACGGACAACCTCAACCCGTGATTGCGGCTTGGCAAAAAGGGCGCCAAGCTGCTTTTACTATTATTGGTCTCGATAATGTTCCGGTGACTCAGAGAAGAAATTGGTAGCCCTTCAATGCTTTGTAAGGAGGGATCGGAAGCCTAACCGCATTTGCATTTCATTTGATTGGACCTAGGAAATCTAATTAAAGCCCTAACCGGAAATGTTTAGGCGGATTTTCCGGTTTTCAGGTAATACTCTGAAGAGGTACTAACGCCCTCACGGAGCATCAACCATTACCCCTTATGAAAACATCCTTCCTTGCCCTGATCATTTTAAGTTCTGCTCTCCTTGGAGCTGTTGCATTTGCCGCTGACTCTCATGCAGCCTACCCGCTCACGACTTGCGTGGTCTCCGGGGAGAAGCTTGGAGAGATGGGGGCACCGGTTGTGATCAACCATGGTGGAACGGAGGTTCAATTCTGCTGCAATGGGTGCGTGAAGAAGTTCAATGCTGATCCAGCGAAGTACCTTTCCAAGCTCGGCAAGAAAGAGACGCCCCAATAGGCAGGGATTCGTAAATTCCCGGTCATGACAGGCAGGGATCTCCGTAAGGTGTGACATGAAAAAAAACTTCCTCATCACAAACGGATTTATACCGGTTGTGTGTACGGTCTCACTTTTTGTATCGGGGGTGGGGTGTTCCCGCCCACCATCCGTAAAAGGGGAGACCAAGGAGGCGACCTCCTCGGAGAAAAAGATGTGGACCTGCTCCATGCACCCTCAGATCCGTCAGGATCATCCAGGTGCATGTCCGATCTGCGGCATGGATCTTGTTCCAGTGGCGCCACTCACTTCACTCAAATCACCGAATACAACGCCCGCCCCCGTTTCCAATCCCACATTAATGATGGCCGAGAGCCCGAAGCCCGAACAAACAATGGCGACGGTGATCCATCTCGATGCCGTCCAGAATTCAGCAGGCAACATCAGGATCTCGCCTGTTGAGGAAAAGATGATCCGGCGCGACGTGGAACTCTTTGGAGAGTTCTCCTACGTTACCGACAAGCAGATCGATTTCACTTGGTACTACGGTGGGCGCATCCAGAAAACTCTCGTTGACTACAACACAACGGAGATCAAAGAGGGGGCCCCCATCATGGAGATCTATAGTGAGGAGGCGATCGCGGATCAGCGCGAGTGTCTCGAGTTGCTGATGGAGTTGCGCAAACACGCTCTCGCTGAGCAAAAAGTTTTTGAATCGGAGTACGGGACCAATGCCGAGCGGGTCTCTCTTGTGGGGATGTCCTATGAGCACAAAAACATCAATGCCCGGCTCGCTACAATGAAGGATCGCCTGACCCGCATCGGCATGACAGCCGGAGATTTTCAGGCCCTCGAATCGACCGGCAAGATCCGTGACACCTTCACCATTAATGCTCCTGCATCGGGAAGTCTCCTAGGGGCGCTGCCTCATGTGGGAAGTCGTTTCACCACGGAGTCGATACTCTTCAGTCTGGCTCCCCTGAAGGAGGTCTGGTTCGTGGCCGATGTCTACGAGCAGGATCTCTCCCTACTCAAGCTTGGTGAAGAGATCGCCATCCAAAGCAAGTCCAGTCCAGGGAAGGTCTTCAAGGGAAAGTTGGTCTTCATCGGGAAGGAGATCGATCCCCGTAAACGAACGGTGAAGGCGCGCTTCCTTGTCCCCAATCCGGACGGACTCTTGCTACCCCAACTCTCGGCCACAGGAATGCTTACGCTCGGAGGAGAGAAACCTCAACTGGCCATCCCGGCCTCGGCAGTCATCGATACTGGACGCCGGCAACTTGCCTATGTGGAGACTTCCTCAAATACCTATGAGCTTCGTGTCGTGAAGGTGGGGGCCGAGGGGGAACTCTCCGGTAAGGCAGAGATGGGTTCCATGAAATGGGTTCCCGTTCTGGAAGGACTGAACCCGGGTGAGAAGGTGGTGACATCTGGGGCCTTCCTGATCGATGCCGAAGCCCAGATGCAAGGGCTGCCTGCCTCTGGCAAGCAGTAGCACTCTCGAAAGCGGAAACCACCAACCGGCCATGATTGATCGTCTTGTCAGATGGTGCCTTGAGAATAGGGCTCTGGTGCTGATTCTGACATTGATCGTCACTTTCGCGGGGATCCAGGCCATCTATCAGACGCCTGTAGATGCCATCCCCGACCTCAGTGAAAATCAGGTCATCATCCTGACGGACTGGTCGGGTCGCTCCGCCCAAGAGGTTGAAGATCAGATTACCTATCCCCTCTCCACGGCGCTGGAGGGTCTTACCGGTGTCAAAGAGGTTCGAGCCCAGTCAGCTTTTGGCTTCTCCATGCTGACGGTCATCTTCC
>CAINEX010000086.1 GCA_903847935.1 uncultured Spartobacteria bacterium | reverse complement strand
GAGAAAATCACGATTCCTCACACATGGAATGCCCTGGATGGGCAAGAGGGACCGGCTGCGGTGACT
This sequence comes from uncultured Spartobacteria bacterium, assembly GCA_903847935.1. Classification (GTDB taxonomy): domain Bacteria; phylum Verrucomicrobiota; class Verrucomicrobiia; order Chthoniobacterales; family UBA6821; genus UBA6821. The sequence continues at coordinate 2,890 of CAINEX010000086.1, read as the reverse complement.
GACAAGATTGAGACGGCCGCCGCCGCAGTTGCAGCCACGAATGCCAGAAAGGCTGCCAAACCTGAGTCACAGGATCCTCATTTGAAGAAAGGTTACTACCGGGGTGCCTGTTGGTATGAGCGGTCGCTAAATATTCCTGCGGAATGGAAGGGTGGGAGACGCCTCTTCATTCGCTTTGGCGCTGCCAGCACGGTGGCCAAGACTTACATCAACAAAGTCTCCTTGGGAGAGCACAGGGGGGCATTCACGGCTTTTTGTTACGAAATCACCGACTACGTCAATTACGGCGGAGCGAATGAACTTCGAGTCCAGGTTGATAACACGCACCGCGAGGACCTTCCTCCTCTGGCGGGTGATTTCAATCTCTTCGGAGGGCTCTACCGGGATGTCGAGCTGATCGTAACGGATGATGTGTGCATCTCCCCAATCGACTACGCCTCATCGGGTGTCTACCTCACCACCAAATCATTGGACGATAAGAAGGCGGTCGTTGAAGTCCGCTCGATCATCTCCAATGGCAACCACCCCGCCAAAAAAATCAAGGAATCAGCCAAGACGCCGGGGCTCATGGAAAATGTCGACTCCTCGGGAAGTTCTACCAATACCTCGTTCATTGTTCAAACAGAGGTCAAGGATGACGCAGGCACGACCGTGGCGAAGGAATCGATAGCCCAGCAGATTCCGCTTGAGCAGACGGCCCCGGTCACCCAAGTGCTGACGATCAACGATCCCCATCGTTGGAATGGGCGTAAGGACCCCTACCTCTACACCGCTACGGTGAGCGTGATTTCCGAGGGGAGGATCGTCGATCAGGTTTCACAATCACTCGGACTTCGCACGGCAGCGATCACCCAGGACCAAGGTTTTCTTCTCAATGGGCATCCCTATCCCGTGCACGGAGTCTCCCGCCATCAGGATGTGCGCAGTAAAGGATGGGCGATCTCTCCCGAGGATGAGGAGAGGGATGCAGCGATCATGAAGGAGATGGGGGTGACTGCTGTCCGGAATGCCCACTATCCCCAGAGCGAACATTGGCATCAGATCAATGACAAGGCAGGGGTCCTGCTCTGGGACGAGGTTTCACTGGTCAACACAACCCGATCTACCCGTGCCTTCTGGATGAACAGCGAGGAACAACTCCGCGAGCTGATCCATCAACTCTACAATCATCCGAGCGTCGTTTGGTGGGGTATCTTCAACGAACTCGAACTGGACCCCATGCCGCCCTGTGGCCCCGAGTTGGCGCACATGCAGGAGGTTGCCAAGGAGATTGATCCGAACAGAATCGTGGTTGCTGCATCCTGCCGACCACACCGCTACATCAACCTGATCACGGATCAGATCGGACTGAATAAATATCCCGGCTGGTATGATAAGGAGAACCACCCCGATTTGGCTGGCCCCGTGGATGATTTCAAGAACGAGGTTGGGAAACGCATTGCCGTCACGGAGTATGGTGCAGGAGCGAACATCTCACACCACACCGAGGGACCTCTCGTGAAACCGGAACCTAAGGGCCCCTTCCATCCCGAAGAGTGGCAAGCCTTCGTGCATGAGCAGGACTGGACCCAGATCAAGGATAATCCCAAAGTTTGGGGTAGCTTTGTTTGGAATATGTTTGATTTCGCCTGCAAGCGTCGTGATGAGGGAAATACCCCTTCCCTCAACGACAAGGGACTCGTGACCCACGACCGTCAGTTTAAGAAAGATGCCTTCTACTTCTACAAAGCCAATTGGAATCCAGAACCGATGGTTTACATCACCTCGCGACGGGCAGCCGACCGGACGCTTCCCACCTCTGAGGTGAAGGTCTATTCCAACTGTCTGGAGGTTCGTTTGACGGTCAACGGAAAGAGCCTTGGTACAGTCAAGCCCGGTCCGACCAAGATTGCTCTCTGGCCGGAGGTGAAACTCTCCCCGGGTGAGAATAAGCTGGAGGTTACCGCACCATCAGGAACAGGTGTAAGCCCTTCGATTCACGATTCCTGCACTTGGAATTTGATCTTACCATCCAAGAGTTAACCTCTACAAAAGCATTACGTGTCTATTGGAAAGTCCAGCCGGACAATGCTAGAGCCCACATGGCAGCAAGCCCAGGCAACTGGCCCCTACTGGGCTGATGGTCCGGATTTTTTAGAATCCTTTGTTTTGCTACCAGCGGCGGGTGCATCGGCCGTGACCTCAATGACCTGAGCCTGAGAGGGTTTCCAAGAAGTGGGGTAAATTTTCAGCGTCATCCCTTTTTGAAGGCTGGATTCCAAAATGCTTTGTCCATTTTTAAGAAAACGAGTCCCCGTAATGAGAAAGTCGAGCTGGGTGTCGCCCTTGCTGATCGTAATCGAGGTGCCGCTCTTGCCAATCGTCGCGATCTTGCCCACAAAAAACTCAGGCACCTCGCCGTTTTCATCCTCGTAGCCACTTGCTTTCAGGATCTCGATAGATTGGGCGGTATCCAGTTTCCAAGGGCAGGGCGTGATGGTCACCTTCTGCCCTTTCTGGACGGTTTGAACGAGGACGGTATGACCATCCTCGGTGACATGGGTTCCCCAAAGATTGAACTGAGAGGGCTTCCCTTTTCTCATGATGGTGATGAAAGAGGAGTCTTTTTCTACAGCTGAAACTACGGCCGTCACCGGTCCAGGAATGGTATTGGGATTGGAGAGGAGGACGCCTGACGGTTTGGCATGGGCTTCAGTCGGCTTAGCGAGCAATGAAAGTAGCACGAAGGGGAGGAGTAGCTTTTTCATGAATGTAAGATTCCTAGAATAAAGGAGGGTTTCAAAGAAAAGTCAAAGAGGTTAAAAACGTAACGGGGATGACCGTTCTTTCCAGAGATTGAGGAATGAGTCGATGACCTCTTGAACGGAAAGATCATTAACTTCTCTGCTCG
>CAINEX010000085.1 GCA_903847935.1 uncultured Spartobacteria bacterium | reverse complement strand
CTGAATGGCCGCACCGATCGCCACAACCTCGTCGGGGTTGACGCCCTTGTGGGGCTCCTTGCCGATCATGTTGCGGGCGGTCTCGACGACCTTGGGCATACGGGTCATGCCACCGACGAGGACGAGTTCGTTCACGTCGCCCTTCTTCCACTTGGCATCGGCCAAGCAATCCTCGACAGGCTTGATTGTGCGCTGGAAGAGATCATCGGTGAGTTGCTCGAGCTTCGCACGGGTGAGCTTCTTCTGAATATGCTTCGGGCCGCTGGCGTCAGCGGTGACGAAGGGAAGGTTGATCTCGTACTCCTGGGTGGAGGAAAGCGCTATCTTGGCTTTCTCAGCCTCTTCCTTGATTCGCTGGACAGCGTCAGGCTGCTTGGTGAGATCGATGCCGGACTCGGCTTTGAACTCATTGATGATCCAGTCCATGATGCGGTGATCCCAGTCGTCACCACCCAAATGTGTGTCGCCGTTGGTACCGCGAACCTCGAAGACGCCGTCTCCAAGCTCAAGGGCCGAGATGTCGAATGTACCGCCACCAAGATCGTACACGGCGATCTTCTCGTCGGCCTTCTTCTCAAGACCGTAGGCCAGCGAGGCGGAGGTCGGCTCGTTGATGATGCGCAGGACCTCGAGACCGGCGATCTTGCCGGCATCCTTCGTGGCGTTGCGCTGGGAGTCGTTGAAGTAAGCTGGGACGGTGATGACCGCCTGGGTGATCTTCTCACCGAGCTTGGCCTCGGCATCACTCTTGAGCTTAGCGAGGATCATGGCGGAGATCTCTGGAGGCGAGAAGGCCTTTGGCTTGCCATCGATCTCGACCTGGATATGGGCATCGCCGTTGGCGGCCTTGACCAGCTTGTAAGGGACGCGATCCTGCTCGCCGCGACACTCGTCGTACTTGCGGCCCATGAAACGCTTCACCGAGAAGATGGTGTTCTGCGGGTTGGTGATGGCTTGACGCTTGGCGGCCTGGCCGACAAGACGTTCGCCGCTTTTTGAGAAGGCCACGACGGACGGGGTGGTCCGTGCTCCTTCGGAGTTTTCCAGAACAACCGGTTCCCCCCCCTCCATGACGGACATGCAGGAGTTGGTTGTTCCCAAATCGATTCCTAGAATTTTAGACATAGCATTGACAAATACAGCAAAGCCCATGCCCGAAAATCAATATCGCATATCTCACTCTCCTAAAGCGAGATGCAGATATTTACTTCTTATTACAAAAACAAGAATTGAGACATAGTGACTCACTTATGAGTCAGATACGAGCTTTATGAGACTCTCTGTCTCTCCAAGAAACTTAGCTGCAGCCATCTTGAAGAGGGGGGTGAATTCCTCCGGTGTACGCCCTACCCAACGACGGATTTGTTCAATCGGGAAGAAAGCCCCGGTCTCAACCTCGCCGGGGGCAAAGCGGAAGGGACCATCACAAACACCGACCCAATATTCCACAAACTCATAAGCGGTCTCCGGTGTGGCGCCGACCTTCCAAAATTTCACAAGGGGACAGTCGATCCCAATCTCCTCCCTCATCTCACGATGGCCGGCTTCCTCATAAGTCTCCCCTGTATCCACATGGCCGGCCGCGCTGGAGCACCATTGGTCCGGGTGATTAATCTTCCAAGGGGAACGTTTTTGCAGGAAGAGTTCTCCCTGAGAGTTAAAGATCCAAAGGTGAACCGCCCTGTGAAGGAAGTTATTCACATGCACCTCGCTACGGAGGCGGGACTCAAGAATCCGGTCATCCGAATCGACCACATCACACATCTCTTCTGGATGGTCGTGACCCGGCGGGGAGACTTGGAGAGCCAAATCTGCCCAGTGATCGACAGGAAGATCCTCGGCCCGTGCAGTGACGGGATGCCCCTTTTCGGAAGCCCATCTTTCCCAGGCCCCGGTCGGGAGTTTCAAGAGGGATCGAAGCTGTTTCCGACGCGAGGAAAAACCTTGGCGCACAAGCAACGAGAACCCCTCGGGATCAGGATTGGGCAACCCCTCCACCGGACGCTTGCTGACCTCAATCACAGCCGACTCCACGGCAGGCCTGGGCCAGAAGACATCGGGCGGAACAATGCGAAGCTTCTTCACCGACCAGCGTCGCCCAAGCTGCACCGTGAGGGCCGCATAATCCTTGTGTCCGGGAGCCGAGGCAAGCCTCTCTCCCACCTCCCTCTGCACCATGAGAACCAGTCTGGATGCGGGCGAAGAGGGGGCTGTGAAGTGTGAGATAATCGCGGTCGAGGCACTGTAAGGAAGATTGCCCACCATCTTGACCGGACCATATCCATGCAGGGAAAGAAGATCCGTTCTAGCCCCGTCACCCTGGCGGATCTCGAGGCGACCAGAGGCAATCTCGGCCGCAAACCGCCCGGTCAATTCCGCGGCCAACCTGTGATCCCGCTCGATGAGCGTGATGCGCCGTGCTGGCGACTCCAGAATGTGAACCGTGAGGGCCCCCATCCCGGGACCAACCTCCACCAGATGATCCCCTTCAGAGGGTTCCAGATCGGCGATAATCGCACGGGCAAGATTCGTATCGAGGAGAAAATTCTGACCGAGCATCTTGCTCGGGCGCACCCCGATCTCATCGAGACGGGCGCGGAGTTCGGCTTTGGACATAGCATTAGTCATAACCCCTTGGAACCTCTTGTGCCAGCCACGATACGGAACAAGTTTTTCGTATTTGTCCCCAAGTTATTCACAATGGAGAAGGCGTGACCTTCTCCAGGTCATATCGACTGAGGACGGCAAGGCTTGTAGGGCAAACAAACAGAGAATGAACCATCGTCCATCCATCAGTTCAGATGTCTTGAGAAGTTTGTAAGGATCCGACACTCTCCTTGCTCCATGAAGAAATCCGGTTGTCTTTCGATTGTGCTGTTTGCGGCGCTTGGCATCAGCCTTCTCGCGAATCTCATCCTGCTTGTTTCGCTTGGATTCCGAGGAGCGGGTACAGCAAAAGGATTCACCGAGAAGAAATTTTCCGAAACAACCCTGATTCCTGGAAATGAAAGCGATGACAAGATCGCCTTGATCCAACTGGATGGCCTTATCTCTTATGGGAAGGGTGCTGGCTCCGTGGAGGGTTCGATGGTTGAGAGCCTGAAGGAGGCGTTCCAGCAGGCAGAACGCGATCCCAAGGTGAAAGCCGTTGTCCTTTCGGTAGACTCTCCGGGTGGGGAAGTCACTGCCGGCGATACGATCTACCATGCCCTTGGCAAACTGACGGCCAAGAAACCAACCGTCATTTTCATTAACTCGATCGGCACCTCGGCCGCCTATTACATCGCCTGTGCCGGGTCCTGGATCATGTGCAGTGACACCAGTTTCACAGGGAGCATCGGGGTGATCATTTCGACCCTCAACTACAAGGAGTTGTTTGGAAAGATCGGGCTTCAGTCCGTGATCTTCAAGAGCGGACAGTTCAAGGATGCGCTCAATGGGGCACGGGATCTCACCGAAGAGGAGAAGACCTACTTTCAGGCCTTGGTCATGCAGACCTACGATCGTTTCCTGAATATCGTCGCCAACTCCCGCCATCTTGATGCCTCGACCCTGCGGCAGGGCATAGCGGACGGTCGTGTCCTCAGCGGCAGGGATGCCTTCAACGCCAAACTCATCGATCAACTCGGCTACATTGAGGATGCCTTCGATAAGGCCCGCGCCCTAGGCAAGGCACCGGGAGCCGAAATCGTCCGCTACGAGAAGCGGAATAGCCTCGCTCACTTGCTCCGCTTCTTTGAAAGCTCAGAGAAGAGCGACATTCAACTCGACCTGAATGTCGGACCTGCCAGTAGTGTCCGCTTGGAGAGCGGTCGTCTCTACCTGCTTCCCTCGTTTTACGCCTTCTGATGCACCTCTTTCTGATTGCCGTAGGCGTCACCAACTCGGCCACGGACGCCTACTCCACCGGCGACCCGACCTTCCCGCTTTGGGTGATCGCCGTTGGCTTCGCTCTACTCCTCTCCTTTTACGGATGGCTGGGGGCACGAAGTTCTTCCCACGCTGTGCTCACCGCCCAACCCTTCGGGATACCTGATATTTTTTGCGCCAGTGTTCTGGCTCTCTGGATGATTTCGGTGATTGCCCAATCACTGAATGCCCATGAAAGCATCAGCCTGAAGGCAATTATTGCGAACTCGCTCTTCTACATCTGCCTGATCATGGGAATCTTTGGGGTGATCGGATTCCAAGGTAAGTCGGCAATCTCAATCTTTCAGCTTAAGCCCTCTCGCTTCCCCAAGGCCGCTGGCTGGGGACTTCTGTGGCTCCTGATTACCTATCCCTTGATTCTGGGTGCCCAGGGGCTAGTGCAGCGAATTTTTGGAAGCGCTGACGACTCGCAACTGATTGTGAAATACTTCTTGGAGCATCCCGACCTTCGTCACCGCGCTTCAGTCATCTTCATGGCCGTGATCCTTGCCCCGGTGGCGGAGGAAGTGATTTTCCGAGGCTACTTTTATGGAGTCATCAGGAAATATGGAGGGAGGATTCCAGCCATCACCATCTCCTCGCTCCTCTTCGCCGCGATTCACGTTCACTTTCCCTCCCTGCTCGGACTCGGTATTCTGGCCGTGATCCTCTGCCTTCTGTACGAACGAACCGGATCGCTCTGGGCATCGATCACGATGCATGCCGCCTTCAATGCCTCGACCATCATGGCCCTCATTCTCTGGCCGGAAGCCATCTCCCGATGAACAAGAGACCTCGTTCCGAAGCGGAACTGCTGGCATTGATCAGTCGTGAGTTGCCCACTGTGGACGCCGGGGTACTCACCGGCATCGGCGATGACTGCGCCGTGCTGCAACCTGTTGCTGAAAATGCCTCTCTGGAACTGCTCAAGACCGATGCACTCGTGGAAAGTGTTCATTTCGCTAACGGAACACCCTGGCACAAGGTCGGATGGAAAGCTCTCTGCCGTCCCCTGAGCGATATCGCCGCGATGGGGGGATCACCACGACATGCACTGATCACCATAGCAGCCCCATCTTCTTGGACTTCCTCGGACTGGCGAACCCTCTATCGCGGCATTGGAAAAGCCGCACGTGAATTCGGCGTCTCGGTGGTGGGAGGCGAGACGGTTAGGTCGACTGGACCTCTCTTTCTCTCGGTCACTCTCACCGGGAGAGTATCGGCCCGGAATCTGAAACTTCGTTCCGGAGCCAAACCGGGTGATCTGATCTGTGTCACCGGGAAACTTGGGGGTTCCCTCAAGAGCGGTCGCCATCTCTCATTCCAACCCCGCGTGGCCGAGGGTCGATGGCTGGGCGGAGAAGCCGCCGTCACCGCCATGATGGATCTCAGCGATGGACTTGGTAGCGACCTCCCCAAGATGGCGATTGAGAGTTCTTGCGCCTTCCGCCTAGCACTCGACTCACTGCCAAGACATTCTTCCTGCTCCGTTTCGGCGGCTCTCTACGACGGCGAGGACTACGAGCTTCTCCTCACGGTCAATCCAAGGCTCTGGCCATCGCTTCAATCGAGATGGGATTTGGCCAGTCCGAAGCTTTCCCTCACGCCGATCGGGGTAATGCTTCCCTACGGAGAGGAATCCACGCCACTTTTAGATGGATACGACCACCTTGCCCCGAAGCGTCCAAAACGCTAGTCAACGTATCTCACGAATAAGGTACCTCATCCTATTGCCTTGAACGGATCCCCTTCCATAAGAGACATGAAGCCATGAGCTCGCAATCCAACAAACAACCGATTCTAATCCTCACCTCAGCCTTTGGAGAGGGGCACAATGCGGCCGCACGCAATCTTGCATTGGCGCTTGGTGAACAGGATCCTGAACGTAAGGTCGTCATTCGGGATCTCTTTGCCGAGGCTTATGGACCCGTCTATAAGGTCGCTCAAAAAGGATACTTTTTCTTTATTAATCATTTTCCAAAACTTTGGGGCTCCTTTTACAAGTTCCTCGACAAGGATAAGGAGGCCCCCGGCAGGGTGGCAGTCTACAAGCGTGCATCACGACTGCTGCGCAAAACAGTCGTCGACATGGAGCCGGCCGTGATTGTTTCGACCTATCCGGGCTACAACCACTTGCTGGACCATCTCCATGGGTCTATGAAACGTCCGTTCCGGACGGTCACGATCGTCACCGACTCCATCAGCATCAACTCTCTTTGGTACAGCGGACACTCGGATCTTTTGCTGGTGCCCAACGACGCAACCGCTGCAGTCATTGAGAAAGCCGGCATCCCTAGGGAGATCCTGAAGGTCACGGGCTTTCCCGTGCCTCCGATCTTTGAAGAACTCCGCGGTCAGCGAATGAGTCCCGGCCCCTCGTGCCCACCCAAGGTGCTTTATCTTGTGAATCCGGGACAGAAAAACGCCCTCAAGATTCTCCAACAACTCGGTTCAGTGGAAGGGATCGAACTCTCAGCGGCCTGCGGCCGTGACGAGGAACTCCGTACTTCACTGCAGAAGATTGCAAACTCTTTCGATCGTCCCATCAAGATCGAGGGTTGGCTGCAGGATCTGCCAGAGAGGATCGCCTCAAACCATCTGGTCATTGCAAAGGCCGGAGGTGCAACGGTTCAGGAGTGTCTGGCCGCCGCAACTCCGCTCGTCATGAGTCAGGTTATTCCGGGACAGGAGGAGGGTAATGCAGAACTTCTCTCAAAAGCCGACTGCGGATGCACAGCAATCACGCCGCAAGCAGTCGGTGCAGCGGTTCGACATGCCTTCTCCCACGGCGCCCAAGTCTGGAACGTATGGGAGGCAAACGCCAATAAGACAGGAACTCCTGACGGGGCAAGGAATGCCGCCAGGGAAGTTCTCCGGGAAGCAGAACTTCGGTCTGATTAGACCGGAGGCTGAAGACCGTTAGAATGCGCATCCACTAGAGACCATGCTAAACTTCGGGTATTCGAGTTGGCTGATGAAGTGACTCTTCTCATGCACCGACTGACCAAGGATTTGCCAAATGAGATGGGACACAGCCTCGGTTCCCTCCGCAGCCCGGATCGTCTTCACCCTCAGCCTAAAAACCTATTTTGAAAATCCAAGCCGTCATCTTCGACATCGGAAATGTTCTCCTGACATTTGATTACTTCATTGCGGAGAGGGCATTGCTAGCCCACACAGGTCGTGATACCGCCCCATCGATTGAAGATCTTCACCCGCACAGAATGGATCATGAAACAGGGCGAAGCACCCGCGAGGAGTTCATCAGGATTGTCCGTGAGGCTTTTGCCCATGACGGACCCGAAGATCATTTCATAGAGATGTGGACCCGAATCTTCGAGGTCAATACGCCGATGGTCGAGTGGGCCCGCTCGCTCCATGGAACAACACCCCTCTACCTTCTCTCTAACATCGGTTGCATCCATCATGATCATATCTTTGAAGAGTATGACTTCTTTCAAAAACTCTTCCGGGACGGGATTTATTCCTACAAGGCCGGGGTCATGAAACCTGAACGACGCATCTTTGAACTGGCACGCACACAATTTGGCGTTGATCCGTCACGGACACTCTACATCGATGATCTTGAGGAGAATGTGCGTGGCGCCGAGTCGGTTGGTTTTGTCACGCACCATTACGATCCCACCAAACACAATCGTTTCGAGGCTCACATCGGAAGCCTTGTTTTCGCGTGAGCACCCTTCCGAACAGGACGGTTTGGATTCTTGGTGATCAACTCTCCTTAAGAAATACGGCTCTTGCCTCTGCACGCAAAGGCCAGGACTGCCTGCTTTTCATTGAGTCAAGGGAGACCTTTGGAAGACTTTCCTACCATCGGCATCGGTTGATGCTGATTCTCTCCGCAATGAGGCACTTTGCCGAAGAGAGAAAGGCCGAGGGATGGGATGTTGAGTATCATTCGCTTCAGGATGCACCGGATTCGCGTTCCATTCTGCTTGATCACATGAAGAGACGCCGCCCTAGTCTCATTTTTGTCACCAATCCCAACAATTACCACGAGCGACAGGACTTGGAATCCCTTGCCGATCATCTGCCCTCTCCCTTGAAGGTCATTCCCACGGGGCAGTTCCTTTGCCCTCAGGACGACTTCATCGAGTTCTCACAGGGTAAAAAACGGCTCTTGATGGAGAACTTCTACCGTGAAATGCGGCGTCGTACGGGCTTACTCATGGAAAGCGATGGGAAGCCGGTAGGTGGCGAATGGAACTACGATGGCGAGAACAGGGCCACTTTTCGGGATTGGAAGAAGGCGGGAAGCCCACGACCAGGAATTCTTCGAAAACCGATTCAGGATCCAATTACACGCTCGGTCGGACTCGAACTTGAGACTCACTTTCCAAAAGCACCTGGACGCGCTGATGATTTCGCCTTTCCCGTGACAAGAGGGGAGGCTCTCAGATGGTTGGATGATTTCATTCAGCACAGACTTGCCAACTTCGGCACGTGGCAGGACCTGATGGTTGAGGGGGAGCCTGATATGTTTCACTCGATCATCTCTCCGATGCTTAACATCGGGCTTTTGGATCCGCTTGAGTGCGCAAAAGCCGCAGAGTTGGCCTACTTGAAGGGAAGGGCACCCCTCCATGCCGTTGAGGGATTCATCAGGCAGATCATCGGTTGGCGTGAATTTGTGAATGGCATCTACTGGCTCAAAATGCCCGGATACGAGCAGATGAACAGTCTCTCTTCAGAGAGGAATCTTCCTGATTTCTTCTACTCGGGTAAAACCGACATGAACTGCCTGCAACAGGTATTGAACGAGGTCCTGAAAGGAGGTTTCAACCATCACATTCAACGTCTGATGGTTTTGGGAAACTTTCTATTACTCGCGGGTGTGATTCCAAAAGAGGCGCTCCGCTGGTTCAATGAAATGTACGTTGATGCTCATGATTGGGTGATGGCTGCCAATCTTCTTGGAATGGCACTTCATGCCGACGGAGGCTTCATGGCAACAAAGCCGTATGCATCGGGTGGCGCCTACATCAACAAGATGAGTAACTATTGCTACGGTTGCTCTTACAGCCCGGACACCAAAGTCGGGCAGGGGGCCTGCCCATTCAATCTCCTTTACTGGAACTTTTACGAGACTCATCAGGACCGCTTTGCAAATAATCCCCGCACGGCAATGATGGTCAGATCTTGGTTGAAACGACCTGAAAAGGAGCGTCGGGAAATCCTGACTCAGGCGGAAAGTTTTCTCAACGGGCTGACCTAAAAGGGAGTGGCCTGTTTCTTGGAGAGGGAAACAGCATGACCGGATTGGAGGAAGGAATGTATCATGGGGTTCTTGGGATCTGCCTTAATCGTGATGGCACCCTCTTCGTCCTGACGCAGGAAATAAATTCCCTCACCACTTAAGACCGAGTTCCACTCCCTGCTAGGAAATCCATTCCTGTCAAGACGATCGACGGGAGAGATAATAACCCGTGGAGCAATCCTGCGGATCACCTCCAGCATGGAAACAATCGCGGATCCTCCCAACGGCACCACAAGGATATCCGACCTTATTGCTTTCTGTGGCAACGCCAGCACATCAGTCATCACCTCTGGACTCAACCGTGGAAGCAGGAGGACACGAAGCTCTCCAAGCGACAGTCGAGTGGGAAGGACTGCCTTCGATGCGAGAGATGGGGAGGAGAGGATTTCTGCAGTGACATCGGTGAGTATCGGCCACGACATCCCGGGATAGAGTTGTTGAACTCCCTTGGCTGTCGAGAGGACACTCTTTGCGACGAATGATCGTCCCGAGTCCCGGGGAATCCCGATCCTTCCGATCTTCAATTCTCTTGCAAGAGTAGGAAGTCCCCCCACGTCTGCGGCATCAGCTTTAGTGATCAGTACATCCTTCAACGAATTGACGCCCGAGGACTCCAGGAAGGGAAGGATCGTTCCCGTGGTGCTCCTTTTTCCACCGGCATTGATCAGAGCAAATTCGCCATGACTCCGGATCACGGCACAGGAGTCTCGCCGCAGATCCAGAATTGTCATCTCGGGATATGAGGCATGCGGCGATCCCACAAACCAATGCCCTCCGGGAATCATCGCACTCCCTTGAACGATTACCAGCAGGAGTTTGGTGACAAGCCAATTTGCATTGTTGAAGGCCCCTGCAATCCACAGCGAAAAACACCCACTCATTAGGGAAAGTGCTCCGAGAGAGAGCACGAGAAAGGCAAGCGGCACAGCCAGCAGATTCGCACCAAAGGCCGAGAGGGAAATCAGGTGGAAGTAGGCGACCGTAGGGATCAGTGAACCAACCCAAGCAGAGGCAGAGACAGCAACGAGACCGGCGACATGCTTCCATGTCGAAAAAGCAAATCGCTCGACGGGGGTAATCATGATTGGCGGTATGAAGGGATCGGGAGCCCACAGATGGCAAAGCCAATGCTCTATGGGAGCAGCTATGATCAGGATGGCCAACACAACGGAGTAGGAAAATTGCCAACCCGCGGAGAAGAGTGAATTGGTATCCCATGCTAGTTGAAGGAATGCCGATGCCGCCAACGTGTTGAGAAGCGGAGAACGACGAAAAAGAACAAATCCACAGAGCAGGATCGAAGCCATGGTGGCGCTTCGAATACTTCCCATTTTCATCCCGGTCACCACGACGTAGAAGAAAAGAATGGGTATCGTCATGGCAACACCCCAGAGACGTGGCACTCGTATCAACTTCAGGACGAACCAGACGATCACCGCCAACATTCCAACATGGAGCCCGCTGACAGCAAAAAGATGCATCGTACCGGTAAAGCGGAAATCGTCTGTAAATCCGTCAGGTGCATTTTCCGTGACGCCGAGGGTGATTCCCTTGATTGCACTGAGTTCAGGGGAATCTTTGGGCAAATCGGTGGAGAGGATTGCTTCGATCCAGTGACGGGCCCCAAGGGCCCATGCAAAGAGGGGATTCCCCACGCCATGCTCTAGAATCCGGCCCGGAATCGAAGGATCGATGCGGAATTCGGTGTAGATGCCATGACGTTCCAGCCATCTTCGGTAATCCATTGATCCGGGATTAGGCGGAGGAGGAAAACGCTCCGGGTGAGCCTGGAAGGAGACCCTGTCACCATAGGCCGGAGGCTCCCCCTCCCAGTCGACCAGTACAGTCACCGGTGCTGTCACAAGGAATCCATCCGATAGCTCCTGAATCTCCTCCACACGCATTGGGAAACTTGTGCGACCGGAGGATGCCCTCTTTGGTTCTCCGGTAATGACTCCCCGAACAACAAACTCCCGGCCTTGGGGGTCAGCGACAGCATGTGATCCCTCGGCATGCGTCCCCTCTACTGATCCTGGGGACTCGAACACCTCGGCCAACTTGCGGCCAGGAGCATCACTCCAACTCCAGAAATGTAATAACGCAAAGATTAAGAACGTCAGAGCCCAGCAAACTCCTCCCCTCTTTCTCAACGGATCAACGAGAACGAGCGGGAGAATAATGAGCGGCACAACGGAAACCCACCACACGGGTTTGAGTTCAGAAACAAGGAGAATGCCCGCAATCGCGGCTACAAGAGGCCCAAAAAAAGGAAACCTCTGGCTTGAGAGAGGAATTGCCTTCAACGCAGCATCGACTGGAAGGACCACGCGGGCTACGCCGCACGATGCGAATCAGGAAAGACTAACCGCCTCCCCCCGTATCGAAGGAGAAGGGACTGTAGCATGACTCGGTGTAGGCGGAGTCATACCAGTCATCAATCAAGGGAGCATTGTAGTAGAAGGGCTGCTTATCCTGATTCAGCTTGGTATTACCCTTCACATAACCGGGGACCTTGTTTCCCTTTTTGGCGGGCCTGTTATTTCCGTAGAATCCCTGCGTCTCGGTTAGGTAATTGAGCAGGTGAGGCTTCGCACCGGCTGACTTGAGGGATGCAAGCTGTGAGTAGGAGAAGTCATACACCTTCTGCGTGCTACGGAGATAATCGATCGTGATATGGGAGGGAATATGCCCCTTCACCAGATTCATGATGTCGCCGTAGTCGAGCGTTTGGGCGTTGTAGATCTTGTCGTAAGTCGACTTGTTGACATTCGCAGAGGCGACCGCCGCCGTGATCTGGGGATCCACCTTTGGTCCGTTGGCACAGCCGTAACTCAAAAGAGACAACAGGATCGCTACAGCTACGGAAGCGGGGAGACGAAACATCTTCATGTAGCTATGTACTTAGTCATTCGCCCGTAAGGCTTCAATCACATTCCCCCATTTCCGTGAAGTTATCCGGGAGGAACCCCTGTCGGGGTGCTTTTTTGATTGATTCCCACGACCATGTCACGGATTGCTGTTTTAGCTCATTCATGGGCCGTTTCTTTCGAAGAGTATCGACTCTCTCCCCCCAACCTCCCCGATCCCCCAACCCCAAAAAATCATGGAATGGTATTATCACCGCAATGGTCAGCAGCATGGCCCTATTCAAGAGAGCGAGTTGCAGAGACTCGCCCAATCAGGAGGGCTCTCGCCTCAGGATCTGATCTGGAACTCTTCCATGGGAGAAAAGTGGACCCCAGCTTCATCCATCGAGGGACTCTTCGTCATGCCGCCGGAGATTCCGAAGCCATCACCTATCCCTAGCAGCTCAACCTCTGACACTTCAGGTTCCACACTCATTCCTAATAAAGAATTGATGCGGATGGCTCGGGCATCATTGAAGGGGAAATGGGGGCTGGCAATTCGTATGAGCCTGCTCTGGTTACTCATTTGGGTCGTATTAACACTGGTCCAATCCACCCCCACCTTTATCGCGATGCATCATGGATACATGGCGACCCATGGTCAGGGCCTTATTGCCCCGATGAAAAACGCCATCCCACTCCCTTACCGGATCACGTCGATCAGCATTCAGATTTTACAGGTGCTCGTTAGCGGGGCGTTTTCTATCGGCTTCTTTTCCTTCTACCTGAACCTCGTTCGATCATTGAATCCGAGGGTAAGTGATCTCTTCTCGGGATTCCGCATCTTCTGGAGGGCTTTTTTTGCCGTCTTCCTTGTTGGGATTTTCAGTCTCTTCTGGATTATCGTCTTCCAAATCCCGGCATTTGCTCTGAGTGGAATCTTGAGTCACCAGTTCGCACCAACTCCCTGGATAGCTTGGGTCGTCGTGCCTTTTGACCTGATCTGTATGATTGCGGCGATTTCCTTCATCTACTCCTATGCGATGACCTTTTTCGTGCTAGCCGATGACCATGCAACCGGCCCGCTCAAGGCCATCCGAAAGAGCAAAGGCTTGATGAGGGGGAGAAAACTGAAGTTGCTCTCCCTCCAGTTGCGGTTCTTGGGATGGTTTCTCCTAGCCCTGCTTACCCTCATGATTGGCGGACTTTGGGTAGGAGCCTACTACCACGCGGCACTTGCGCATTTCTACGACGATGTCCGTACCAAGACACTCTCTTAAATGAGAGTCAATCTAGCTAGGTGGCATTCGTTGAGGCTTTAGACCCAAATTTGTCTTGTTCTTTAAGAGAGAGAACGGCATTTCCATCCCATGATCTTTCGCTCTCTAAGCAGGTACCGTGACTCAGGCCTTCTGATTCTACGCATCCTGATTGGTCTCTCGTTCCTAGCTCACGGCCTTCCGAAGATTGAAGGAGGGAGCGAGCACTGGATTAAACTGGGCAAATCGATGGCATTCGTCGGTGTAACCGCCTATCCGATCTTCTGGGGGCTGATGTCAGCACTTACCGAATCCGTAGGCGGTTTTCTTCTCCTGATAGGCTTCTGCTTCCGACCTGCCTGTCTCTTTTTGGTGATCAACATGGCCGTAGCCACCATCATGCACTTTCACATGACCCCCGGTGGATTCATGGACAAATGGTTTGTTGCCTCCCACGCCATTGAACTCGGCTCCGTCTTCCTCTCACTCCTTCTGATCGGTCCCGGCCGCTTTAGTGTGGATAGGGAGTAGACTCCCTAAGCGGAAATTAAATTATGATCCGCCGATCGTATTCGTCATGCACCCCATTTTTTAGGGGTGCGTTTCGGTCAGCGGGTACTACCGGACCGTGACGATAAATCTGACCGTAGCGTTATAAAAATTACTCCCTCCGTTTTGCGTGAGAGTGATTTCGGATTTTCCACGACCTTGCACAGTGAGAACGCCATTCGTGTCGACGGTGAGGACGTTTCTGTTGCTGCTACGGAAGGCGATTGGACCACCGGGAGCCGAGGCATCGATTGTATAAGTGGCCCCTTTGAAAAAAGACAACGTCGGGGGTGCCGAGTAGATAATTTTTTGCGTGGCCTTGGTGATCGTGGTGGATCTCGTCGCGGAATTTGCAGCGAAGAGAGTCAGCCCGCCGTTTGTCGAATTCGTTGCCACCTCTACGCTGGCCGTGATCGATACATTACCCGTACCGACTAGGGTACCAAAGTAGTTTGTATTTCCTCCGTTCGTGTAAGATCCGATCGTAATCACATTGGAATCACTACTGGTGAACGTGAAGGCACCATCTGAAGTGGCTGTTGCCAAAAGAGGAAACGTGCCGTTTGGAATGTATCTCTGGAAGAGAGGCAACGGGGCCGGGTAATTGATCGAGGGAAAAGGAATAAATCCCGGAAGGTCTTTAGCATCCTTTTCGTGACAGAGTTGATTCGCTGCAAAGGCGCACATCTCGTCGTAATTGGTGAACTTGTACATTGCGTTGGGGTTCTGACCAAGAGTCAGAGTCGTGGTGGCCCAGTAGATCTTGGATCTCAGGAAATTGGCCCAGTAAAACTCCTGATAATCAAGCACCACGTTATCATTTCCCCGTTCCACATATCCCATTCCTTGGACAAGAGGTGGCGCGTAGTTCGTATTGACCTGGCTTTGGCTGATCGATCCTGCCACACTTCTTAAGGTGTCATCAGTCAGGCTGGGGATGAACGGAGGCGGCGTCTTCACGAGATCCCTGATCAGAATGCCCTCGTTATAGTTCCAGACATAACTTGGCTGATTCGTAGTGGTAAGAAAGTCTGTCAGAGTGGGCTGGAAGTTCGTTTGCCCATGCGTGTTGCCCAGTTGCATCGACTTCCAGAAATCACCAATGTTCTTACTTGATCCATTACCGATTTGCTCAACCCAAACTGTTGTCGGGGCAGGACCAATGTTAGTCGTGTAGGTGTTGGAACTAGGATCAGTAACCGTGACATTCGTCGAGTTTGTATATGTCGTGGAGAGAAGATAGAGCGCATAGGTCCTGTGATGGTTGTCGAGCAAGTGCTCCGTATTATTGGGTCCCAAGATGACAGGTGCGGGATTGGCCTTTTCATACGCAATCAGTCCTTGGGGACCCGGACCATACCATTTATTTTTCCTGTAACCCGTCAAATAGAGATTTTCCCAATCTGGGTAGGTGTAGAGTTCAACTGCCTGCATCCCGACATTGAACTGTCCAGCCTGAAGGTTTGCAAAAGCCACATTGGTCAAGACTCCGCTTCCTTGGGGAACTGTGCTAATCTCACCAATTTGCGAGGAAGCTGCATGAAGTCCTGAACTCACCAGAGCTACGGATATGAATAGTGTAAGGAATTTATAATTCATGAAGTGAAAAAGAACTCTCTCATGGTAATAAAGAAAATCCATTAAATATTTTTTGACATCATAATATAAAAGATCATCTTATAATTTGAAATGAAGAATTCCTTTTTTCCTGGTCAGTTTCCAACTTTGATTCTTACTTTACGATTCACCAATGCGACGGATGCTTGCGGAGCTGTCCCTGGAGCGAATAGCAACGACTATACCTTTTGGGACGGCATTCACCCGACAACGGCGGCTCACATGGTCATCGCGAACGCATTTGTTGCGCAGGCCGTCCCTGAACCCTCCTTCTAAGCTTTGTTTGGACTTGGAGCACTGGCTCTCATTTTCGCTTGTCGCAGGAAGGTCTCTTAATGCCCCGCTCCGTCTTTTTTAGAAAATTCATCGACTTTGTACCGAACTGGTATGACTAGCTCAGCCTAAGTCAGAAGTGTCGGCTTGACCTAGCCTCCTCATGAAATCGCTCACGAACTCCGACCGTCAAATCCCGTGAATAAAATCGACATCGTTGATGAATCAATGGTTTTTATTCTCGCTGATTGTTAATCGACTTACTAACGGATGGAGTTGTTGAATATAAATACAGGAAAAAAACCTTCCGATGTACCCGAAACGCGGGATTCCGGGAAAGTTGGCCTAACATTGATGCAGGCCATAGCTGTTGGGGTTAACAACACAAGTCCCGCCTACTCCCTTGCCTCAATCTTGGGGCCCATGGTGGCCCTTGTGGGTTATGCGACTCCGATCGTCCTTATCCTTTCCTTTATCCCGATGGCATTGACATCCTTGGCATTCCTCTACCTTAACCGCAGGGATCCAGACTGCGGGACAACATACTCCTGGGTCACGCGTGCCATCGGTGTTCACTCAGGCTATATTTCCGGGTGGGTCATTGCGGCTTGCGGCATCCTACTCACCGGCAGTCTCGCTGAAACCGCATTTACCTATGGTCTCCATCTTTTTGGTCAGGCTTCCCTCTCCGAAAATCACGCGGTCATTATCTCAGGTGCCGCGGTTGTCATCGTTGTCATGGTGTTTTTATCCATCACCCTTTCTGAATCCTCAATCAAACTACAGTCCACCCTTTCTTACCTTCAGGTCGGCATCCTGATCATCTTCGGTTGCGTTGCGGTATTCACGGCATGGAAGCACGGCCTGCCTGGCTTCTCAGAACAATGGGTGAACCCGCTCCATAATGGCGTTCAGCCTCTTATTGCGGCAATGCTGCTCGGCGTGTTCGCCTTCTGGGGGTGGGAAGCCTCAACGAACCTTGCCGAGGAGTGCCAGAACCCGACCGACGGAGGAAAGGCCGGATTCCTCTCCACCATCATCCTGGTAGGCACATACACCTTGGTCGCCGTCTCCGTTGTTTTCTACCTTGGCGATACGGACTTTGCCTCCATCGACGCCTCCGAACTCATCCTGATCAAAATGTCCGGCAGCGTTCTTGGGCCGTTCAGTTTTCTCGTACTCCTAGCGGTGGCTACAAGCGCCTTGGCTTCGACACAGTTGGCCTTGGTGCCCGGTTCCCGCGCGGTTCTTTCGATGGCCCGTCGTGGTGTTCTTCCTGAAAAGTTGGGACTGATGCACCCACGGTTCAAGACCCCCTACGTCTCGCTCACTGTGCTGGCCCTGTTGGCAGTCGGCTTCTATGTGGTGGCCAGCGCGATCTCCAAGTCCGCCATCATTGATACCCTCTCGGCTCTTGGCATCCTCGTTGCCTTCTTCTACGGGGCGACCGGTTTTTCCTGCGTGATCTATTACCGCCGACATGTCGTTCGCTCACTGCGGGGATTCCTGCTTGTGGGGATCGCTCCTTCCATCGGTTCCCTGGTATTGTTCGGGATGCTATTCCTAGCAATCCAATCGCTTTGGGACCCTTCAAAATCAGCCATCGGCGCCCCATTACTCGGCCTTTCCCCTCCCCTGACCATTGCTGCGCTTGTCTTTGTTCTGGGGATCGTCGCCCTCTCGGTCAGCCGAACCATCTTCCCAGCCTACTTCGACAAAACCCGGCCTGAAATAGCAAGTTTGCTGCAGGACCCCTTCCTTCTGGATACGGAAAAAGAGGTTCCAACGGGCGGAATCGTTGTGGATTGCAATGACCCACTGGATCTGGTGGCCGAAGTGATTGAGAAGGAGGCCCTGCCTGATTTGGATCGCAGAACACCCCTTTATCTGGCCTTTGGCGTCGAACCGGCTGAGTTAATAGGTGACGAGTACCGGGCCGCCGTCGATGCCTTGGCCTCTGATGCAGAGGTCCTCTTCACAAGGGTTGGAAGAATCCTAAAGGGCATGGGATTCAAGTCTGTCTATTGCTTCTACGACAACTCCCATGCCAAGGAGTCGGTGCAGAATGTTTCGGCACGACTGCAGGCGCGCAGTATTTGGTCAACGCACCGCAGCGCTGAATCTGTCCCCTGAAAATCCCGAGTCAAGAACGCCGAAAGTTCATCTCAGACCCGATCGTTGTTTCTACACTGCACTTCTGACCTTTATCCGGACGGTTCGGACCGGACTCAAGGCGTCACAATCCGTTCGGACAGAATAATTCCAACTTTCATTGATTGTATCAGCGAGTGGAACGATCACCTCGCCTTATGCTGCTTTCAACTCCTTGAGGAGGGGTGGGCTCGCTCACGGGGAAGCGTTTCGCCCCTGAAAAAGGTGGGCTCTTTGAGGTTCCACAGGATCATCAGTAGCACACCTCCAAGGAGACTGAACACACTGATAATGAACACGGTGCCCACCCCGGCCAACGATCCGCCAGATTCGTAATCAGGTTGGGCCATGCGGTATCCCTGAAGCAGGCCGACCGGAATGAATACCAGCGCCGCTATGCCGGGCAGGATGACCTGCTCCATGGCGGTGCGCCAGGACTTGAACGCGGTATCCCAGAAATAGATGACCGAGGAAACCGCCACTACGCTGTAGTAGGTCATGATCGCGATCCCCACACTGTAGACGCAGTCCTCCACGATACGGTCGCTGACCAAAATGAGGGCACCGTAGATGAAGAGCGTGGTCAACCCGATGAACCACGTGGCGAATTTCGGGGTCTGAGCGACTTCATCGACGGAGGCGAAATGCCTTGGCAGAGCCTTGTAGGTGGCCATTGAAAGAACTCCGCGCACCGTCGACATCACAGTCGAAAGGGTAGCCGAAAAGGCAGAGAGTCCCACGATCGCGGCCGCGGTCAGCGCACCGACTGGGCCGACTGTCTGGCGTGCCAGGGCGGAAAAAACATCGCTGATATTGGCTTCGTTCGTAAGACTGGAGGGACTGGCTCTGTCAATGCCAGCGTAGGCAAGGGTGGCCACGGCGATCACCACATAGGTGATCACGGTGATGATGATCGCTGTCAGACCGCTGCGCCCGGACTCCTCGGGACTTCCGTCCATCTCCTCGGACATGGACATGGAGGCATCGAAGCCCCAGAAGATGAAAATTGCCACCAGAAAGCCGCCGATCAGAGCACTGGCGCTATGAATGGCGAAGGGATTGAACCATTCCCAAGAAAATGCCTCAGCCGTCGGGTTCCGGTGATGCTGAAGGACGTTCATCACCAAAAGCGCCGTGAACAGAGCAAGCCCCCCGAATTGGAGAATGGTGAGCAGGAGCGTGGTTTGGGAGGATTCCTCGGCTCCCCGGGCAACCAACCATGTTGTGAAGAGAATGAAGAGGGCGGCGATCATCACCTTCACCCACGGCGCAGTATCCCCCAGCCCCAACGCCGAGGTGGCTGCGTTCACCGTGATACCGGCGGCTCCGACTCCTGCAAGAATGCTGGAAAGCATTAAAGCGAACCCACCAATCCAACCGATGTGTGGCAGAATCGCCTTGGATCCCCAAGTGAAAACCGTGCCGGCATCCGGCACCGCATCGGTAAGATGCTTGTACGCCAGGGCAACGAAATACATCGGGATGACCGCAATGAGGAAGATGATCGGGAGTTGGTAACCCGCCTCGCGGGCACCGGGCCCCAAGGCGCCGGTCAGGGAGTAAGCTGGGGCCGTTGCGGCCAACCCGATGGCCACCGCACCGATGAGCGAGATCGATCCCTTCTTGAGTCCCTTGGACTTCACTCCGGACGGCGTGTCAACAAATTCCTTTTTTTCACTCATGACCGATCAGCAGTTCCATTGGAGGGTTTTTGCGGGAGAGAACGTGCATCCAGATTACGAATGCTTCCCTTGAATTTCGGACAATATATATGGGGTGCTAAAAGTCAACGAAGGCGAAAAAACGGCGACTTCACCGGACCCCCTCGGGAGTCCTTAGAGCGAAAAGTTGATATTCCCGCCAACAGCTAGTGGATTAATTCGTTTAAACCACCCTTTTCCTCTTCAGTTTCCTCGAAACAATCCCGAGGAATTCCTGAAAGCCTTCAATCTTCAGTCCCCAGCTGATCAGGCCGAAGAGGAGTCCCGCACTCGCAATGACCAGCAAGAGAGAGCCGATTCTGACGATTACGGGCGCATGGTTCATTGAGGCGAGCCATGGCTGACTAAGCCACCCGACAAGTCCGATCGGAAGTGCAGCAAGGAGGCAGCGCCCCAGCGTGTCGACCATGGCACGAGTCTCAAGTGCACCGGAAATCCGGGTCATCAGGAGATAAAGTAGGGTAAAGTTGACTGTGGCGGAGAGGGCTGTCGAGAGGGCCAGCCCCTTGTGTCCCATGCCAAGGCGGAAGATGAAGACCCAGTTCAGCAACAGATTCATGCCGATCGAGAGGAAGCTGACCATCATCGGCGTCCACTTGTAATTGATTGCGTAGAAGGCCGGTGAGAGAACCTTGATGCAGGAGTAGCCGACCAGACCGATCGCATAAAACTGAAGGGCCTCGGCGGTGTGAAGTGAGTCAGCGTCCACGAATTTTCCACGCTGGTAGATTAAAGCAATGATAGGCTGTGCCAGCACAATGAGCCCGACAGCCGAAGGGAGCGTCAGGAAGACCGCCAATCGCATCGCCTTGGCGAGAGTCGATCGAAATCGTCCCATCTCACCAAGAGCGGCGGCTTTGGAAATCACCGGAAGGGTTACAGTGGCGACAGCCACACCGAAGACCCCCAGCGGCAACTGCATCAGCCTGAAAGCGTAGGAGAGCCAGCTGATAGGGCCGTTTCCGAGATAGGAGGCGAAGATGCTGTTAATCATCACATTGATCTGAACGGCACTTGCGGCGATCACTGCCGGTAACATGAGAAACAATACCTGACGCACGCCGGGATCGCGCCAGTTGAAATCAAGCACGAACCGGAATCCGGCCTTGTAGAGCCCGGGAAGCTGGACCCCAAGCTGCAGCAGGCCTCCCAGGAGTGTGCCCATGGCCAGGCCGACCAGAGAGCGCTCGCCAAAGTGGGGATCCATCCACCATCCGAAGGCCACGCCGCCGGCGATCGAGCCGATATTGAAGAAACTGGAGGCAAGTGCCGGCACAGTGAAACGGTTCGTCGCGTTTAGCATTCCCATCACCAAGGCGGCCAAGGAGACCAGCAGGATGAAGGGGTACATGATCTGGGTGAGTTGGATCGTCAGCGCCGCCTTCTCTGCGGGGAAGCCGGGGGCAAGAAATCTGATAAACTGGGCCGCAAAGATCACACCGAGGAGCGAGAGCAAGCTCATGAAGATGATGGTCAGGGTGGCCATTTTGGAGGCCAACTTCCAAGCTGAGCCCTCCCCCTCGGTTGCAATTCGTTGGGAAAAGACTGTCACAAATGCTGTGGAAAGTGCTCCCTCAGCAAAGAGGTCGCGAAGTAAGTTAGGTGCCCGGAAAGCTGTCAGGAAGGCATCCATGCCACGGCCCGCTCCAAAGAGTCCGGCAAAGATCAACTCACGGGCCAACCCCAGGACACGGCTGAGCATGACCGCTCCGGCCACAACTCCAGCAGCTCTTGTATTCAGCCCCTCTTTCTGGCGGTTCCCTTCACTCATAAGAGGGCACTTTGGTCCTTTTGATGTCCGATTTTATTCTTAGATCCATAGGATGCCCTCTTTAGGCGATCCATGATGGCCACCCCAATGCCCATGGCAGTCACCGGTTCGGCGTAAAGAATGTCCGCTTTACTGTTATCTAGGCGCCTGAGTGCTCCATAAAAATTCGCAGCAGCCTCACGTGGATCTCCAGAGGGACTGAGAATCTCCACGCGTAAGTATCGATTGATAATTTCCTGCAATGGCGTAGCAAAGGCCAGCAAGCCGGAAGATTCCCTGGGAATAAAGCTATTGATGTCCGTATTGATGATTTGAAGTTCTTTTTTTGGCGCATAATGCCCAGGAAGACTTCCCGGACTATTCACAACATTCAACGCGGGTTCCGATGCATGAATATGTCCATATTCTTTCAGATGGTCATGCGTAATAGGGCCAGGTCGTAGGATTTCAAGGAACTCACCCCTGAGGGCCAGGATGGTGGACTCCAATCCATGCTCACACTTACCACCATCCAAGATCAAAGAAATCCTCTCCCCTAGTTCAATTCGGACATCCTCAGCACTTGTGGGGCTGATGCGCCCGAAGCGGTTAGCACTGGGAGCGGCGAGAGGGGAATCAAGGCGGCGGAGCACTTCTTGGAAGAGTGGATGCGAAGTCACTCGCACAGCTACCCACTCGGATCCTGATGTCACCAGTTCAGGAAGGTCAGGGTGCTTGGGTAGGAGGAGCGTCATGGGACCTGGCCAGAAGGCGGTCGCAAGTTTATCCACCATGGCATGCTGCTTAGGGGAAGCTAAACAAACCACCCGATCAAGCCACTTAGTTTCTGGTAAATGGACAATTAATGGGTCGGTCAAGGGCCGTTCCTTGGCCTCGAAGATCCGGGCTATCGCGATCGGATTAAAGCAATCTGCAGCCAGTCCGTAGACTGTTTCCGTGGGGAGGCCGACCACTCCTCCGCCGCGGAGCACTCCCACGGATTCAGAGATCCCAACTTCCCCTTCGACAATCCTTGCTCTCACCTTAAAAAAGAAATGAACAAAATGTTAGTTTTAGTGACCAACTTTCTTGACGGCCTTCAATGATAAGAGTGGATCAAGTCGGCTTCCAGTCGCCGCCTTGGTCATCGCGGAGCGATATCTCTGCAAGAGGGCTGACAGTTTCTTGTCATGAATCGCCAACTGGGCCACGGCGAAGAGGGCTGCATTCTTGGCACCTGCCTCTCCGATGGCAAAGGTTGCCACAGGAATACCAGCCGGCATCTGGACAATGGAGAGAAGCGAATCAAAGCCCTCCATGGTACGACTCTTCACTGGTACACCCAGAACGGGTACCGTCGTCTGAGCGGCGATCATACCCGGAAGATGAGCTGCCCCACCAGCACCTGCGATGATGGCGCGAAGCCCTCTGCCTGACGCTTCTTTGGCATAAATGGCCATGGCATCAGGCATCCGATGGGCCGAGACCACGCGGTACTCGCAAGGAACACCGAACTCCCCGAGCAGCGTCACGGCATGACTCATTGTCTCCCAATCACTTTTGCTACCCATGACCACGCCGACAAGCGGGGCTACTTTCGGCGGGGTAGGCTTGGCTCCGGATCCCTTGGTTTTTTTAGAACTCATCGTTAGATCGTAAGTGAGCGGGTCGATTCAATCAATCCGCTTCCAATCAGGCTGATTCTTTCATCAAATCTTTCACCTCTTCCCAATCTCTCCGTTCGAGGCATATGATCTCAATCATGGAACCAAGGCACCCAAACATCGTCCTGATCGGCTTCATGGGTTGCGGCAAGAGCAGTATCGGTCGCCGCTTGGCCTCCTCTCTCGGATACACCTTCACTGATAGCGATGACCTCATCACAGAGCGCCAAGGCAGGAGCATCTCCGAGATTTTCGCCTCGCAAGGGGAGGAGATCTTCCGGAACATGGAGACCCAAGAACTACGCGGACTTACCGAACACCAGAGCATCGTCCTGGCCACCGGTGGCGGAGCCATCCTGCGGAAGGAAAACCGCGAACTACTCCACCTCATCGGCAGGGTGGTCTGGCTGCATGCGGACCCGGAGACACTGTTTACCCGCGCCTCCCGCAACCGAAAACGTCCACTTCTCGAAGTGGAAAACCCCCGCAGCACATTCAACTCTCTTCTAGAATCACGATTGCCCCTTTACGAGGAGGCAGCGGATCTTAAAATCGATGCGACAGGACTCTCTCACGAACAGACTCTAGAAGAGATCCTCGACCGTCTTGGCTTTCGTTCCGATGATCGCAGATCGTCCGGCACCAATACCGATTAGATTTGACGCGAAAGACGCTGCCTCCTAACAATTTTCGTTTCCGCGCGAACCCCCAACGCGGGCATCCAACAACAACATCATGCCAAATATCGCCATCAATGGGTTCGGTCGCATCGGCCGCCTTGTCTTCCGTGCAATCGTCGAACAGGGGCTCCTCGAAAAAGGATACAAAGTCGTCGCTGTCAACGATCTCGTACCAGCCGACAACCTAGCCTACCTCGTCAAATACGATTCCACTCAGGGAGTCTTCAAGGGCGAAGTCCATAGTGAGAAATCCTCTCCCGAAGTTGAGGAGGATGACACGCTCGTGGTGAATGGCCACAAGATCAAGTGCCTTGCCGTTAAGGAGGGGCCCGCAGCTCTTCCTTGGAAAGATCTCAATGTCGATGTTGTCATCGAGTCCACTGGACTCTTCACCGAAGGTGAGAAGGCCAAGGGTCATATCACTGCCGGCGCCAAGAAGGTCATCATCTCCGCCCCTGCCAAAAACGAAGACATCACTGTCGTGATGGGTGTGAACGACGATAAGCTCGATATCTCCAAGCACAGCATCATTTCCAACGCCAGCTGCACCACCAACTGCCTCGCTCCCGTGGTTCATGTCCTCCTGAAGGAAGGTTTTGGCATCGAGGAGGGCCTCATGACGACCGTGCACAGCTACACCGCCACCCAGAAGACGGTGGACGGCCCCTCCAAGAAGGACTGGAAGGGTGGACGCTCTGCAGCCATCAATATCATCCCTTCCACCACGGGTGCAGCAAAGGCTGTCGCCCTTGTCTGTCCCGAAGTGAAGGGAAAGATCACCGGCATGGCCTTCCGCGTTCCCACGCCGACCGTTTCCGTGGTCGATCTCACCGTGAAGACCACTAAGGCCACCAGCTACAAGGAGATCTGCGCGGCCATGAAGAAGGCAAGCGAGACCTACCTGAAGGGTGTGCTCGGTTACACCGAGGATGAGGTTGTCTCCAGCGACTTCATCCATGACACCCGCTCGAGCATCTTCGATGCGGGTTCCGGCATCGAACTCAACGATCATTTCTTCAAGCTGGTCTCCTGGTACGATAACGAGTGGGGCTATTCCAACCGTTGTGTCGACCTCCTCAAGAAGGTAACCGCCTAATTCCAATCTCATATTGAGGGCAGGAGACCGGGAATCTTGATTCCTGAATTTCCTGCCCTCTTCTTTTCATTACCCAAAGACTCCATTCCGAACATGGCCAAAAAAACAATCAAAGACCTTAACCTCGCAGGCAAGCGAGTCTTCATCCGCGTCGACTTCAATGTTCCTCAGGACAAGCAGACCGGAGAAATCACCAATACTCAGCGCATCACCGCCGCCCTACCCACCATCCAGCATGCCCTGGATCAGGGAGCCTCCGTTGTTCTCGCCAGCCATCTTGGCCGCCCAAACGGTGAGCGTGTCGCCAAATACACACTCAAGCCCGTCGCTGAAAAGCTTCAGGAACTCCTCGGAAAGCCGGTGAAGTTCCTCGAGGATTGCGTTGGAACCGAAGTTGAGGCTGCCTGTGCCGATCTGAAACCGGGTGAGGTCGTCCTGCTTGAAAATGTCCGCTTCCACATCGAGGAAGAGGGCAAGGCCAAGGACGCGGAGGGGAACAGCGTGAAGGCTGACCCGGCAAAGGTGGCTGCCTTTCGCGCAAGCCTCTCGAAGCTCGCCGATGTCTACGTGAATGATGCCTTCGGCACCTCTCACCGCGCCCACTCAAGCGTCACGGGTGTCGATCTCCCCTCGAAAGTCGCAGGTTTCCTCGTCGAGAAGGAGTTGGCAGCCTTTGCCGCGGTTCTTGAGAACCCAAATCGTCCTCTTCTTGCCATCCTCGGAGGTGCCAAGATCGCCGACAAGATCCCACTCATCCGGAATCTCGTCGAGAAGGCTGACGACATCATCATCGGAGGCGGCATGGCCTACACCTTCCTCAAGGTACTGAACGGCATGAAAATCGGTAACAGCCTCTTTGATCCGGCTGGCGCCGAGATCGTGGAAGAACTCGTGGCCAAGGCCAAGGAGAAGGGTGCCCGCATTCATTTGCCGGTCGACTTCATCACCGGAGATGCGTTCTCCCCAACTGCGAATACAGGCACGGCCACGGTCGAAAGCGGAATCCCCGATGGTTGGGAGGGTTTTGACTGCGGCCCCAAGACACGCGAACTCTTCGCTAAGGTGATCGCCTCAGCGAAAACGATCGTTTGGAACGGTCCCTGCGGCGTCTTTGAGTTCGATATCTTTGCAGAGGGCACCAAGGCGATGGGGGAGGCCGTTGCTGCGGCCACAGCATCCGGTGCCATCACCATCGTCGGAGGAGGTGATACGGCGACTGCTGCCAAGAAGTTCGGCGTGATCGACAAGGTCACCCATGCATCCACCGGAGGAGGGGCCTCACTGGAACTCCTCGAAGGAAAAACCCTTCCGGGAGTCGCTTCTCTCGACGATAAAAACTAGAAGACGATCAGCTCCTTAATATGCCCATACCCCGTAAAAAATTCGTCGCCGGCAACTGGAAAATGAACATGACCTCCTCGGAGGTCGCTCCCTACCTTGAAATCTTCAACAGGGAGATCGAGACGGTGGAAAATGTCGATATCACGTTGATCCCCTCCTTCACAGCCCTTGCCAAGGCTTCGGAAATCTTGGATGGGACCCAGAAGATCCGTCTCGGTGCCCAGAACATGTCACCGGAATCCAAGGGTGCCTTCACGGGTGAAATCTCAGCCACCATGCTCCGTGATCTCTTTGTCCGCTTCGTACTGGTGGGCCACAGTGAGCGGAGACGCCTCTTTGGCGAAACTGACGAAATGGCGAGCCGTAAAATCATCACGGCGCTTGCCACTGAAATCCGTCCCATCCTCTGTATTGGCGAGACGCTTGAAGAGCGACAGGCCGGTCAGGAAAAGACCGTGCTGGAAGGTCAGCTTCGTGGAGCCTTGGAGGGCCTGAGCAAGGATCAGATCGATGAGATCATCGTGGCCTACGAGCCTGTATGGGCCATCGGCACAGGACTCACTGCAACCCCCGCGCAGGCTCAAGAGGCTCATCATTTCATCCGTGCCTACCTTTCCAAGATCTGGGGACCTGAAGTTTCCTCACGTTCCCGTATCCTGTACGGAGGAAGCGTCACGTCAGACAATGCCCGAGTGCTCCTTGAGCAGCCGGATATTGACGGGGCCTTGGTAGGAGGAGCCAGCCTTGATCCGCGTGGTTTTGCGGAAATCGTGGCGGCGGCTGTTCCTGCGGAATAGCAGTTAAAAAGGCTGAAGGTATTTAGACAGAAAGGTAGAATCCTGATCAGTTTCGGTGGTCTTTTGTCATCGGCCAGGGATCAGAAAGCCTTCATTTTTGCCTTCAGCCTTAGGCCTTCAGCCTTCAGCCTAGTCAGATGCTCCGACGCATCGTCTCCATGCCAGTGGTTCTGCTGTGCGTCATCACGATCACCTTTTTTCTGATCCGTCTCTCACCGGGCGGACCGTTTGATTCGGAGCGCAAGATTCCGCCGGCCATCGAGAAGCAACTCCTCTCCAAGTACAAGCTTGATGGCCCCATTCTTGATCAGTACAGGGGCTACCTCGGAGATCTGCTGCACGGGGATCTGAGACTTTCCACAAAATACCGGAACCGTTCGGTGAATGAGATCCTGGCTCAGACATTGCCGGTGACGCTCACTTTGGGAGCTATGGCATTCCTCCTAGCGCTTGTGGGAGGCATCTGGCTCGGAACATTTGCGGCGGCACGTCCACGCTCCACCAGTGAGTGGCTGGCGCTAAGCCTGACTCTTCTGGCCATCTCCCTCCCCTCGTTTGTCCTGGGACCACTTCTGATCCTCGTGTTTGCGATCAAACTCTCATGGCTTCCGGTCGGGGGCTGGGGAGCCCCTACTCAGCTTCTGCTGCCGGCGCTCACGCTTGCCATTCCCTGCGCCGCGGTGATTGCCAGACTACTCCACGACAGTCTCCGTGAGACGCTCACGGAGGACTTTGTACGCACGGCAAGGGCCAAGGGACTCTCCGATTCGACCGTGGTTCTTCGCCATGCGCTCCGGGTGGCCATTCTGCCCGTGATCTCCTACCTGGGCCCACTGGCCGCGAACCTGCTCACTGGATCGATCGTTGTGGAGACCATCTTTCATGTCCCGGGCGCGGGTGGCTTCTTCGTGAACTCCATCCTGAACCGCGATGGCTTCCTTCTGGGCGGAGTCGTCATCGTCTACTGCGTTCTCCTGATGGTTTTCAACCTGATCGTCGACATCTCCTACAGGCTGCTTGATCGCAGGATCCAAGGATAAATGAAATTTTCTCTCCCCAGGCAGGCACTGTTCCCCTCATTGGTCCTCTCCGTGATGACTCTCCTCGTGATCATCGGACCCCTTTTCATGGCTCCCTCAAGCGGAATGCCCGGAGAGGCATCCTACGCCGCACCAAGTTTTACTCACCCCTGCGGTACCGATCTCAACGGCCGTGACATGCTCTTCCGGATCCTTGAAGGAGGAAGGGTCTCATTACTGGTCGGTATCTGCGGAGCAGCAATCAGCCTACTTATCGGAACAAGTTATGGACTGATCGCAGGCTCCGCGCGGGGCGGTTTTGACAATGTTATGATGAGGGTGGTCGACATCCTCTATTCGGTACCCCGCCTCATCTTCATCCTGATTCTGATCAATGCCTTCAACGAGCGCCTG
>CAINEX010000084.1 GCA_903847935.1 uncultured Spartobacteria bacterium | reverse complement strand
CCTCTCTGGGGCTACTTCTGCCAGATCAGTGACTCGACGACGAGCTACGGCAGTTACTCCGGCGCAGTCCCGAACGAGAAGATCACCTGGGGCAAGCTCGGCATCAACACGCCGAAGCACATCATCGAGTCCGATGCATCGATCGTTGCCCCGCTGGTCTTCGCGCTGATCCTCGGCTGGTAAGGATTTGTAACTCTAATCACATCTAACGTAGCCCTATGAAAAAACATCTCTCCGTGATCACAGCGTTCATCGCACTGACCGGCGTTGGATTCACGGCTGATTCCCACGAGGTCAGCGTTGTCAACGCAGAGTCCGCCCTGGTGACTCTCAAGAAAGGCAATGCGACTTATGTCGCCTCTCCCGTGAGTTCCGGAAAGCCCACGGAAGCCGCCCGCGCGGATTCCTTCAAGAGCCAGCACCCGATCGCGACCATCGTGACCTGCTCGGATTCGCGCACTTCACCGGAAATCATCTTCAACCAGAATCTCAACCGTCTGTTCGTCGTGCGTACGGCAGGTAATGTGGTCGATGATATCGGACTCGGAAGCGTCGAGTATGCCGTCGAGCATCTCGGTGTTCGCCTGATTGTCGTGATGGGCCACCAGAGTTGCGGTGCGGTGAAGGCTACTGTCGCCGGCGGTCATGTACCCGCTCACATCAATAGCATCGTGAACCAGATCAAGCCCGCCGTTGCGGAGGCCAAAAAGGAGCAGGGAGACCTGCTAGCCAACTCGATCCAATGCAACGCCCTGCGCATGGCAGAGAGGATCAGGAATGATTCGGCTCTCAAGAATCTCTCCAAAGAGATCAAGGTCGTTCCCGCTGTCTACAACCTTCAGACCGGCAAGGTCCAGTGGCTGAACTGATCGGCTGAAGTTCCATCGATAAGTTTCAGAACGGCGTTCGTCTTGGCGAACGCCGTTTTTTTTATTCACGCACCGAGCAAAAATCGATCTAGGCCAAGGAACCCCGGGCCTAAGACCTCCGGGAACACGTCATCGGGCTGATGTCGTTCCCGCAGGAGGACACCTAGACCTCGATGTAGTCGAAGTAGACGATCAGGTTGCGCGGAGGAATTTTGAGCGTATCCGGGAGAACCACATTCCTCACCAGGAACGCAAAGATACGTCGCTGCCACGATGGCATCCGAGCCCCCCCTTCCAAGGCCAGGAATGGCTTTGGAAAGATGTAAAATGTGTTTTCGGGGTCAAAGGTGAAACCACCCTGGCTGGCTTCGGAGGCAGCATGGAGACTAGCAGGGACATCCGCATCCACCATGTAGCCGTGTGGCACGGAGATTTCCCAGAGTCCCCCCTCATGACGAGTCAAGGTGGGCTCGCCGACAACCCTATGCGGATCGGACCAATTGGATGGGATCATCAGGATCACGACCCCCTCCGCGATGGTACCGGTTTCACGCTGGAATTCCCGGATCGAGAAAATCGAGCTTTCGGGCGTCCGCTGTCTGGTGACATAGACCCTGGTGCCCTGGATGCGAGGTGCCGTCTCCTTGGCCAAGGCATTTCCGAGTTCCGCCGGGGTCATTCCTCCCTTCATCGATTCGCTGATGAGCTTCCATCCGCGGTGCCATGTGAACATGAGCAGCATCATGACCGATGCGAAGCACAATGGGATGTAGCCCCCGGCAAGGAATTTGGTCGAACAGGAGACAAAGAGAGTCAGGTCAAGCGTCAGCAGAAGAACGAGTACGATGAGTGTCCTCCACCGCGGCACTGTCGACCGTGTGAACATCACCGCTCCCCAGAGCACGGAGGTCACGGCCATCGCTCCGGTGACCGCCACTCCGTAGGCATTGGCCAGTGAGTCACCAGTCCTAAAAATAGCGACAAGGAGGACGCACACCAATCCCAGCACGAAGTTGGCTGAAGGGATATAAATCTGCTCCTTCATCCGGTCATTGGTATGCTTCGCCATGAGAGGAGGGAAGAGGTCCAGAGACTTCGCCTGCCGGCAAAGAGTGAAGACAGCACTAATGAGGGCCTGGGAGGCGATGACCGTCGCGGCCGTAGCGAGCACGACGAGCGGACCCTTCAGCGAGTTGGGACACAGCATGAAGAAGAGCGCGGTGTTGGAAGCGGAACCGGGGTGCCCCTCAATGTAGGCGGCCTGACCGAGGTAGTTGATCAGGAGCGCCGGAAATGTAACCAGGAACCAGGCGCGCAGGATCGGAGCCCTTCCGAAGTGGGAAAGATCGGCATAAAGAGCCTCCGAACCGGTGACAGCCAGAGCCACGGCGCCGATGATGAAGAGTCCCTTCCACCCCCAGGAAGTCAACAGGGAGATTCCCTCCATCGGGTTGAAAGCCTCAAGAACGGAGGGGTGAAGATAGATCTGATAGGCACCCAGAACCGCGATGACTGCGAACCAAATGAGCATGATCGGACCAAAGACCGCACCGATACTGCCTGTTCCGAACCGTTGCACCGCAAACAGGATGATCAGAATGAGGATCGAGACTCCTGGGACATACTCGGCAAGTTTGGGCTCAATCGTCACGACGCCACCCACGGCGCTGAGCACCGAGACCGTGGGGGTGAGTGTGCCGTCTCCCAGCATCAGCGCTGCTCCGAAGGCGACCACGGCAATCATGCCGAAGCTGACAGGGGTGCCATTGCGGGATTCCTTGAGAAGGGCGAACAAGGCAAAAACCCCTCCCTGCCCCTTGAAGTCCTCCCTCATGAGAATGAAGGCATACTTCACACTGACCACGAGGATGACCGTCCAGATGATCAGTGAGGCAACGGGAACAGCCTGTGCAGCCCCCGTCAGATTCACCGCGGTCTGGTAAGCGTATAAAGGGCTCGTGCCGATATCCCCAAAGACGACACCGAGGGCCGCAAGCCAGACAAAGGAAACTGATTTTTTCGTTTCCGAGAAATTCATCCGTCTATCCCTAGAGGAATTTCATGTCCAAGCAACATCAATGCATCCATCGCGTTACTTAAAACACGTTGAAAAATTTCAGCATTTCCTGAACATTCCTAACGCTTGAAGCCCAGCGTCTTGCTCGCCACCCATTGGAGTTTACCGGCCGCCGTGGGACTGATACCGAGTTCCTCGGCCGCCTGATCATTTGTGCCGAAGGTGTAGGGATCGATTCCTGTCACCTTACCGAAGATCGTCAGGGCGCTCAAATACGATCCATAGACACTGGCGTGCATTCGATCATGCCACCAGAGATCAATCGAAGCAGTATCGGAGAGGTATTCATAGTTTGCTGCATAAAAGTTTCTTCCCTTTGTGATATTGGTAGAAATAGCCAGTTGGAAGGCATCCCCTACCGGGATAATCCCCGCATAGTTGTTAGACCCCATTGAATTCGTATTGGAGGCATACGCTTTCTGGTAGGAAATGTGCAGATCCGTCGTCATGGCGTAGAGGTTTTTTATCGTTGATCGGGCATTCGTGTAATAGAGGGTATCGAAATAAGGCTTGTTGCTGGAATTCAGCTTGAGAACAGGCTCCCCGGAAGCAGTGTAATCATCGCCTGATGTCTGGTAATGTTTCTCCACATATTGGGGATAGGCCCAAGTCTCCTCGAGATAGACCTTGGTATTCGGATTGGCATTTGGGTTCGCCGGGATCGAGTAGATCTTAGTGCTTCCGTTTGTAATGTATTGGGACTCGCTGAAATTCGTCGCCAGCCCCTTGTTGATGAGTTGCTGATATTCGTAGGCATAGAGCTGGAATAATTGAGGATCTCCTGACTTGTTCTTTGGTAGGGGCCTGCTGCTATTCTCTTGGAGAATGACGACATCCCAAGGCTGATTGGTGACATTGCCACGGGTATTCCAGTAGCCGTTCGTGGCATACATGTTCAGAAACTGCCCCTTCAACGTGGCCGAGCTTCTAAGGGAGTGGGAGACACTGTAGTTGAGGCCCATCTCCATGGTCAGTTGTTTGAAGATTGCCGGCACTCCTCCCCATGGGTGCGGCTGATAATACCCCCCGGCTATGGCCTCGGCATTGGTGTAAGAGTAATTTGAGTCATGGGGAGCAGGATAGCTGTGGGTATCATAGGGATACGCATCGCTCGAGGCCGCTGTCAGATCACTGACCTCTCGCCAGTTGTAGGTCATCACCGGATCGACGCGGCCGAAACTGAAGCTATTCCCAATAAAGAGGATCTGGATCGCGTTTGTTGCATGAGTGCTATTGGTACTGGCCTGAGAGTGGGGCATACAACAAAAGAGGCCGAT
>CAINEX010000083.1 GCA_903847935.1 uncultured Spartobacteria bacterium | reverse complement strand
TTGCTGTTGCTGCATTTGCTGCTGATGAAGAAGGATCTCCGCCTGGGTATCGACGGGGGGATGGTACATGTATTCCTGGTAGATGTGGTCGTCGAGGCGGTCGAGTGTTGCCTGGACAAGCTGAAGGAACTCATGGAGTCCACTGTTGAGGATTTCCTCGATGGTCATGAAGTTCATGTCAGAGAGAAGTTTGCCAAAGGCCCGCTCCTCGGGACTTTTGTATTCGCGGCGGTCGTTGCCGCTCAGGCGGTGCAGATCCTGGTCAAGATGCTGCATGCAGGCCCGGATGGAGCGCGGGAAGGTGGTCGAGAAGATCAGGAACTCCGCAACCTTCTTGGGTAGGATGTCCTCGACATGGAAACGGCGGTAGGCTTCCAGAGCGCTGGCCGAGCGCAGGATTGCCTGCCACTGGGCCGCATCCACAGCCCCACCCACATCCGCCACGCTGGGGAGCAGAATATGATATTTGAGATCGAGGATACGCGTCGTCTTGTCCGCACGTTCCAGAAATTTTCCAAGATTGATAAACTCGTATCCTTCATTCCGGGTGAAGGTCGATCCAGTGAGTCCTTGGAAGAGATGGGAGTATTTCTTGATCTGCTGATAGAATTCATGGGCTCCGTTCTGCCAGACCTCCCGGGAATTGCTCGACTTCAGGAAGAGGTAGCACTCGTTGAGTGTTTCGAACATCTCGAGCGAAATCTGATCACGTACTTGACGCGCATTTTCACGCGCGGAGAAGAGACAGGAGATGATGGAGTTGGGATTCTCTTCGCTGAAGGTCAGGAACTCAGTGACGCTCTCGCTGTCTGCCTTCTCATACAGCTTGAAGAATGTCTCCTCGTCACCGGCCGAGCGGAGGATCGGGAGCCAATGCTCCTTGAGTTGCTCGTCGTTGAAATCGGCGAAATCGAGCATCAGCTGAAGGTTCACGTCGAGCAGTCGGGCAACATTCTCCGAGCGTTCGATGTAGCGGCTCATCCAGTAGAGGGAATTGGCCACACGGGAAAGCATGACGAGACTGTTGCGTCGGTTTGAAATCGGCTTCTGGGCCGTGGGGATGAGAGGTTCGCTCATTTGGGAAGGGGATAACGGGGAAAGTGTTGTTCGATCAAGAGTCACCATGAAGGACCCAGGTATCTTTGGAGCCGCCGCCTTGGGAGGAATTCACCACCAGTGATCCTTTGCGGAGCGCAACCCGTGTCAGGCCGCCGGGGGTGACGGTGATTTTTTCCCCATACAGAATGTAGGGTCGAAGGTCGACATGACGGCCTTCGAATCCTCCACCTAGATCGGTGTTGCACCAAGTTGGGTGACGCGAGAGGGAGATCGGATGCTGGGCGATGAAATTGCGAGGATTGGCCCGCACCTGCTCGCGGAAAGTCTCGATCTCCTCCTTGCTTGCCCAAGGTCCCATGAGCATGCCGTAGCCGCCGGCCTCATTGGCCGACTTCACCACGAGCTTCTCGAGGTTCTCCAGGATGAAGACACGGTCTTCAGGTTCGCTTGCCAGGTAGGTATCGACATTCGGCAGGATCGCATCCTCACCAAGGTAATACTTAATGATTTTGGGAACAAAATAGTAGACCACCTTGTCG
>CAINEX010000082.1 GCA_903847935.1 uncultured Spartobacteria bacterium | reverse complement strand
AGGGGCCGGGATGCCAAGTTGATCGAGTACCCGCCAGACCAACGTGTCGGCAAGTTCATCGAAGTTTTTCGGAAGGCTGTAGAATGAAGGGGAGGCGGGCATCACCACGGCACCTGCCTCCGTGACGGTCACGATATTGCGAGCATGAATGAGATTCCACGGGGTCTCCCTGGGAACCAGGATGAGCTTGCGGCGTTCCTTGAGGAAGACATCGGCGGCGCGCAGGATCAGGTTCTCACTGGTGCCCGCGGCGATCCGTCCCACAGTGCCCATGGAGCAGGGCATCACCACCATTCCGTCAAAGAGGGCGCTTCCGCTTGCGAAGGGTGCATTCATCGACTTCTCGTTGTGTTCGATGACACCGGCGGGAAGTTTTAATGAGCCGATCTCCTCGTGGATCACCTGCTTCGCATAGGGTGAGAGAACCAGGTGAATTTCGTGGTCTCCCCCCGCACCGTGGCCCAGATGATGGAGCAGGCGCTGGAGATAAATCGATCCGCTGGCTCCGGTGGCTGCAAGGACAAGACGCATCACTTAACTATGAAGGATGCCGGGGGGAGACTGAAGGCTAAAAAGGTTTCCGCTTTTGAGTGACTTGTTGCTATGGGGTGATTACTTCTTGCCAAGAGTGGTTCAGGGAGGCATTCTACCAGACCACTTTAGACCAATTTTCGGCCATTATTCCTGTCATGAGCATCATCAACACCATTGAAAAAGAGCAGTTCAAAACCGACATCGTCCATTTCGAAGTAGGCGATTCCATCTGTGTTCACACACGCGTGATCGAAGGTGACAAGGAGCGTATCCAGAAGTATTCGGGTATCGTGATCGGCCGCAAGGGCACAGGCATCAACGCCAATTTCACCGTTCGTCGCGTCAGTTTCGGAGAGGGTGTGGAGCGAGTGTTCCCTGTTCATTCTCCCCGTATTGCCAAGGTGGAAATCGAAAAGCGTGGTTCGATCCGCCGCTCCAAGCTGAATTATCTCCGCAACCGCAAGGGCAAGGCCGCTGTCACGGTGAAGGAGAAGGCACAGGAAGTTGCCTAAACAATCTTGAATTTCAGGTCCGATGACGACAAAGCGTCGCGGGCCAAACTCTGAAAGGGGTCCCAAGAGCAAACGCTCCCGGGGCCCTTCTCTTTTTCATGAAGAGAATCTCCATGCCCAAGGTGTCCGTCCCGTGGCCGGTGTGGATGAGGCTGGACGTGGGCCTCTGGCTGGACCGGTGGTGGCTGCCGCCGTGATTCTGCCCGAAGGATTCCAACTGGAGGGACTCGATGACTCCAAGAAGCTGAATCACGTGCAGCGAGACGCGCTTTATGACCGATTAACTGATAACAGCCACCTATTCTTCGCGCTGGGAACAGCTTCTTCCGAGGAGATCGGAGAGCTGAATATCCTCCGGGCCACCGCTCTTGCCATGAAGAGAGCTTTACTTTCTCTTCATGAAATCGGACATCCTCCAGCCCATGCCCTCGTCGATGGCTTGCCGGTCAAGGGGTTGCCTGTGGAGCAGACGGCCCTGGTTGGTGGCGATGGGATCAGCCTCAGCATAGCGGCCGCCAGTATCTTGGCCAAGGTGACCCGAGACCGCATCATGGAGGAACTGGACCGGGAATACCCCCAGTACGGATTTGCCCGTCATCGGGGCTATGCCACGGCTGAACATGTGTCTATGTTACGGGAGTATGGACCTTGTCCGCATCATCGCTTGGGGTTTGCGCCGGTCGACCAACCCTCCTTCGATTTCTGAGGGGCACCTGGCTCTGGGATGCTGGGGTGAGATGGAGGCTGCCCGACATGTGAGGAGGCTGGGTTGGAAGATCCTCAGGAGAAATTTCCGTGCTCCGGGCGGGGGAGAAGTGGACCTGATTTGCAGGGATGGAGAGACGCTTGTTTTCGCTGAGGTAAAAACCCGTCGGAGTGAGGAACTAGGAAGGCCTCTTGATGCCGTTGATCCTAAAAAACAGCGTCTCATCAGGCAGGGGGCCATGCACTGGCTCAACCTTCTCAAGAGGCCGGACATTACCTTCCGTTTCGATGTCATCGAGGTGCTGGCCTTCGAGTGTCCCGAGATCAGGGTGATCGATAGTGCTTTTACCCTGCCTGATCCATTCCGGTACTGACTGCTGCGTCCGCACGTAATCCTCCCATGAATGTCCTCCTTATCCACGGCCTCTACGATACGGGAAGTATTTTTAAAAAACTTGTGAAGCAGCTTTCTGCTCATGGGCACCGTTGCCTCGTCCCCTCTCTCCATCCCAGTGACGGACGTCACGGTATTGCGGATCTGGCCTGTAAACTTGAGGTGATGGTCAACGAGGCCTTTCTCCCCAAGGAGCCCTTTGCCGTCATCGGTTTCAGCATGGGGTGCCTGATCTCCCGCTACTACCTCCACCGGATGCATGCATTCCATCGTACCAAGGCTTTTTTCGCCATTTCGGGGCCTCATCGTGGAACATGGCTTGCCTACCTGCACCGTGGGCAGGGTGCTCGTGAGATGCGTCCGGGGAGTGACTTTCTCAAGGACCTGGACGCCTTCGATGAGACGGCACTGGAGTATCCGACCTACAGCTACTGGACGCCGCTTGATCTCATGATCATCCCGTCATCCAGCTCAAGGATGCGCTTGGCAACTGACCGGATTGTCTGGGCAGCACACCACGCGATGATGCCCTCTCACAGGAAGATCTGTGCCGATATCATCGAGAAACTCGATGCCTTGGAATTGACCGAGAAGGCCAGTTAACATGAAAGGAAGTGCCCTAGCGGCTGCGTCCCAACGAAAGCTTCGTGATCAGTTCCGTGGTTTCGGACTCCAGTTCGATGGCTACCACCTCGACGCGACGGGTAAAGTAGTTGTAAGCGATCAGGTTCGGAACGGCCACTCCGAGTCCCACGATTGTACAGTTCAGGGCCTCGGAGATGCCGCTAGCGACACGCTGCGGGTCTCCGTGATCACCGATATTCCCGAAGATACCGACGAGACCGGAAAGAGTTCCGAGTAGTCCGAGCAAGGGAGAGATGCCTGTGGTGATCTCGAGGAAGACCAGTCCCGATTCCAGTCTTGAAATCTCATGGCGTGCCCTTGTCTGGACGGCATCCAAGATCTCAGCACGGGGCCAGTCCCTATGCTGTAGGACGCTCAGGAGTACGCGCGAAAGGGCGGATGGTTCCTTCTCCAGGACTTTTTGCAGTGGCTCCACCGGTGTTCCCGACTTGTAGGCGGTGAGTGCGTTGGAGACGACAGGTGGAAGGACGCGATCCATCTTGATCACAAGAGCACGCTGTAGAATGACCGCCAGAGAGAAGATGGAAAGGATCACGAGCACAGCCATGAAAAAGCCTCCCTTCACGAAAAACTCTACGAAAGCGGGAGCCGAGGCGAGCAGTGTCATCGAGTGCATAAATGGGAATGTTAATCGTAAATGGTGAAACTGTATTCGATTTCCAGTGAACCATCCTGGAGGGTTTGGGCCACTTCCGGGGGTATCGGAGGAAGCTTGGCATCCATGATTGAACGAAGGCTGCAATCCGTCAAAGACTCATTGGAGTTGGTTGAGACGACATGCAGGCCGATCACCTTGCCTGAAGCGGTGATCTTGAAGGCGACATTCACCGTGCCGATGCTCAGGAGTCCCATTCTCTCGTTCACATAATAATACCACCGCGATCCGATGGCATCCGACATCCTCTTCTTGTAGCGGCCGATCGGCGTGGCTTCTGCCGCCACCGAGGAGCGCCCCTTGTTGGAGATGTTACCGCTGATGACGGTCTGACGGGTCTCTGGCTGGTATCCCTTTTTGGATCCCTGAGTGCCAGGTTGTGAAGGGGGGCGTGCTGCCGAAGGGGGAGTCTGTTGGGCAGTCTGCGTGGGGTTATGAGGCTTAGAATCGGATGGTTTTGGCTGTTCCAGAGGAGGCTCAAGAAGTCTGAGGCTGTTTGGTGGAGGGGGTGGAGTTGCAGTCGGCTTTGGGGTGGAACCAGGAGTAGGCATCGGCGAGGTGACCGGTGTGGCCGATGGAAGGGGGGTAGGGGTTGCTTTCTCAGGTCGTTCCTCCTGTTTCTGTACCGGAGGAGTCGCAGGCACGGGGGGGGAGGATGGACTGGGTGGCTGTGACGGAGCATTATTACCCGCCTGCGAAGCCGGTATTTCACCGGCGGTGTGGCGTTGGTTCTGAAGTTCCATCGCAGGCTGATTCACACCCTGTTGGGATGGGAGAGGGATGTTGCCGGTCGGAGGCAGTTCACTTGCGGCCTTGGTGTTCTGGTCCGATTGAAAAGGTGCTTTTTCGGGTGCTTGATCCACCGGTTCCTTGGCCTCGATAAATGGGCGTTCCTTGGAGGGAGGGGGCAACTCCAGGGTTACCTCGGGCGGAGGTGGCTCGTCTGGTGCCTTCGACAACTCTGACATCCGTTTTGCAAAGAAGATGGCCAGCAGGATGACGAGCGTCGCATGGATCAGACACGAAAGAAAAAGAAGGAATGGGAAGCACTCACGCCGTTGCCTCCCATCCTTCCTTTCCTTTGATATCCTTGTGACCGTCATGAAATCACTGATCCTCTTTTTCTTCCTCGATGGGAAGTGATTGATTTGGCTAAAGCGGGTTTTTTCCAAGGAACTCTCTTCTTGGGCAGTACCAGTTCGCCAGTCCTGGCTTGGTGGAAGAGGTATTGCTGGATATATCCGGCATAGGGTCCTAGCAGTCGTTCTCCATAACTTTCCAGTTGATCCAGTGTCATCTTTCGGGATCCTGGACTGCGGAACGAACCGAGAATCCTAGCTACCCAGACATCCACCGGGACTGCCTCTAGGCGTTCGTAGGCAAAGAGCAGGATGCAGTTCGCCACCTTCCTTCCGATGCCCGGAAGCTTGCAGAGCTCGGTGCGTGCCGCCGCAGTA
The DNA here is from genome assembly GCA_903847935.1 of uncultured Spartobacteria bacterium. Classification (GTDB taxonomy): domain Bacteria; phylum Verrucomicrobiota; class Verrucomicrobiia; order Chthoniobacterales; family UBA6821; genus UBA6821. Next base: position 3,135 of record CAINEX010000082.1, on the reverse strand, counting down.
CTCATTCCCCGTAGAGCTTCGGGTTGGAACTCTCCCGAGGCGACGAGAAGCGCCGTTGCATGGAGACTCTTCGCGCGAAAGCCGAGTCCACATTTGCGGAGTTCCTTCTCGCCGGCCTCTGCCAGTGATCGGGCCTCGGGAAATGCGGGCACGGGTGTTCCCTTGAGCGGTTTTCCAAAACCTGTCCGCAGGGCCAGACTCATCTGGCGGATATGGGCCACCTGCTTCATCGGCGAAAGGATAAAGGAGGCGAGGCACTCCCAAAGAGGTTGTCGCATGACCCTCAAGCCCTTGCATGCTAGCGAGGCCTTCAGTGAAGCAGGATGTCCGGCACAGGAGAGGCGAATGACCTCAAGATCATGATCAAAGGCGAAATAGCGGCTGATTAACTGGGTGCTACCACCCCGGTAGTGGAGAAGTCCCCCCTGTTGGCGGAGGGTGATGGCGTTCGATCCGATGCATCCGGTCCAACCCTCCCCACCAAGATCATTCACCGGCATCCAGTGGAAGGTTTGTCCGCTTTCAAGCGTCATCCCGAGGTTGAACTCCGGGCACTCCATGACTCCTGTCTTCATCATGTCGGCCCTTTTTATCAAGTGACCTGTATCGGTCTATAAGAGGCTGTTTCAGACATTCTGATATCGATTGGACTCATTCGGTCTGCTCCGACGAAGCTGAATCCTCCCAGTTTCCATGGATGGCTGGATCGCCGTAGAGCGTGGAAGCGGAGGCCGAGGTAATCGCGACGTCAAAGATCTCGCCATGGAATCTGCTTCCACCTTCGAGGATCACGATTTTATTGGTGCGCGTGCGTCCGGAGAGGCGCGTGGGATCGTTACGGCTTGTGCCTTCACAGAGGATCTCATGGCGTGTCCCGATGCAGGCCTCGAGCTTTCTGGAAGCCGATGCGTTAACCACGGAGAGGAGGTCCTGATTACGCGCCTCCTTCTCCTCCTCGCTGAGTTGATCTTCCATTTCGGCTGCCGGGGTGTCGCCGCGCTTCGAGTAGCGGAAGATGAAGGCTCCGTCGAACTCCATTTCCTCGGAGAGATCGCGGCTTGCCTGATAATCTTCCTCCGATTCACCCGGGAACCCGACAATAATGTCAGTGGTCACCGCGATACCGGGTCGGCATGCGCGGAGGTCGGCGACAAGTCTTCTGTACGAGGCAGCGGTGTAAGGGCGATGCATGGCTTTCAGGATCCGGTCGGATCCCGACTGGAGCGGCAGATGGACATGCTCCATCAGCTTGGGAAGACGAGCGAAGCACTCAACTAGATCCTTCCGGAAACCCATCGGGTGGGGGGAGGTAAAACGAATCCGATCAAGACCATCAATCTCATGGAGAGCATCCAGAAGCTGAACGAAAGGGCTTCTCCCCCCAACCTTGGGGAACTCATGGCGTCCGTAGAGATTCACGATCTGTCCCAAGAGGGTCACCTCACGGATCCCGTTCTCAACAAGTCTTCGGGCTTCGTTAACGATCTCTTTGATCGGTCGGCCGCGTTCTGCACCCCGCGTGGTCGGCACAATGCAGAAGGTGCAGTGCATGTTGCATCCCTGCATGATTGAGAGGAATGCGGTCGCTTCCTTTTTCTTGGGAAGATGATCACGGATCGTGTTCTGGGATCCCTCCTCGGGCGCGGTATCGACGATCGGCATGATTGGGCGGATGGCTGCTCCGAGATCGGTGACATCCTCAAGCGCGAAGGTTTCTTCGCGCTTGCGCAGGGCCTCCTCGACATAGTCGGCGACCCGGTGAAACTTCTGCGTCCCCACGACAAGATCAATATGGGGTGATGTCTCCTTGAGCGATTCGCCCAGTCGCTGGGCCATGCAGCCCATGTAGCCAAGCACGAGCAATGGTTTCTCACGGCGGAGTTTGCGGAGCATCCCCATCTTGCCGATCGCTTTGCGTTCGGCCATCTCACGGACGCTGCAGGTATTGAGAAGGATGACATCGGCATCGCCTTCCCTGGACACGAGCCGGTGACCACGATCCTGCAGGTCGCGCGCGACCTGTTCCGAATCACGCTCGTTCATCTGGCATCCGTAGGTCTTGATGAAGACGCTGGGCATCGTGAATAAAGTGTTGAAGTGAGATTTTTAGAACTTCATGGGGTCGCATGGCAGCCCCATGATCCTGTCAGTCCTGGCCTGCGTTTAGCCCTGAGGTGAAATCGGGGAGATTTGAGGGGAGACTTCCGATCCCATCTGGGGGGAGACTTCCGTGGAATCACATGGAGTGACTTCGGTTGCCCTCTCCTTCGTTGATTTTTCGGGAGGTTTGTTCCCCTTTTTGGGATCGACTCTGTTCAGTCCGATTCTCTGTCCGGCCGCCTCGACCAACTCGGCCACTCTTCTCTTGGTGCCATAACCACGCGACCAGATCACGAGCATGATCCCGGCATAAATGAGCCCGGGAAGGATCAACGCATGCCCTGTGGCTGCCCAGTAGATCAGGAAGCTGATCAGCAGGAAGTTCAGCAGAAAAGTCGTCGCCACCATCTGCGTGGCCAATCCCACGCGGGTGAGGCACTTTGGTCCGCCATGGTACTCCGTGACACTCCTCAGCGTGACTCCCCACCAGAAGCTTCCATAGATCTGGACATCCCAGGCCTTCCATCCTGTGTCGGTGGAGTAACTCCATCCCTCGGATTCAAGAAGTTCGATGATTGAGGTCAGCAGAAGCTCACGTCCTTTACCCTCCTCGTTCCAAAAGACCATCTTGGAGAGGCCGGGGATCCGACTAGGAGTTAAGTTCTTTTCCTTGGAGGCAACGACCGACTCAGGCGTCCGCTTGAACTTCAGCCATGTGAAGTAGCGCGACCATCCGCGAACCAGCGGCTGAGCCAAGGCTAGGAAGGCCACCAGAAGGCGTGCCCTGATCGTGTCGAAGCGTGGCTCCAACTTGGCGTGGATCATGTAGGAGAGGGCGACGAGGAACGTCCCTCCGAACATGAGATAGGCCACAATCCGTAACGCAGGGAAGGGGATCGAGAGTAGGAAGAGAAAGGCAGTCAAGGTCACCCACTCGATACTGCTCAGGTAAGCAGCCAGTTCTGACTGGGGAGTCGGGTAGATGCACTGGAAGAGCCCTTCGCCGAAGACGCCGTGATAAATCACGGGTTGATT
>CAINEX010000081.1 GCA_903847935.1 uncultured Spartobacteria bacterium | reverse complement strand
CGGTGAGATGATTACCATCGGGAGTCCGCTGGCCAGACACTCCGAGAGCGTCAGTCCACCAGGCTTGCCGATCAGGAGGGTCGCAGCTTTCATCCAACGATCCATTTCCGTCGTGTAGCCAAGGGATGTGATCCGTAGACCCGAGGAGAGAGCGCCGGCCGCGATGGCGTGGAGTTTCGTTTCCAAGACGGGGTTTTTTCCGGCAAGGATGACGATCTGAACCGGATGTTTGAGTTCCAGAAGCGATTCCAGCACCACCTCGGCCGGACTCACACCGAGAGCCCCGGCGGAGACCAGCAGGACGGGCAGATCGGGATCAAGGCCGAGTTCACGTCTGATGCGGTGCTGTTCTCCATGATGATGATTCCCGAAGGCGGGATCGATCGGGATCCCGCTGACAGTGATCCTCTCGAGTGGAAGCCCGAGCTTGCCGAGATGAACCTTGGTCTCCTCCAAGGCGACAAAGTAACGGTGGAAGGTGCGGGTCAGCCACATCGCGTGGAAATCTAGATCCGTCACCACGATCGAGAGGCGGGCCTGCAGTTTTCCCTCCATGATGAGATGGGAAATCAGGGTCGCAGGCAGGTAGTGGGTGCAGACGGTGATGTCAGGATTGAATGCGGCGATTTTCTTGATGAGGGGAACCGTATTGAGTCGGTCCAGCATGAGACGCATCTTGTCGGTCCTCCATGGCTCGTCGCTGGTCTTGTACCACCATCCGAGAAAGGTAGGGGCCTTCTCCACAAGCTGGGTATAGAGCTTTGAGTAGAAGTCACGGAAAAGGTGGTTCGTGTACTTCAGGGCGTCCATGGAGCGCACCTCGTCGACCTCGGGCATCCCCTTGAAGGCCCCTTCAAGGGCAGCTGCAGCACGCAGGTGTCCCGTGCCGGCGCTTGCGGAGAGAATGAGGATGCGTTTGCCCATGGTAAAGAGTTCGAGGGGAGATCGAGAGGTCGGGGGAGTCGAGAGGAAGCCTCCTTCGGAGGCGAACTTACCCCCCTCCCCATGAGGGCAAAAGACTTTTATCGGTAGTGGTCCGCCTCATGATGGCTCTTCGGTTGACAATTTCTCCTGCCCCGCCGAATTTCGTGAGCAGTCAATCCCGACGTGGCCCTTGCGTCGGGTGTGTGAAAAACTCGCCCTGTATTCCGTGAATATTCATCCCTCAGCACTTGTCAGTTCCAAAGTCCGGCTTGGAAGAAATGCGGAGGTCGGTCCCTATGCTATTATCGAGGAGGGAGTTACCCTTGGGGATGATTGCGTCGTCCAAGCCCATGCGGTTCTGACCAATAACGTGACGATGGGTGATCGCAACCTTGTCGGCTATGGGGCTGTTATCGGTGCCCCCCCGCAGGATTTCGATCACAACGCCTCGATTACAAGCGGTGTTGTGATCGGGAACGACAACACGTTTCGAGAGCACGTCACCATTCACAGAGGATCCAAGGAGGGATCAATGACGCGTGTCGGCGACAGAAACCTGCTCATGGGCGGAGTTCATCTTGGACACAACGTCTCGGTCGGGAATCGGACTATCATGGCCAACAACTGCCTGCTGGCCGGCTATGTGGAAGTCGGAGATGATGTGGTTCTTGGAGGCGGATCCGTCTTCCATCAATTCCTGCGCGTCGGCGAGATGTGCATGATCCGAGGCGGCACGGCGTGGAGCAAGGACATCCCGCCGTACACGGTCGGCGTCATCATCAATGTGGTCTGCGGTCTCAATGCCGTGGGAATGAGGCGCAAGGGCATCAGCAGTGCGGCGCGGGCCGATGTGAAAAAGGCCTACAAACTGCTCTACCGAAGCGGCCTCAACGTGGAGCAAGCCCTTGAGGCTGGCAAATCGATTGAGTGGAGCGAAGAAGCGGGGCGTTTCATGAGGTTCGTGGCTCATCGCACGAAGAGGGGCTTGTGCAGCGCCCGAAGCCGTGCCACCGATCAGTCTGAAGCGGAGGAGTAATCCCGGGCGTGCTCGCGGAGATGCCCCGCGATGAGGTCGTCGAGTTCCATGAGTGAGGAGATGGCCGAAAGGCTTGCCCTCAGGGGTTTGGCAGCCTGCATGCCTCGCGTATAGGCCATCAGACGGGAACGCATCCCCTGCATGGTCTGACGCTCGTCACCACGTTCCGCGACTTCCTCCGCGCAATGACGACGTACAAGCTGCCATCTCTCTTGGAGAGTGGGTGGGAGGAAGGACTTTCCCGTGAGCGTTGTGCGGATCTCGGTGAAGATCCAGGGATTTGTCATGGCAGCGCGCCCGATCATGAGCCCCGCCACGCCGCTCTTCAGCCGCTCCGTCGCGATCTGTCCATCGGCGATGTCCCCGTTTCCGATCACGGGGATGGAGACTGCGCTGGCGACTTCGGCGATCACATCCCAGTTGGCGCTTCCGGAGTATCCCTGGGCCCTGGTTCTTCCGTGCACGGCAACGCGGCGGATGCCCGCGCCTTCTAGCAATCGTGCGGTCTGGACTGCATTGACGGAGCCTGCGTCCCAACCAATACGGATCTTCGCTGTGACCGGCAGCGGTGCGCAGGCCCGCACGACGGCATCCGCCACACGCTCAAGCAGAGGGCAATCGCGCAGGAGGGAGGATCCCCCGTTCCTGCAGACAACCTTATTGGCGGGGCAGCCGAAGTTGATGTCGATAAAATCTGGGTGCACCCAGTCGATCACCTGCCTGGCAGCTTCACTGAGGCGTTCGGGATCGCTGCCGAAAAGCTGCACGCCCATAGGACGCTCTCCCTCCGTGAACTCGACATAGCTCCGGGTGCGTGCATTCCGGTGCATGATCCCGTCGGCAGAGACGAATTCCGTAGTCAGGATATCGGCTCCCTTTTCGCGGCAGATTCTCCGGAATACGGAATTGGTCACCCCCGCCATCGGTGCGAGGAAGAGTGGGAGGGTAGTCTTGGGCGGGAAAGCGGCCGCCGCTGAAAAAGCGACCCCTTCCAAGGTTTCCGAGCTCTCCACGGGCGTTGTGACGCTGAGGGTGGTTAGGCTGACTCTGCGGATCCGGGCTCTTCCGGAGAGCTACCAGAAGCGGTCGCTCCTTGGTCAACCGAGGCCGCAGGGTCTCGGGTGGTACTCGGAAGGGGCTCGGCGAGTCCTGTCAGCAGGGCAGAAACCTCGATCTGAACTTTTTCCAAATCGGAGAGCGAGAGATCAGGGTCGGAAATGATGAAGATTTCACCAGTGCCGACTCGCTCGTAAATCAGCGTCCCGCTCTCAGCCGAGGGCTGGGGTCGAAGGACCCTCTTTCGCTCCAGCATCACAGCCAGAAGGTAGCGGGCATTCGTATGGGCCGGATCATTTTCCTCAACGAGGCGTCGCAGCATGCCTTCAGCATCGTCCCGTCGCAACGTCTCTTTCGGCGGTGGGGCGGGCGGTTCGAACTTGGAACGCCACGAGGAGAACGGCCTCTCCGCAGTTGGGTCGGCACTCCTGATCGTCCACGCTTCCTCGCTGAGATCCTGACGTTGAAAACCTTCAGCGGTGTGGAACAGCGCGGTGTGAAAAATTTCCCCCTCAACGAAGGGTCGGCCTGTTGCGACGCAGACCGCCGACCGTGACTTAATGTTCCATTCCTGTTGCATGACCTGAAAGTAGTTGCGACTCAGAGGCCGGGCAATCGGAACTTGGGAAACTCGCGCCCGGTTGCCTTGATCCAGAAGAGGTAGATGCCGATCAGGAGAAATATCACGACCGGCCCCCAGGCAGCGACATACCCGGGTATCCTGTCACCCTTACCCAGCGCGATAAACAGACTGCTGGAGAAAATCATCGCCGCAAAAAGCCCGATCGCCGCGGTGATGCCTCCCATGATCCCGCGTCGGCCAGTGACAACCCCCATGGCCCCAGCAAGAAGGATCACTACCATGCAGATCCAGGGCAATGCCCAGCGGTAGTGCCAGTGGGTGACGAAAGGTGCCAGTCTGGTCTTGGGAAATTCGGCGTTGTAGCGCAGGTATTCGCTCAATTCCGGCAAGCCCAGGAATTCGGAGTTCATGAGGGAGCTGGCGATTTTCCAGGGTGTTTCCTTCCAGGTCCTGAGCTCCAAGCGTGGGGAGTCCTCCGTGGTAACGAGATTGCCGGATGCGTCGACTGTGACATGGCGTGCCTTTTCGAGGACCCATGTCTTGGTGTCCGGAACGTAAAAGGCATGGGGTGAATACCATTTCTCAGACACGGCACCCTCTTCGTTCTGCTGGATGATCTCGAGCCGCACCAGCTGATTTGCATCCGGGAAAAAGGCGGAAATGAACCAGAGTCGACGGTCCTCGCGGTTCCTGAAAAGCAGGTTGCTAATGCCATTGAAGCGCTTCGTGCCGAATTTGATTTCATCCTTGATCTTATCCCTCACGGAACCCGCTTGGGGTGCGAGCTGATAGTTGAGGAGTGCCAGCAGTGCCGTCATCAGGAGGCCAAAGGCAAAGAGCGGGATGAAAATCCGGAAGAGGCTTCTGCCGGCGCAGAGCATCGAGATGATTTCATTGCGGCGTGACATCTGTGTCAGCGTGTAGAGAAGTGCCAGCAGGAGCCCCACCGGGACGCTCAGAACGATCACACTCGGGATCTGAAGCAGGTAAAAGCGGAAAATGATGCCCGGTCCTGCATGACCCGATAAGAAGTCGGGCAGGTTGACGCTCAGATCCCACACGAGCCACACGGAGATGAACCCGGAGACACAGTAGAGAAAGGGCACCAGAAATTTTTGAAGAAGATACCTGTCGAGAAGCGTCATGGAAGTTCCCGGCAGAAACCCATTGCAGGAGACCGGAAAGAACGAGATTCTGACCCTTCTCCTCGGTATCCTGCAACCGCAATCAACGCATCCCTCCACGCCTGCCACCCATGATTTCCCTCAACGAGGAGTGCCATCCCGCGGCTTCGGCCCATCAGGGAGAGTTTTCCCGGGAGGTGGGTGAGCTTTTTGGCCCCAAGGGCAAGCTAGCGGCTATCCGGGGATTTGAATGGAGGCCCGAACAGCAGCAGATGGCCGCAGCCGTAGCTGCAGCTCTGGAGGGACGCACCCATCTGGTGGTCGAGGCAGGAACCGGGGTGGGCAAGTCGCTGGCTTATCTGATGCCGGCCGTGCTTCATGCACGGCGAACCGGACGCAAGGCGCTCATCAGCACCCATACGATCAACCTGCAGGAACAACTTCTCTACAAGGACATCCCCCTGGTCAGGGGACTTCTCGGTGATGAATTCGAGGCTGTTCTCCTTAAGGGGCGGCAAAATTATGTCTGTCCTGTCAGACTTTCCCGCGCTGTAAGGCATGGGGGGGATCTCTTTACGAATGAAGAGAAGCCCGATCTGGAGCGTATCCGCGAGTGGGCCGCCACGACTTCAGACGGTTCACTGAGCGACCTTCCCTTCGAGCCTCCGCAGCAGCTCTGGTCACAAGTTTGCAGTGAACAGCATCTTTGCACCCCGAAGACCTGCGGTCGGGATTCCGGCTGTTTTTATCAGGCTGCCCGGCGTCGGGCACAGTCGGCCCAGGTATTGGTCCTTAACCATACGCTTCTCTTCACGTTGCTGGGCGAACCGGAGGAGGGTGGGTCGGGGTATCTTTTCCCGGATGACTTTGTTGTGTTTGATGAAGCGCACACCGTGGAGCAGGTCGCTTCCCGGCATCTCGGTTTCTCCCTTTCGCAGTACGGCCTCCGCCAGTCGCTTCAGCGACTCTACAATCCCCGGACGCGCAAGGGACTCCTGCAACAGGTGCGTCACGGTGATGGGATCAGCGCGGTGGCTGATCTCATTCCTGAAGTGGACCGTTTCTTCGATGCCCTTGCCGGGGCTTGTAACTTCAAACAAGGCAGGGAGTGCCGTATCCGGGAGGATCGCTCCGCGGAACTCATCGGGGCGGTCGCCGAAAGCCCTCTTTCCGAGGGGCTCTCCAAGCTTGCCGAAGCCGCTGCATCTGCCGCTGCCAAGGCACAGGACGAGGGAGTACAGGGTGAGCTCAACGAGGTTACCTCACGGCTCAAGGCTTCGCGCTCGGGTCTGGCCGACTTCCTCTCTCAGAACGCCCCGGACCATGTCTATTGGGTCGAGCGGAGCGGACGCACCTCCACTTGGTGTAGTTTGCATGCGGCTCCCGTGGCTGTTGCCCCGCTACTGGGACGACTTCTCTTCCGTGAGGGAAGCACCGCCGTGATGACGAGCGCAACACTTTCCGTCGGATCCGCGGAGTTGGATTATTTTCGCGGCAGGGTGGGTGCGCTCGAAGTTCCGGCACTCCAGTTGGGATCCCCGTTCGATTATAGCCGGCAAATGAAGCTGCACCTCGTCCGCAAGATGCCGGAACCGAAAGACGCCGCCTACGAGGATGCCCTTGTGAAATGGATAGGCCACTTCACTGCCGAGAGTCGAGCGCGGGCGTTTGTTCTCTTTACCAGTCATCGGACCATGCAGGGGGTGGCTGCCAAGATGCAGGGTTTTTTTCAGGAGAAGGGATGGAATTTGATCGTCCAGGGCGCCGGCATTTCACGTTCCAGAATGCTGGAGGCCTTCCGAGAGGGAGGGGAGAGCGTGCTCTTCGGCACGGATAGTTTCTGGACCGGGGTCGATCTGCCGGGAGAGGCCCTCTCCAGCGTGATCATCACGCGACTCCCTTTCGTCACCCCCGATCACCCGCTGACCGAGGCCAAGTTGGAGGAAATCGAGGCGTCTGGAGGTGACCCCTTTACGTCCTATTCCCTACCCGAGGCGATTTTGAAGTTGCGTCAGGGTGTTGGGAGACTGATCCGAAGTGGTTCCGACAGGGGGACGATCGTGATCCTGGACAGCAGGATTCTCACCCGTTCCTATGGCAAGGCGTTTTTGAAAGCCCTGCCCGAGTGCCCTGTGGAGATCGCCTGAAAAGAATCAATCCATCAGGGCATCTTGTAGTGTAGTGATACCAACCTGAAGGAGCGGTCGTTCTCCGCCACACTGTAGAAGGTTAGCTCCAGGGCGACAGTGGCTTGGCTCCATTGATAGGCGATCAGGGTGTAAGTCATCTCTTTGGGCACGGAGGAATCGGCAGGGTGCTCCTTCACCTTGTTTACCAGCAGGACTCCGGGACCGTAACGCTCATCGATGCGACGTCGCGTCCGGTCAAAGAAATCAAGGGTTTTTTCCTCATCCCAAATGGCATTAGCGTATTCGAGTTCCACCTCGATAAGCATCCCATCCCGGAATACAAAGATCGATTTTTGAAGTAGGGCGTCCCCGACGGCGAGGCCCTTGGCCTCAAGCGTTACCTTGCCGGGAGCCTTTTCCGTGAAGCCGGTCTCCGTCGCTTTAACGGCATGGATTATCTCCCTCACCTTGTCGACGGAATCTCCCCAACTCATGGCGTAGGGAACCTTGATTTCCTTTAGGGCGCTTTGCTGTGCCGGGTAAATGGGAACAAGTAGACCCAGCAACCAGAAGAGAAAGGAGGCCCAGGCACCGAAGCCGGGGGGCGGGAGCCTTAAATGCCCGTCAGGCAACGAGGCAAAGATCCAGATAGCCCGCTCTCTCCGAAAAAATCCTGCGTGAAATCCCTCCATGGTCAGTGAGGGGATTCTCTGCCAAACGGCGGTGATTGAAAAGCATCGGGAGGGACTTCAAGCGTGCCCGCCTCGAGAGGAACGATCTTATCGAGACCGGATACGAAATAGGATGCCGTGCCTTCCGCATACTGAAGAGATAGTAGGGCCGTGGCGGGCGTGGGGCCCTGATGAAAAGATATGCTCCTGAACTTTTGATGGTCATTCTTGTCTGGAGAGGAGCGGGATGATCGTGATGGCGAGATGCCTGCTGTGAGCGAACATTCCGCGAGCGGAAGCCCCTCTGTGGTGATCATCACGGATTGGTCCTTGATCCTTGCCTCGAGGCGAAGCCATGGGCGGACCTCCTGCAATTCATCCTTTGCCGCCAGGATCATCAGGTGATTCCTTTCAGCACGGGGTGAGCAGGGTGGGAGACTTGGATCAGAAAGCAAAAACGGGAACGTCAACGGCTCTTCCGGCGCCTGAGATACCACGGAGTCATAAGTGCTAGAGGTACTTGAGGGAAGAGAGGCAGAAAAAATTTTACCTGCTGGATCAGCGACAGGGAGAACGGAGAAAGAGATCGGTCCGTGAACGAGGCCTCTTGCCCTGTAGGTTCCGGGGGGTACGGGCAGGCCCGCGTCATCCCTCCCATCCCAAGCCATGATGAGGCCATTCAGGCCGGCCGGAATGCTTTCCACCGCCGCATCTTTGTAAAGCAGGCGGATCATCTCCCCCTGGGGCGAAAAAATAGCGACCGTGATCGGGCCCTCCAGTTCGGGCAGAGCGACTGCAAAAGTCTGAGCAAAAGTCCCGGGTGTCTCTTTTCCGCGAACCTGCTCGCCAGCCTGCAAGGGGAGCCAATCCATCACAAGTACAAGGGCAACCCAGAATACCAGCGAAGGGATCCTGACGCGGATATCGCTAAGAACTTGTTGCCATTTCACGAGGGCACTCTTCATGCTTTGGTAATCGTTGACAATGACTGCCTCCCCTCCCAAGACATTTCTAGAAATCCCACGGGATTTCGTTCTGGCACGCCTTCGTACGCTGGGCTTGCTAGCCCTTATTACTCTCTCATGGAGCATGGTATTTGCTGCCCCTCCGCCGCTTGATGTCGGATTTCTGATCAAGACATCGGCTGCTTTACTCGAAGAGAAGCAGTATCAGAAAGCTCTCGCGACACTGGCTCCGGCATTGCAGCAGTACCCCAAGGATCCCCAGGTCCTCAATCTCCAGGGCGCCATTCTGACGAAGCTCAAGGATTACGCGGGCGCCCAGAAATGCTACGAAGAAGCCCTGAAGGCCTCCCCGGGATTCTTCCCCGCAGAGTACAATATCGGCTCTCTGCTGGCGCTCCGTCAGCAGTGGGATCCCGCAATCACCTACTACAGGAATCTCCTCATCGAGCAGCCCAATAACGAATTGGTCGAGTATAAGCTGCTCCTGCTCCTCCTGCACCAGGGGCCTGATCCAGATCTCCAACAGAAGCTTTTTTCCATGGATGTGCCCTCCAACACGCCAGCTTGGTATTATGCATCGGCCGCGCGTGCTTACAAAAAGGGTGATAAGGGCGAGGCTGGTAAATATCTTGATGTCGCCAAAAGTGTCTTTGGCGACAAAACGGAAATCTTCCAGCAAGAGCTCGATGAGAGCGGGCTGAAAGATGCAAAAATGAACTAATCGCCCGTTTTAACCGCAACCTGAACCATGTCTGCATCCATTCTAGTCACCGGCGGGGCCGGACTCATCGGCAGCGCCGTCATCCACGCCCTGAATCTTCGCGGTCAGGATGACATCCTCGTCACTGATCTGCTCGGCCGGGATGCCAAGTGGAAGAACCTTTCCCCCCTTCGCTTCCATGACTACATCCAAGCCGACTCCTTCCTCGACCGGCTTGAGGAGAACCCTGACAGCCTCGGCTCGATCCGCACCATTTATCATCTTGGTGCCTGTTCCGCGACAACCGAGACCGATGCGGGTTACCTGATGGAGAATAATTTCGGCTATACCAAACATCTTGCCCACTGGGCCTTACGGCGAGGCATTCGCTTCGTCTACGCCAGTTCCGCCGCCACCTACGGAGATGGGCTTCAAGGGATGGATGACGGGTCCGACCGCCTTGAGAACTTGCGACCCCTGAACGCCTATGGCTACTCGAAGCATCTCTTTGATCTCCATGCGAAGCGCAACGGTTGGCTGGGGAAAATGGCAGGTATCAAATATTTCAACGTCTTCGGTCCCAACGAGGCTCACAAGGGGGAGATGCGAAGCCTTGTGGCGAAGGCCTACGAGCAGATCCAGGAAACCGGTCAAGTAAAGCTCTTTCGCAGTCACCGTCCCGACTACAAGGATGGCGAGCAAGTCCGGGACTTCGTCTATGTGAAGGATGCCGTCGCCATGACGCTCCACCTAGCCGACACGCCCTCCGCGAACGGTCTCTTCAACATTGGCACCGGCACTCCCCGCACCTGGATTGATCTGGCGACCGCCCTCTTCGCGGCGCTTGACCGAAAGCCTGAGATCGAGTTCATCGACATGCCTGATCACATCCGCAATCAATACCAGTACCATACCTCAGCCGATGTCAGCCGATTGAAGGCCACTGGTTGGTCAGCGCCGACGCTTACCCTGGAAAATTCCGTCAGCGACTACGTCCGGAACTATCTCGTTCCCGGAAAGCATCTGGGTGAGTAGTAGCTTGGGATTTTGGCGCACGGCGGCGTTGCTGCTCGGTCGGCGTAGGACTACTACGCCTTCCCCTGCATCCAAGCTTTCTGGAGTTTATTCCGACCGTGCCGCCAGTTTTTTTTCTTACCTCCGCGCCTCTGCGGAAAATCTTTTTCAATGTCCTTAAATTGTTCATATCTCACTCATGCAAATCGGGATCGATAGTTTTGTCGCCACGACGGCCGATCCAATTACCGGCGCCAAAGTTGATCCCGTGGTGAGGCTTCGCAATCTGCTGGAGGAGGTGGAGATGGCGGACAAGGTCGGCCTCGATGTCTTTGGCGTTGGTGAGCATCACCGGCACGAGTTTCTCGACTCGGCGCCTGTCGTCCTGTTGGCAGCGGCAGCGGCCCGCACCAAGCGGATTCGTCTCACGAGCGCGGTCACGGTTTTGAGTGCGGCGGATCCCGTACGGGTCTTTCAGGAGTTTGCCACCTTGGATCTGATTTCGGGCGGGCGGGCCGAGATCGTCGCGGGTCGCGGTTCCTTCACCGAGGCCTATCCTCTCTTCGGTCTGGATCTGCGAGACTATGATTCTCTCTTTGACGAGAAGCTCCGACTGCTTCTCGAGATCCGTGACCACGAACGCATCACCTGGGCGGGAAAGCATCGTCCGCCGCTTCAGGATCAGGAGATCCATCCTCGCCCCCTGCAGAATCAGCTACCGGTCTGGGTCGGGGTCGGCGGATCTCCAGAATCAGTGATCCGGGCCGGATCACTCGGTCTGCCGCTCATGATCGCGATCATTGGAGGTCAACCGGATCGTTTTCGCCCGCTCGTCGATCTTTATCGTGAGGCGGGAGCCCTTGCCGGTCATGCTCCGGAGATCCTGAAGGTCGGCATCCATGCCCTGGGCTCCTTCGCCGAGACGACCAAGGAGGCACGGGATGATTACTTCCCCGGCTACGAGCGGATGTTCGGCCAGATCGGCAAGGAACGCGGCTGGCCCTCAATCCGCCGCTCCCACTTCGATGCCCTCTGCGGGCCGGGGGGAGCGCTCGTCATCGGGGATGCCAAGGAGGGAGTGGAGAAGATCCTCCACTATAACGAAGTACTAGGCGGCATCGACCGGATGACGATCCAGATGAGCCCCGGAATGCTGCCACACGGAAAAGCGCTGGAAGCGATCGGTATTCTCGGCTCGGAAGTGGCACCTCGGGTTCGGGAAAGCCTCTTAAAAGCCGAAAGATAAAGATGCCTAAATTGTCACAAAGTTGTCCTTCCAATCACTAGCGTCCGGTTATAAGTCTAACAGTATCAGCTGGTTGTTTTCTGGAGGGATATAAGATTTGAGGTTGGTTTCTGTAAGTAGTTCATGGATAGGCACCTTCTCAAATGGATGAATGCTCAAGAGCTGGAAAGTCCT
>CAINEX010000080.1 GCA_903847935.1 uncultured Spartobacteria bacterium | reverse complement strand
GTCATCGGGAGCTACCGCGGGGCACAAATCTTCGAGGCCACCGGTATCTCCTCCAAGCTCATCGAGGAGTGCTTCTCCGGCACTCCCTCCCAGATCGAGGGCATTGGCTTCGAGGAGATCGCCCGGGAGTCACTGACACGGCATGAACTAGCCTATGCGCCGGTGCCCGTGGAAGAGGGCAAGGAACCGAGCGGACCTCAACTCGGTGATCCCGGCGTCTACCGCATCCGGCGCGGCGGTGAACTTCACGCCGTGACGCCCCCTGTCATCAAGAATTTTCATAGCTTCGTCCGCACGAACAAGCCGGAGGATTACAAGGCCTATGTCGATGCCGTCATGGCCTCGACCCCCCACTCCCTGCGCAACATGTTGGAGTTTGTCGCCTTGCCCTCCGGCCCCGTGCCGATCGAGGAAGTCGAATCCATCGAGGAGATCCGAAGACGATTCACCACGGCAGGCATGTCGCTTGGCGCACTCAGCCCCGAGGCCCACGAGACTCTTGCCATCGCGATGAACCGGATCGGAGGCAAGTCCAACAGTGGTGAGGGTGGTGAGGATCCCCGACGTTTCAAGCGTCAGGAGAACGGGGACTGGGGCAACAGCGCCATCAAGCAGATTGCTTCAGGACGCTTCGGTGTTAGTGCCTCCTATCTGGCCAGCGCGAAGGAGATCGAGATCAAGATGGCTCAGGGGGCCAAACCGGGCGAAGGGGGACAACTTCCCGGTCACAAGGTCAGTGTCTACATCGCCAAGCTTCGCAATGCCGTGGCGGGAGTAACCCTCATCTCCCCCCCGCCGCACCACGACATTTACTCGATCGAGGATCTCGCGCAACTCATCTATGACCTGAAACAGGTCAACCCCCGCGCACGGGTCACCGTGAAGCTGGTTGCAGAGGCAGGTGTGGGGACTATTGCCGCCGGCGTGGCAAAGGCGCATGCCGACATCATCTTGGTCAGCGGGCATGAGGGGGGCACGGGCGCCTCACCCCTCAGCTCCGTGAAGCATGCAGGGGGAGCCTGGGAACTCGGAGTGGCTGAGACCCATCAGGTTCTCCTGCTCAACGGACTCCGCAACCGCGTCACTCTCCGTACCGATGGTGGCATGAGGACTGGCGAGGATATCGTCCACGCCACCCTGCTCGGCGCCGAGGAGTATAATTTTGGCACCGCCGCCCTCATCGCGATGGGCTGCGTCTATGTCCGTCAGTGCCACCTCAATAATTGTCCGGTCGGCGTCGCCACGATCGATGATCGTCTACGGGCCAAGTTTAAGGGCAAGCCCGAGAATGTCGTCAATTTCTTCAATGCCGTTGCCGAAGAGGTCCGTCAAATCATGGCCCGCCTCGGGTTCCGCACCATCGACGAGATGGTTGGCCGGACACAGTGCCTGCGTCAGAAGAGTATCGAGGGACACCCGAAGGCCAATACCCTCGACCTGTCGCGTCTGATCACCGACGTCGTGAAGGATGATCCGACTGCAGTCCGTTACGCCACGCGTGACCGGAATGATCCCGAGCACGATCAACCCCTTGACGACATCATCCTTCAGGATGCCGAGGAGTCGATCCGCGATGCCAAACCGGTAAAACTCTCCTACAAGGTCGACAATACGAACCGCTCCTTGGCGACCAAGGTCTCCGGTGAGGTTGCCTACCAGTATGGTGAGGAGGGACTCCCCGAGGGAACCCTCGAGCTCGAACTCACAGGTACCGCGGGGCAGAGCTTCGGAGCCTTCCTGGCACCAGGCATCCGCCTCGTGCTCACCGGAGAGGGGAATGACTATGTTGGCAAGAGCATGAGCGGGGGTGAAATCATCGTGCGACCCCTGCCCGATCGCCTGTTCATACCCGAGAAGAACAGCATCATCGGTAACACCGTCATGTACGGGGCAACAGCCGGAACACTCTTTGCAAACGGGCGAGCCGGAGAGCGCTTCTGCGTCCGTAACTCGGGAGGCACCGCCGTTGTCGAGGGCATTGGTGACCATGGCTGCGAATACATGACGGGCGGCACTGTGGTTGTCCTTGGTTCGACCGGCAAAAACTTCGGTGCCGGCATGACCGGGGGCATCGCCTTTGTCTTTGACGAGGAGAACAAGTTCTCCGGCCGCTACAACAATCAACTCGTCGGGGCCGAACGCCTGACAGGTGCTGATGACGAGTCCATCCTCAAGGATCTTGTGTCCAAGCATGCAGAGAAAACCGGGAGTCCGTTGGCTAGCCGTCTTCTCGCAGACTGGCAGGGTTCACTGGAACACTTCTGGAAAATCACACCCCATATTCCCGCAGCAAACCCGATTGAGGAAAAAAAAGTCGAGGAAGGCAAGACCATCATCACCGAGGCCATCACCGCCTCCCCGAAGGCATAAGCCGAGCCCATTAGCGGATTTAGGCTGAAGGCTGTTAGGTCAGAGGACCTAGAGTGGGGTGGAAGCTCATCCTTTCCCCTGCGCCTCTGCGGGAAAATATTGCCCCTTCCCCTTCTTCCTCCAAGTGCTAGCGTGAAGCTATGAAAAATAATGATCTGCTTGCACCGAGGATCGTCGAGCAGTTGGCGGTTTTTCTGGAGAACAAGCCCGGGGCTCTGGCCGTCGTGTGTGACGCCCTCTCGGCTGCAAAGATCAACATTTTCGGCCTCACTGTTTCCGACACCACGGACCATGCCGTTGTCCGGATGGTTGTCAGCAACACAGCGAGGGCCATGGGATTGTTCGAGTCGCACGGCACACTTGTCGTCGAAAGTGATGTCCTGATGATTCAGAACGATAACAAACCGGGCAGCCTCTCCCGGATTGCCCACGCACTTTCGGAGAAAAAGATCAATATCGACTACGGTTACCTGGCCTCCATGCCTACGGCAAAAAAGGGCTTGCTTATACTGAGGGTCACCGATCCCAAGAGAGCACTGGCTGTCCTTAAGAAGTTGGATCACCCTTCGTAAAGATTGGGCCAATTGCTAGGGGTTTCCCAAACAGATGGCTGTGGTTAGCATGTTTGGATCGTGCCACCATCGCAGCCTTTCAATAAAATCCAACATATCAGTCTACTGACCTGTCTCGCACTGGTGACGGCAACGATGGTTGGGACTGGTGTTTACACAAGCCTGGGATTCCAGTTGCAGGATCTGCGGAGTGGATTCTCCATCCTCTGTGTCTGGGCACTCGGTGGCCTGATCTCTCTATGCGGGGCCCTCTCCTATGCGGAACTTGCAGCCCGAATCCCTCGCTCGGGGGGAGAGTATTCCTACCTTTCCGCGATTTATCATCCGGCCCTGGGATTCATGGCTGGATTTGTTTCTCTGATCGCAGGATTTGCTGCTCCGATCGCCCTCTCCGCGATGGCTTTCGGTACTTACCTTCACGCAGCATGGCCGGGTTGTCCGCCGAATATCGCCACCATGGCGGCAGTGCTCATGATCTCTTACGCCCATCAGCAGTCACTTCAGGCCAGTTCGCTTTTGCAGAATATTACGACGGGTGTGAAATTCCTGCTATTAGCAGCCTTTCTCGTCATAGGTGTGTGGAGTGCCGTCAGTCATCCTGAAAGAGTGGCTTCCCTGTTGCCGCAGAAAGGCTCGCTAACCGAACTGATGCATCCTTCCTCGGGGATCGCCCTGCTCTTTGTGCTCTATGCCTACTCAGGATGGAATGCCACGACCTATCTGGCCGGTGATGTGAGGGATCGCAGAACGACCGTCGGACTCTCCCTTGTGCTGGGAACGCTGATTGTCACTTTGCTCTATGTGCTGCTAAACGCCATTTTTCTGACTGCGGCACCAGCAGGTGAAATGCGCGGCATCCTTAATGTCGCCAGCATAGCAGCCCTCCACCTGATCGGACCAAGAGGAGGGGGCCTCATGTCAGGATTGATCGCCATGGGCCTACTTGCCTCGATGAGCGCAATGATCTGGGCGGGGCCTCGGGTCACGCAAAAGATCGGCGAGGACCATCAGATGTTCCGCAAGTTGGCCGTAACCAGTAAAAACGGAGTTCCAAAACGGGCCTCGCTTCTACAGTTGACCTTGGTGTTAGGCCTCCTTTGGACAGGATCCTTCGAAGCGATCCTGATTTGCTCACAAATTCCCCTGCTTGTCTGCCTTATCCTGGGCGCATCAGGAGTGCTCGTGCTTCGGAGTAAAGGTTCGCACACCCGAAGCATGCCCCCCCACCTCCCTTTCCGGTGTCCGCTCTACCCGTTGCCACCAGCACTCTTTATTCTTTGCTCACTGGCTGCTCTGGCCTATTCCGCCATCATCAAACCTCTCTTTGCAATCGCCGGGCTTATCATCTTGATAATCCCCTTGGCACTCTACCCGTGGGTTGCACGTCGGTCTGCAACACGCCCATGAATTCACGCCCCCCGATTCTATTGCTTCTCGCGGCACTTTGCTTGCCCGTCCTTGGAAATCAGTCTTCAGCGGCTGGCTATCAGCAAACCCCGACATCCGTCTCGACGCCCCAGGAGCAAGCGGAGTTTCTGGCAGGTCTGCCGTTACCACGAACAAGCCTTCTCGGCACTCTTCAGAGATCTCCGGAGTACCGCGACCACCAGAAGCAGCTTCAAGATCAATGGGCCTTCTGCAAAAAAATCCGTTACGAGGCGATGCAGCAGTGGTCTGCCCTCCACTTAAGTCGTAACCCCTCGACGCGGGGCATCGTCCGTTATCTCTTTGGGGGACCTGATTTCCTGAATGCCAATGCCTTCTTCCCAGATGCTCGAGTGTTGGTTCTGGGTGGGCTTGAACCCGTCGGTGAGGTTCCTGCACCGGAAGCTTTATCCCCGCAGGATCTTGGAATTGCTTTAAAATCCCTCTCGGAAGCCCTGCACACCTCGCTTTTCTGCGGTTACTTCATCACCAGTGAAATGAAACCGCAACTTGCACAAGGCTCTTTTCGGGGTGTCCTCCCTGTTCTCTATACCGAACTGGCCCTTACCGGCCATCACATCGATTCCGTCGACTATGTGCACCCCTTCGGATCTCGGGGAGTGAAGATCAACTATTCGCTCCCCGGGGAGGAAATTAGGACCCTCTACTACTTTCAAGCTGACCTCTCCAACGGAAAGGAGGGCCGCAACTTCCTCAATTGGCTCGGGGATCTCGGACCGGGAGCTACTTATCTGAAGGCAGCCTCTTACCTGCTACCCTTGGATTCGTTCTCAGAAACCCGGAACTTTCTACTCAGAACCTCCACCCTCATCCTGCAGGATGACTCGGGCATCCCCTATCATGATTTCCAACACGGAGACTGGAGGATACAACTCTTCGGGGTCTATACGGATCCGCTGCCAATCTTCAAACTCGGAAGAGAGAGGGAACTGGAGGAAGCCTATCGTTCCACCGAATTTATCGGCCCACTCAGTTTTGGCGCGGGCTATCATGTGAATGGCAACGATGCCAATCTGCTACTGGCCGAACGAAACATCGCCGGACTTCCCTATCCCACGGACATTACAACGCAACCTGTAGCGGATGCAGTGCACGGATCCACGACGCTTCCGGGGCACCCGATCAACATCCGGAAGGCTCTTCCTGTGCCGGTAAAAAAGGCTCTTCCCGTGCCGATCCGAAAGGCAATTCCCATCGACCTAGCATCCAAAAAGCAACAACCTGTCCCACACCCAGTCGTGTCATCAGCTTACTCCCCTGTGGTCTCCTCGTTGCCAGAGACGGGAATCCGGACGCAAGGCAATCAGCCTGTCTCATCATCGAATGTTTTATCAACAACGACGTCGGGAGGGAAACCGATCGATTGATTTCCCTCAGTGGAAACATCGGTCGATGACAACGATCCCAACAAAAAGAAACCCGATCACGGCATTCGTCTCGAAAAAGGCCTTGTTAATCTCTTTTATGTCGAGTGATCCGGCCATGTGATGCTCGTAAAAAAGAAGGAAAGGAATGGGGATCAGCCCGAGAAAATAAATCATCCCAAGATGGGCCGAGAGTCCAAAGCCGATCAGGGCAACGAACATCAACAGGTGCAACCATCCGGCGAGTTTTAGAGCTCCCGGAATGCCAAGACGGACAACCATGGAGTGCAGTCCTTCGCGCTTATCGGCTTCCACGTCCTGCGTGGCGTATATCATGTCAAATCCCGCAACCCAACAGAGGACTCCAAATGCAAGAACCAGCGGAGGCCAGGCAAGGGATCCCGTCACTGCAATCCAAGCACCGACAGGAGAGGCCGAGAGAGCCAACCCAAGGAAAAACTGCGCGGCATGCGTGAAGCGTTTGGTCAGCGAATAGAAGAAAACGAGGGCCAGCGCCAGCGGAGAGAGAAGAAAACAAGCCCGGTTGATCAAGAAAGCCGTGACAACGAACATAACGGCGCTCGCCGTGCAGGTTGCGATCGCGGCTCCCTTACCGAGCAGTGTGTGACGTGCCGCTGTGCGGGGATTGCGCTTGTCAATTTCCCAGTCCACGACCCGATTGAAGGTCATGGCCGCGGTACGCGCGAGGACCATGCAAAGCAGGATCAGCAAGAAGATCCTCCAACCCGGCCATCCACCGCTCGAACTTGCGGCGACAGCCATCGCTCCAAGAGCAAATGGCAGGGCAAAGAGCGTATGGGAAAATCGGATGAAGGTGAGAAATCGGGTGAATGGAGTCATGAGTTCAAAGACCTATAACTGGAACCTGCTGAATGAAAAAAAGCCCCTTGGACACGTAGTATCCCTACTGGTTGCAGGTCTTGGGTTTTATTCTTTTTCCCCTCTTATTTGCTCCCCGGCTTCACCGCAGGGATATTCACCAGATCCTCGGGCAGGGCATCAGCCGGAAATGTCTCCGGTGTCATCTGCACAAGGCTCACAAAAGGCGCACCGAAGTCGGGAAGAGTACCCCCACTACGATCCACGATCGAACCGATCGCCACCACGATACCTCCAAGCGAACGTACGATATCAATCGTCTCCTGAACACGCCCTCCTCGCGTGACCACATCCTCGGCCACGATAAACCGTTCGCCTGGCATTACCTCGAAGCGACGCATCACAAGACCTCCGTTGCCATCCTTCTCAACAAAGATATGTCGGGTGCCGAGATGGCGGGCCACCTCCTGGCCGACAACAATGCCCCCGACAGCCGGGGAGATCACGGTCGGCCTCTTGCCCTCAACTTCCGTGTGAAAAGGGCGAAGTTTATCGGCAAGTTCCCCGCAGACTTGGGCAGCAACGGGAGCGTCCTGCAGAAGGAGTGCGCACTGGAAGAACTCACGGCTATGAAGTCCGGAACGGAGAACGAAGTGTCCATGGAGCAGAGCTCCGGTTTTTTTGAAGAGTCCAAGAATGTCGCTCATTGGGAAAAGGGATTGAGGATGAAGGCTATAAAATTCAGGATTGTTCGGGGAGCAGGGAGAATTGGGAAAATCGGGAGCTCTTTATAGGTTTCAGATTTCACTTTCCTCTGGTCGCTGAGGCGCGCCAATGAAGGAAATGCCACGTTGTTGACGGTCAAGGAACTCCTTGGCAAGGACACGGTAGGCCGTGGCGCCGGCGCCTTTCGGATCGTACTCCAGAATGGTCTGGCTGAAGCTGGGGGCTTCGCTGATACGCACGGAACGGGGTATGGCCGCTTGAAAGACAACCTCCTCGAAATGGGCGCGGACATCACGCACCACGGCAGCACTGATGTTGGTGCGGACATCGAGCATGGTCATGAGCAGACCACTCATGGCTAGCGTGGGATTGGCTCCTGATTCCCGGATCTGTTCCATCACCCCGACAAGCTTGCCAAGACCCTCCAGCGCGTAATACTCGCATTGGATAGGGATCAGGATTTCATCGGCCGCCGTCAGTGCATTCGTCATCAGGATCCCAAGCGAGGGCGGGCAATCCATGATAATGAACTCGAACTTCCCTGAATCTCGCACAGGTTGAAGAACGCGGCGCAGTTGACCCAGATGCCCCTCCATGCGGGCAACCTCTATTTCGGCACCTGCGAGATCAAGATCCGCGGGAATGCCGTAAAGATTTTGAAGGCGTGTCTTGCAAACCAAATCCGCCATGGGGGCCTGCCCTATCATGGCCGCGTAGAGACTCCCATCGATACTGACCTCCAATCCCAGCGCACTCGAGGCATTCCCCTGAGGGTCGAGATCCAACAGGAGAACGGGGTGTCCGGCCTCCGCAATGGCGGCGGAGAGGTTCACTGAGGTCGTTGTTTTCCCGACACCTCCCTTCTGATTGGCGATGGCGATGACTTTTGTCTTCATAGTAATTTGGGAAAGCTAGCCTAGTGTGCCGTCCCACCATAGTAATCGGCAAGCCCTTGCGCGACAGCATCCGCATATTCCCTGTAGATGCTGGGGAGACGGGCGCCACCCACATTCCTGAAGCCAGGGTAGTCTCCCAGTTGCACTCTTTTGAAAACAGCACGGCTATTCATCACATAGGGCTCGCAATATACCACGGGACATTCGTAGAGCCTGTTAGCCATCAGGTTCCGGACCCAGAGATAGGGATTAGAGGAGGCCGCAAGGGCATTCGCACCATGATAGGTGAAGGGAGGAAGTCCGGTGGCCCTTGCAAGGGAACGGGCAACGGCCTCCGAAACCCCCAATTCCTCGGCATGGGTGCCTCCAAGAAGCTTGAGCAGCATGGTGTACCTTTCGTCCTCGTGAAGGAGTTCCGTGCCCGACATGGCGCCGCAAACGAGCAAGTGCAGGTGATTCTTATCCGTGAGAGTGGGATGCTTGGGGTCTCCCCACTCCTCGGCATTGAAGTGCAGGCAGACGACTAGATCGGGACGGATCACACGGTTGACCAAGCCGGCGCGATTGCGGATTTCTCCGACACGGTAGAACAGACGTTCGGCCTCCGATGCAAGGCGCTTTTGCGTGGGAGCAACGCCCTCCTCGTGAAGCGAGCCCAGCGCTGCCGTCATGAGTTTTGCAGGACGTAGTGACGTGGTTGCTCCGTTCTTTGAACGTGTCAGCCAGACTTCCGCCCCCATGGACTCAAGGCGCTGCTTCAGCAACTTGGCCACAATGAGCGTCATCTCACCCTCTTCAACAGGGCGGCTGTTACCAATCCTGAACCAACGTGCCTCCATCTGAGCAAAACTTCCTCCAAGGTGCCCCGGATCGATGGCTATCCGCAAGCCGTTCAGCGGCTTCCCCGGCAATGGTGAGCGCTCTTTTCGAGCTTTCCAGTACTTGGGAGACACCTTGGCTTCGCTTTCCTTGCGAGCAATGGGAAGGAAAACCGGTGAGGCTCCAGGATATGGAGTGATGACAGCCTGAGAAGAGGTTATAGAGATCCACTCCCTCCAGGAACCATCCGGAACATAAACCCTCTGCAGGAGTTGCTCAAATTCAGGGGCCGTGATTGATCCGCCATATCCGGCGAGGATTGACCAGTCCGGCTTCTCCGCAAGGGGACTAAGCATGGCCGCGGGGAGCGATGGCACCGATACCAACAGGCAAAAGACGATACCGAAGACCCAATCTGCCGGCTTTAGGAGGGGAAGATTCTTCACTCTGATTCATTTTTACATCGTCCCGGGGGGCGGTTTCGATAAAAACCGATGGATGGTCAAAATCCTTTTCCTTGGCGACGTGGTGGGTGAACCTGGTCGCATAGCGGCCTGCCGGACGGCAGAACTCTATCTGGAGCGAGGTGATGCCGACTTTGTCGTGGTCAACGGTGAGAATGCGGCGGCCGGTAGGGGGATCACGCCGAAACTAGCAATCGACTTGATGCGAAGCGGCATCGCGGTGATCACCTCTGGCGATCATATCTGGGATCAGAAGGAAATTTTCCCGTTTCTGGAAACCGAGCCACGTCTTCTTCGACCCGCCAACTACCCAACCGGAACACCCGGAAACGGCAGTATCGTACTCGACACCTCCCATGGCCCGATCGGTGTGCTCAATCTGCAGTGCAGGACCTTCATGAACAATCCCCTGGAGAATCCCTTCCTTGTGGCCACCGAGGAAGTAGAACGCATGCGGGAGGAGACTCCTGTCATCCTTGTCGATATTCATGGAGAGACAACCAGTGAAAAAATTGCCATGGGGCGCCACCTTGACGGCCGAGTCTCCCTGGTTATCGGAACCCACACTCACGTTCAGACCGCCGATGAAAAAATTTTCCCCAAGGGAACAGCCTTTCTCTGTGATGCAGGCATGTGCGGACCTGAGGATTCAATCCTTGGGAGGGATCCGGCAGCCGTGGTGGAGCGATTCAAAACCTCTCTGCCAGTAAAATTCCCCGTGGCACGAGGTCCTTTGATGGCATCCGGGGCCCTCGTCACGGTGGATCCTGAAACCGGCCGAGCCTCTTCCATCACAAGAGTGATGGAGCGTTACGGAGCCCCCTGAGCGGATAACAAAAAAATGGGCCTGAACTCGCTTCCCGTCCGATAGTGGCCTGTTAATATGAATACCTGATGGATCCCTTAGGACCAGTTCCCGGAGAAGAGAACCCGGCTGTTACTCACGCCGAACCGAAGAAAGCCGTATTGGCTATCGATAGCATGCTTCGCGGCGCGGCGCGGCTCCAGCGCTCCTTTGCCAAACGCTGGCGCCGACTGCGAGGAAAACCCCAGATGATCGCGGAAAGCGCCAATCTTCTTCCGACCCTTATCCAGGTACTTGCGGCATTTACCCGAGTGGATGGAGAAATGCTCGAGGAGGAGATTGATTCAAGCCTTGGGTTCCTCAGGTACGATTATCCCGAGGCCGTCTATTCAGAACTCAGAAAACTCTTCCGTCAGGCCCTTGAACAACAGCAGGACTTGGGTGCCATGGCCGCAAAACTCTCGCTGGAGCTCAGTGATGACAGGAAAATCCTCCTGGGCGTTCAACTCTATGATCTCATCACCCGCTCCGGCATGAAATCGGAGCAGGTCGCGGCCTACCATGACTTCATGGCGGGACTGGGCATGGCCTCTCAGGCGATTGACATCGTCTACCAACTCAATGCGAACGAGCAGGCAAGCCCGGAATTCTACCAGACTGGAGTGTCTCCCTTGGAAGTCCTCTCCTTCGGTGACCCCGGACATTGCGATGTGGCACTTCGGGGTTTTATTTCGGACGAACGCATCCTGGCTTACAGGCACCAGAACCTCATCATCCTGAAAAACCTCTCCGGCAAGAGTCTGATTGTTCAGGGACGACTGCTGAAACCGGGCGAATTCTGCAGGATTTATCCAGGTCAACGCATCTTGGTCGGCGAACAGGTGATCACTAACCAGGACCTGATCTTCTATTTCAATGCGAAGAGGAACGTAACGCTTCCCCACATCTACGTGGCGATTAATAACGAAGAGGTCCGGCTTGAAAAATCCCGCAGCAGAGACAGTGATCTTGAAATCTCGTTCGGACTCAAGGTTCGGGTGAAGGCTCTCCAGGATCTGAGGGCAACTCTCCGCAACACCCCTCTTCGCAAAGGCATCTCGGTGGACGCCCAGTTGAGTGACAAGATTTTTTTCCGTGACGGAGGAGAACTAGACCTTGAGGAGCTAAAAAGACGTGTGGGATCCTTTGGCGGACGTTTTGTGCTGAAGGGATCAAAGACCGAGTACATCGCCTCAAACAACCCTAATAAACTCGACGACGATGACATCCTGCTGTCACCCGGAATCGGCGGGGAAATCACGCTGAAGATCAACTGTGATTACCAGGAAAAAACCGGACGTGTCGAAGTGCTTCAGGCGGACCGACCGATCGTCGTGCGCGGCATCCCTGTCCGCGGATCCATGACACTGGTCGATGGTGACACGATCCGCATCGATGCGGGACAGGTTCTCCGGTGCAATTTCACCGATCGGATCATCGAAGAGGAACGCAACATCATCAGGTCGCTGGAAGCACGCGATCTCCTGTGCCGCTTCCGCGGCGGTGACACGGCGCTCGATAACCTTAATTTCAGCATCGAACGCGGGGAGATGGTCTGCGTGATGGGTGCAAGTGGATGCGGCAAGAGCACTCTCCTCCGCTCTCTTGCTGGTCAACTTCAACCCGTCGCCGGGGAG
Organism: uncultured Spartobacteria bacterium; assembly: GCA_903847935.1. Lineage (GTDB taxonomy): Bacteria > Verrucomicrobiota > Verrucomicrobiia > Chthoniobacterales > UBA6821 > UBA6821. The sequence continues at coordinate 18,589 of CAINEX010000080.1, read as the reverse complement.
GTTCTGCTTAATCATCTTCCCCTCTACTCAAACCTGCAGACTCTCCTTCAATACATCACCTACATTCCCCAATACGATGCCTTCGACGAACAGCTCACCATTGAGGAGAATCTCAGATTTGCCGCCGCTATACGAGCCCCTCACCTTTCGCGCAGGGAACGTCAGCGTCGGATTGACGAACGACTGGCTGAGTTGGGACTTAACGAGCGTCGCAAAGAGGTCGTGGGAGGATCCCACCAGAAAGTGCTGAGCGGGGGCGAAAGAAAGCGTCTCAATATCGGACTCGACATGGTCAGCACGGCAGACGTCTACCTTTTTGACGAGCCGACAAGCGGACTTTCCTCGAAAGACTCGGAGCATGTCATTGAGATCATCCGGGGGATGGCCCATAACAAAATTGTTCTGGTCACGATCCACCAACCCACATCGAAAATATTCCAGATGTTCCAGAAGGCTCTCCTTCTGGACAAAGGAGGAAAACTGGTTTTCTTCGGCACACCCACAGAAATGCTTTCCTACTTTGCCGAGGCGGAGCACGAGCAACTCTTCGGGACAGAACTGGGCGGTTGCCAGGCCTGTGGCACGACCCGACCGGAATTTGTCTTTGATGTGCTGGAAACCCCTCTCCGTGATCTCGGAGGTGACCTGATTTACGAGGAGAATAACCGGGGACAGCTCGTTCCGGCCCGGCGCTTCGCCCCGGAATATTGGCGTGATAAGTTTGAGGCTTACCGCCTTATGAAGGAGGTCCAGCAACCCGCCTCGTCTCGCACCCCGATCCCGGCTGGACCCGAATCTCGAAGCAATCTGCCCCAGCGTCCGGCGGGATGGGAGGAACTTCGCTGGAGGGATGAATTGAACCAGTTCCTGGTCCTTCTGCAACGCACCTTCATCAGCAAACTGCGCAACAGAGCGAATCTCCTCACCACACTTGTGGAGGCCCCGATGCTGGCTTTCCTGATCGGCGCCGTCCTACGCTACTCGGAAGGAAAAAGTTATGACTTTGCCTCGGCATTCCACATACCGACCTATCTCTTCCTCTCTCTCGTGGTAGCCATGTTTCTGGGACTTACCAATAGCGTTGATGACATCATCCGGGATAGGCCGATTCTTTTGAGAGAGCGCAACCTAAATGTGCGCATCGGCTATTACCTGCTCGCCAAGGCGATCACACTGGGTCTTTTTGCCGCCGCCCAGTGTGCGCTCTTCACCCTCATTGGAGACCGGATGGTCTCGATCAGGGGTTTTTACGGCATTGAGTTCGCGGCCCTCTTTCTCACCGCATTCAGCGGCATCGCCTTGGGGCTTTTGATTTCATCGCTTGCCCGCGAGGGAAAAACTGCGGTGAATATCATACCCGTTGTCCTGATTCCACAGATCATCCTTGGAGGAGCACTCATCAAGTATGAGGAGATGAACCGCAACCTGGACTTCATCCATTCCATCCACGAATGGTTCAATAGGCATTCCGATACCGCCATGGAGCCTAGAAGTGATCTTCAGGTTCCGTTTATCTGTGAATTCATGCCGATGCGATGGTCTTATGAAGGGATCATCTTTGCTCAGGCAAAACTCAATCCCCTAGCGCTGCGTCAGGCTCGCATCCAAGTGCAGATCAACCGCCTCGCCTCCATCAAAAACCTCAGCAGTCAGCAGCAGGACCGTCTCGACGACCTCAAGGATCTGCTTGCTATCCTTAGCGGACTGGAAGCAAGGACCGCGCACGATCTCGACAAGCGGATGGAACGAATCGACCGGGTGATCGCTGGAGGAATTTTCAACAGGGATGAATTGGTCAGCGAAAGGGGTGGGATCACCGCCGAGCAACTCTACACCAACCGGAAAGTCCTGGATTTGGTCTCCAAGGCCGAGATGGAACAAGCCGACTACCGAGACAATAGCCACCCCAATGTCTTCTTTGGTCCTGTAAAAACCTACTTCGGGCTTTCCATTCCCCTGCTCTGGTTCAATGCCGGAGTCATGATTGCTTCAAGTCTGATGATCTTCACCATCCTCTACTACATCTTGAGAAGGCAGATTCGCCTGACAAAAACCTAAATCCCGAACTGTGAATAATAGACTGATCCCGCTGGAGGACACGTGGCTCGATGTGGTCAGAAAAGCGGTGAGAGGTCTTCATTTTCCCGAAGGAGAGCTGGAAAAAAAGAGCGGTCTGAGTGCCGGATCCTTGGGCGAAATTCTTTCCGGGCATCTTCGGGAGGAGGATCTCCGAAAGCTCGCTCCAACCCTGGGCTTAAATCCAACCCGTCTTATCGACCTGGCTGAAGGTCGGTACCACCCGGGGGGAATCCCTCTTCCGGAAGGGATCGCCATGTTCACAACTCCTTGGCACGATTTTGAGGGTCACTCCTACCTTGCTTGGGATCCCAATCAGTCCTCAGGAGTGAGGACCGCGGCGGCGTTTGACACGGGTTCCGATGCCTCGGAGATGCTCTCTTTCGTTGAAAGCCACCATCTGGACTTGGGGCAGGTTTTTCTAACCCATGGGCATGGTGACCACGTTTTTGATCTGGATCGGATCCTGGAAAAGACAATAGCGAGCGCTTTGCAGGGTGATCGCGAGGAGACTCCCGGAGTTCAACCTTTCAGCCCCGGTAGAACATTCAGGATCGGATCACTGGAGATCGAAACCCGATCCACATGGGGACATGCCAAGGGAGGGGTTACCTACGTCATTAAGGGGCTTGAAAAACCGGTTGCCGTCGTTGGAGATGCCATTTTTGCCGGCTCGATGGGAGGCCCCATCGTCTCCTATGCGGCCTGCCTTGAAACCAACAGGAAGGAGATTTTCTCGCTGCCTCCAGAGACCTTGATCTGCCCGGGACATGGCCCTCTAACGACAGTTGCTCTCGAAATGCAGCACAACCCCTTTTTTTAAAAGGATTGTCCTATTTTACCCGTCAGATTGATTTCCAAGGCAGGGCTTGACCTGATGGGGCGTTATCACAGATGCTTCCACACCCACTAATTAATCATTCAAGGAAAGCAGGTGAATTCATATGCCGGAAGTTATTGTCCGTAAGGGCGAACCCATCGATCGCGCTCTCAAGCGCCTTAAGACCAAACTCGACACCGAGGGAATCCTCGACGAGGTGCGTCGTCTGCGCGCCTTCGAGACTCCGACTCAGCGCACGAAGCGCAAGGCCAAGGCCAGCGCAAAGCGCGCCAAGGCCAAGATCCGCTTTGTCTTGAGCTGATCCACGAACCACCTTCCACTCCCTTGGAGTGAATCCTGAAGTTCTCATCATCGGCTGCGGTTTCCTTGGGGAGGCCGCAGCCGAACTTTTTTCCATCCAAGGTCGCCAGGTCCTCGGATTGGTACGTGGGACTGGCTCGCTCGAATCCCTTGACGGCAAACCTTATGAAACGGCTCTCTGCGATGTCACTGATCAGCAATCGGTGGAGGGATTGACAAACCGACTTCGGAATGTACCCCTTGCCATTTATGCGGTGAGTTCAGGACGAGGCGGTGCCGATTGCTACGCCGCCATCTATCGGGATGGATTAAAACGTGTTCTCGAGCATTGGAAGCCGGGTAGGCTTCTCTTCGTGAGCAGTACCTCGGTCTATGCGCAAACCGAAGGGGAGTGGGTGACGGAGGAATCCCCAACACTTCCCGACCGGGAGACAGGGAGAATCTTGCTGGAAGCGGAACAGATTGCCCTCGATTCGGGAGGGACTGTTGCGCGACTTTCCGGAATTTATGGTCCCGGCCGATCTGTTTTGCTACGAAAGTTTTTGAGGGGCGATTCCATGCTTGAAGAAGGGGGGGGGCGATGGATCAACCAGATCCATCGCGATGATGCCGCGACGGCCTTGATAAAACTGGGGGATCCCAATGTGCCACCGGGCTGTTACAATACGACGGATGACTTCCCGGCCACCCAACGGGAAGTTCACTGCTGGATGTCGGACTTTTTGGGGAAACCCCTCCCCCCGGAGGGACCGGGTGATCGGAATAGGAAACGGGGTTGGACTTCTAAAAAAGTTTCCAACAGAAAACTTCGCGAGATCGGATGGAAGCCCGATTTCCCATGTTTTAGGGACGCTTTGCCCCGCCTCCTGCCCACAATTTCATCCACTATTTCAGACTAAAGGTTGCAGTGGAGATCTCTATAGGGTCATATTGTCCCTATTCTGATGAAGAAAACAGTGCTGATCGTCGATGATGAAAAACACACCCGCGACGGACTGAGGTCGGCGCTGGAGGATGAATTTGAAGTCTACGTGGCCGGTGATACGACCGGTGCCATCGCAGTCTTGGATGCCGATCCCATTGATTTGGTAATCACCGATCTGAAAATAGGTACTGAGGACGGAATGGACTTGCTGGAAAAACTGATATCTCTCCCCAATCCCCCCATCTGCATCATGATGACAGCATATGGTTCTGTGGATACGGCGGTGGAAGCAATGCGCCGGGGCGCCTATGATTTCGTCACCAAGCCGATTAATATCGATCGCCTTGGAATGCTGGCACGACGAGCGCTCCGCGAGAGGGCTGTTGAAACGGAGAATACCGAACTAAGAAGGGAGGTCCGAAAGAACAGAGCGCCGGACAAAATGATCGGTCGCTCTTCAGCGATGGAAAAAGTCTTTGAAACCATCCGTCAGGTAGCCCCTACCAAAGCGACAGTGCTGATCCAAGGGGAGAGCGGTACCGGCAAGGAGGTTGCGGCCAAGGCCATTCACACATTAAGCAACCGCTCAGACAAACCATTCATTGCCGTCCATTGTGCAGCCCTATCTCCCCAACTCCTCGAGAGCGAGTTGTTCGGGCACGAGAAGGGAGCTTTCACAGGAGCAAGCGAACGAAGAATCGGTCGGTTCGAGCAGGCTTCGGGAGGGACTCTATTTCTGGATGAAATCGGGGAAATTGATCCCTCGGTTCAGGTGAAGATCCTCCGCATTCTTGGTGAAAGGAGCTACGAGCGCGTCGGGAGTAACCAGACTCTGAGCACCGATGTGCGACTGATTGCTGCCACAAATAAAGATCTCTCATCCCTGGTTGAACAAGGCGTCTTCCGTGAGGATCTCTTCTTCAGGCTCCACGTGGTACCCTTGACGATGCCACCCCTCAGGGAACACCCGGATGACATCCCCCTACTGGTGCATTCCATCCTCAAGGAAATGGCTAAAGAGCATGGCAAACCCGAACGTCATTTCTCCAAAGAGGCAACCAGGGCCCTCGAATCGTATTCTTGGCCCGGTAACATCCGTGAACTAAGGGCTGTGGTTGAACATGCCGTGGTCCTGGGTAGTGACCCGGTCACGCTGGGACTGGAAGATCTCCCCTACTCCCTGAGAACGCATCGCACCGAATTGCTGGAAGATGATAATCTTGATATTTCTAAAGCTTCCAACTCACTTATTCGTAAAGCACTCGATGAGTGTGCCGGCAACCGCACCCTTGCTGCAAAAAAGCTCGGCATCAGCCGCCGCACACTGCATCGTCAACTACTAAAAGCAGGCATAAAAAAACGCACTCAGTAATCAGATGACCCTCCAAGAAAAACTAAGAGATTTGGATACCGGCACAACTGCACATTTTTTAAAAATCGGCATGATTGGTGCTATTCTTATCGGACTCTGCCTTATCTATACTCTTGTCCAGTTCAAAGGATTGGCTTGCGAAACAGCAATGGATCAGGCCCAGATTGCCCGATCGCTGATGTCTGGAAAAGGTTTCTCTACCCTGTATATCAGGCCGCTTGCCATACGCCAATTGAGCATTGCGGACAAAAAAATACCGGCGAAAGATTTCCCAGATTTTTACAACGCTCCTCTTTACCCAATTGTGGAGTCGCTCGCCCTGCTGCCCGCCAAGAAGCATCTTGCTATGTCCACAACGGATATTATCAGCAACGGGGATCGCTCCATTGCCATTCTTGGGGTGACCCTTCTGCTAATAGGTACTGTTGTCTGGTATTTTGTGGCACGCTTAATGTTCGACCACTCCCTTGCAATCCTTTCAGTCGGATTGATATTAGCGACTGACTTGATGTGGCAATTTGCAATTTCGGGTCTTCCTCAGCATCTGTTGATCATCTTTTTTGGTCTCGTCACATATTGCTCCTTGAAAGCAAGTCACGCCAACCAGGAAGAAAACGATTTTCAGGTGTTGCTTTGGTTAGCAGGAGCTGGCCTGGGCTTGGGGCTGATGTCACTGACCAACGGAATAACCGCATTATTCGTTCCGGGATTCCTCGTCTTCTGTCTTATTGGATTTAGTGCTCGCATCCGGGCATTCTTGGTACCACTCACTATTTATCTACTTTGTATTGCTCCATGGCTCTTCAGAAATATGGCTGTTTGTGGGAATCCCTTTGGCCTCTCAATTTACGCAGCGTTGGCCGGCGCTGGGGTCACGGAAACTTCAATTATGCGCGGGGCTTCCACGGACCTGATGTTGGGCGGAGGGATGGCTACAAAATTTCGATCAGGCCTGATGGATCAGGCTGCTCATCTTTGGGAATATTTGGGACTAAATATTGTGATTATTAGTTTTGTTGTTTCCCTTATGCATCCTTTTCGAAGTTCTTTTGCCTCTTTGTGGCGCTGGATCATTCTTCTGATGTGGTTTGGCGTATCTATCGGCATGACGTTTTTTGGCGTCTCAGGCACGATCTCAGCAAATCAACTGCACATTCTCTTTCTCCCAACCTTCATCATCTTTGGTCTGGCTTTTCTCTTGGTGCTTTGGAACCGCCTTGAAATTAGTCTCAAGCCTCTTCGCATCGCCTTTCTGACCCTTATTTTCGTTCTCAGCGGCACACCGATGTTATTAACCCTCATCGTGGGACAAACCGCTCGCATCCAGTGGCCACCGTACGTCCCTCCATTCATTTCCATCCTCCAGAATTGGTTTCAGAAAGAGGAGGTCCTTTGCTCAGACATGCCGTGGGCTGTCGCTTGGTATGCCGAAAGGAAGTGCCTTCTACTTCCAGAAACGGTGAAGGCCTTCGATGAGATTTCAGATTACAGCACCTTAGGCTCGCCGATTGTCGGCCTTTACCTCACCCCCATCTCTGGAAGGGATGATTTCCTCTCCCTGGTAAAAGGTGTCAACAAGGAATGGGGGCCAGTTATCATGAGAACCATCAATCTCGATGAATTTCTCCTAAAGAGTTTTACCCCATTACCGATCGATGGACAGTGTATCCTCTATGCGGATACGGAACGATGGGCGCGTAAAACCATCAAATAGAGATCGATGTCCTCCTCACCGAAAACCTCAGTTCCCAATGAACAGACGATCGAATCATCTCTGAACAGGTTGGAGGCTATCGTTGCGGAAATTGAGAAAAACCCGCCTGCGTTAGAGACTCTTATCGAAAGGTATGAGGAGGGCATGAAACTGCTGAAAACATGTCGAGAAAAGCTTGATGCCGCTGAAAAAAGAGTGGAAATCATCACGCGCACGGTCGGGGGAAAAGAGGGACTAGAACCCTTCGAGGATCAGTGAATTCAAGCCTGCTGAACAGGATCAATAGTCCAATTGATCTTCGTGCCCTTCCCGAAGCTGATCTCCCATCACTTTCCCAAGAGATCCGGGAGGAACTGATAGGATCGCTTTCGGAAACCGGCGGCCACCTCGGACCCAATCTAGGAGTCGTGGAGTTGTCGATCGCGCTTCACCGTGCCTTCGAAACCCCGAAGGATAAGATTCTCTTTGATGTGAGCCATCAGGGCTACGTGCACAAAATTCTGACCGGAAGGCGCAGTCAGATGTCCACAATGCGCCAACATGGGGGACTGAACGGATTTTTACTCAGAACAGAGAGCGAACACGACTGCTATGGGGCGGGCCATGCAGGAACCGCCCTTTCCGCCGCGTTGGGAATGGCGGTGGCAAGGGACATGAATGGGGGGAGCGAGCACGTCGTGGCGGTTGCGGGTGATGCCGCATTCACCTGTGGCGTCAGTTACGAGGCACTCAATAATGTTGCCGAGACCACAAGGCGATTCATCGTGATTCTCAATGATAACCAATGGTCCATTGCCAGAAATACAGGCGCCATCGCCGAGCATCTCAATCGTATTGCAACCAGCCCCGCCTACGAGCATCTGCACGATCAGGCTGCCAGGTTTGTGGAATGGATCGGGGGAAAGACGGCTCGAAAACTAGCGCACAAGATCAAGTCGGGAGTGAAGCAGATCATTGGCCCAAGCGTGATCTTTGAGAATCTCGGCCTACGATATTTCGGACCGATCGATGGGCATGACATCCCGCTTCTCATTCGGACATTTGAGTTCCTCAAGACTCTGCATGAGCCCGTTCTACTTCATATCATGACGAAAAAGGGGAAGGGGTACGGGCCTGCGGTCGAAAAACCCGACAAATTCCACGGACTAGGAAAATACCAACCCGACACGGGAGAGACCCTTAACAGCCCTTCCCCCACCTATTCCGAGATTTTTGGAAAAACACTCTCCGACTTTGCTGATCACAATCGGAAGATCGTTGCCATCACGGCAGCAATGCCGAACGGAACCGGGCTCACCCAGTTTGCTGCGCGTCATCCGGACCGATTCTACGATGTGGGGATCGCGGAGGAACATGCCGCGCTCTTTGCCGCGGGGATGGCCACACGGGGTATGAAGCCCTTCCTGACAATTTACTCCACGTTCATGCAGCGTGCCTTTGACATGATTGTCCATGATATCGCCTTGCAGCATCTGAACGTCGCGCTTTGCATGGATCGAGCCGGTCTATCCGGAGACGATGGCCCCACCCATCACGGACTCTTTGACATTGCCTACCTGAGAAGCATTCCGGGCCTTATCCAGATGCAACCGAAGGATGAGGAGGAATTCGCCGATATGCTCTGGACCATGGCCAATCATCACGAGGGTCCGATTGCCATCCGTTACCCCAGGGGATCCGGGACAGGCGCCCACGCAAAACCTTCGCCACGACTCTTGGAAATTGGCAAGGCTGAGGTTCTTCGTCACGGCTCCGATGTGGCCCTCTTCGGCCTTGGTAATTTTTGTGAGGTTGCCTTGGAGGTCGCTGCTCTTCTTGAAGATCAGGGCATTAAGGCTGCTGTTATCAATCCACGCTGGATCAAGCCGCTTGATCTCGGGACGTTGGAATTTTTTGCCCGTGGAACAAAATTAATTTGCACCCTAGAGGATCATGCTGTGACAGGAGGCTTCGGCACAGCCGTCTCCGAGCATCTCACCGACCTAGGCATCACCACACCACTTGTGCGCATTGGTTGGCCCGATCAGTTTATCGAGCATGGCTCCGTCGCGATTCTAAGGGCGAAATACGGAATGACAGCTCCGGCAATCGCCGAGAGGATCCTAAAGTCCCTGAAGCTCGGGCTACCTACTAATCAGGAAACCCGCCAATTAGGCACGAATCTGCGTTAAGCGGCAATCGCTTCAACATAAAAAACCCGCCTCCCTCCGGAGAAGCGTGTTTTAGATCAGTGAAGCAGTAAACCAACGGGCTGATCCCCTCGTACTTACAGACTGAATTCTTTAGAGCCCCTTGTGGGATCCGTCGCAGAGGGGACCGTTGCTGCTGTGCTTGCAACCGCAGAAAAAGACAGGCCCGTCCTTTTCAGCTGTGTAGGGAGTTGGGGAAAAATCGCTACCCTTGTGAGCCCCATCGCAGAAAGGCTGAGTGGCACTTTTGCCACAAGAACACCAGTAATAGGTCTGGCCAGCTTTGACTTCGACGGGAACGGGAGATTTTTGGGCGATGACGGGTTCGGACATAAGAAGAGTGTTGGTTGGATTTGAGAATTGAGTTTTTTATTTAAGATCATTAAATTCTTAACCTTCTTGCAGCAGAGAACAACTTTAATTTTCCAACCCCGCAAATCCATGAACCACACCATTCCAGAAACCCAACTCCTTGATGCACTGAATTGGAGATATGCAACCAAGGCCTTCGACGCTTCAAAAAAAATCGCCGAAGCTACCTGGAAAACCTTGGAAAAAACCTTGGTTTTGTCGCCCTCCTCCTTTGGTCTCCAGCCTTATCGCTTTCTCGTGGTGGAGGACCCTTCCACACGGGCAAAACTTCAACCACACTCTTGGAATCAATCCCAAGTTGTGGATGCTTCTCACTACGTTGTTATGGCTGGCCGTACCGCCATGACGGAGGCTGAAATCGATCTCTTCCTCAATAGGGTTGTCGAGGTTCGAGGGATCCCCCTTGAGTCACTTGAAGGATACCGTGGCATGATGTACGGCAGCCTCCTTAGTCCTGGATCTGATGCACGTATCCCTCATTGGGCTGCTCTTCAGGTCTACATCGCCCTCGGAAACCTGATGACCTCTGCGGCTCTTCTCGGTATCGACACCTGTGCGATCGAAGGCTTCGTTCCTGCTGAGTATGATGCCATCCTGGGCCTTAAGGAGCAGGGTTACGCTTCCGTGGTCTGCTGTGCCCTTGGCTATCGGAGCGCCGAAGACAAATACGCCTCGGCTCCCAAGGTCAGATTTCCCGCCGCTAATCTGATCAAAACGATCTGAGGGTTGCAAAATCCCTTAAGTCCAATAGCTGAAAAGCTTTCTGTACTCTGAGCGTTCTGCCCCCATGCTTGATTGAGGAGCCTGCACGCGATCTTGGGGAGCAGCCAATGGCCGCTCTCCTAAAGAATCTCGGCCTAAAGTCCCATGATCTTGTGGCCGCCTCCACCGAACAGATTACGCACAAAATGGTGGCCCGTGGTTGCAAAGGACGCCGCCTGACAAAAAACGTTCAGGGAAAACTTCTCAGGGCTTTAAATAAAGTAGCCGGCAAATCCCTTCTCCTAACTGATCTTTTCAATTACTAAAGTAGTCGATCAGATCCTGGCACGAAGGAATGGATCGACGCCCCTAGAGGGGACTGCGTTTTGCTATGTATTGAGGACTTGCGATGCCACTGGAGATGGATGATCGTACCAAGTGCCATCAGTTTCTCCCCCCCTTTAAAAAATGATTTTTTCCCCCATGAAAGGCTCGAATTGCACGGCGATCTCAGTTCCGCCTGCTGACAAAACTGCTTCTTTCAAAGCCGTACTCCCCGGCAAAGTTCTCGGTTTTGTTGCGGCACTTTTCTTCGCGGTCATTAATTCTTCCAATGCCACATCCTATTACGTGGATACGGCCGCTCAGTTCAATTCCAAGCGCGATAAGAATAATAATAGTTTCTCCACCCTATACGCGGGTGATCGCATCTTCCTCAAAGGAGGGAATTGGGCGGGGCTTAGCAACACAATTACGGGGTCGATGTCGGATGCCGACGCTCAAACCAATCCCGCCATCATTTACGCCTGCGATACGAACTACATTCCCACTTTGGGTGGCGTCACTGTGGATGGGGTCTCGCAAGTAACGCTAACGGGAAGCGGCATTGTGATTGCGGGCATCACGTTCAGTTCCAATAGCGGAATGGCACCGGCCGGCAGTTACACCGACTACGCGGGAACGGGCTCCTATTTCATCGAGGCCGCCGCGAACTCTCGTTACATGACGATCTCCCACGTCAAATTCGATCACTGCGGAGCATCCTGCACGAGCACAAATTCCCACTACGGGCCTTGGGTGTTACTTTACGGATACCGTAACACGCTTCAATATTGCGATTTCCAAGGGAGAGATTTCAATACAAACGATGTAAAAATTTCCTCCTACAACGGATGGAACAGAACGTCCATCCGCGATGCCACGGTTGTGATCTACACAACAGGCTCAGAAACCAACTTCGGTTATCATTCGATCAGATATAATTACTTTGGGCCGCGCTTAGTTCCTGAGAATGGAGATACCAATCTCTACAAACCACAAGATCCTAGCTATTCCAATACCTATGTCAGCCTAATGCCGAATGGGTGGGAGACAATCCGTATCGGTGACAGTTCCATCTGCAACTCAAACTTCAACACCAAGGTCGAGTTTAATACCTTCTACCGCTCCATTTACAGCGCTTACGGGGGCCCCAATGACGACAACGGCGAACCGGAGATCATCTCCATGAAATCACGTCGTGATCTCGTGCGTTACAATACTTTCCTCAATAATTACGGCCAAGTCTCTTTCCGTGAGTGCGATTATTGCATGGCGGTGGGTAACTTCTTTTTGGGAGGAGGTGCCTACGACACCAACGGCAATGTGGTCTTCACTGATCCGCCCAATAACCGTATGAGCGGGGTGCGTGTCTTCGGTTTCGGTCATATTGTGGCCAACAACTATTTCTACAAACTCAATGGCAGCAGCGGAACACTTCCTGCCATGGCCCTGGGAGAGGGCACTAACGCTCCCGGAACACTGACAAATTTCAACATCGCCAACCTCACAACCGCCTACAAAACCGCCACCTATACCCAGGTTTTGGGAAACACGTTCATCGACTGTAACACCATTGATCTGGACTCCAACCAAGATACCAATCAGGCCAATCGCCCTTACGGGACGCAATTTTATAACAATCTCTTCTATTACAGTACCAATATCGGCGCCGTAGGCATCATTGCCGACAACGCTTCCTATTCACTGAGCAATGACGGCGGGCAGGCTTCTGGTAACTACGTCTATACCCCTTCGGCCTATGGTTCTCAACTTGGGAGCGCCCTTTCCATACTCGGCGCCCTGAATAACACGATCACCACAAACAGCGCCTCCAATCCGCTGATGACAGGAAGTTATGATGTCCTTACCGTTCCAGCCACGAATAGTCCCTTACTGGGCGGTGGCAGCTCCCTTCCGGTCATCAGTGACACGTCGACGAATGCACTCTATTCCACGCTGAGTTCCGATGTCACAACCTATGGTTCCCTTGACAACCGAGGACTACCCCGCCCATCAAGCGGCCAGGAGATTGGTAATTACCAAGGCACAAGTTACGGCACAGGATCCCGCCCCCTTCACCGGTATGAGGTCGGAAATGTCCCCTCCACCTACTATCCCCTGCTTCTTCCATCCACGAATGCATCCGTCACGATCAGCAACCTGACCCAAGCCTATTCAGGGTTGCCGGTTACCCCTTCGGCCACAACCATCCCATCCGACCTGCCGGTCACCTATACGTTTAATGGCTCATCAAACGCCCCTTCCGCCATTGGTTCTTACACACTCCAAGGAGCGGTTTTTGATTCCATTTATCAAAGCACTCCCGTAGTTGGAACGTTGAACATTGTTGCCGCCCCTACCATTACAGGAAGCCTGAATCTGTTGGGAGTGGTTGGAACGGCATTAAGCTATCAGATCACGGCAAGCGGCAATCCCGTGAGTTTCGGGGCAAGCGGATTGCCCAACGGCCTCAGTCTGGATACCAACTCGGGCCTGATCAGCGGCACTCCGACACAGGCTGCTAACACTGCCGTGATAATCACTGCGATAAATGCCGAAGGTGGCACTGGATCGGCCACTCTTTTGTTGAGCGTAGCAGCAACGCTTTCAGGGCTTACCATCACGAACGTTAGCTCCACTTCATGGATCTGCCCTGCAAATGTTACTTCGATTCAAGTGGAATGCTGGGGAGGCGGGGGGTCTGGTGGGAGTGCTATAAAAACATCCTCGGGAAGCGCTTTTGGCGGAGGAGGCGCTGGAGGATCTTATGCCAAACAAACATCCGTGCCGGTTATTCCTGGCAATAATTACAACCTTTCAGTGGGAGCAGGGGGGGCAACACTTCTGCTCCCGGATCTTACTAATGCAGCGGGCGGGGACTCCTCCTTCGGAGCCGGCACCATTACCTATTGTCTGGCAAAAGGCGGAGCGGGTGGGCAAACCATTATCAATACCACCTCAGGAAGCAGGATCGGCCTTGGGGGAACGGGATCAACAAACGGCAATTCCGGAAACTTAAACAATGCGGGAGGCAGCGGCTTCTCAGGGCAGGGGAGCTCTCCAAATAATGCCAATACCAACTCGGGTGGTGGAGGTGGTGGAAGCGGGGGGCCCTCCAGTTCAGGTAATAGCGCCACCTCCTATCTAGGGGCCTTGGCTGTTACAGGCGGAGGAGCTGGAGGCGCAGGAAAAGCACTCTCGATTGGAAATGGTAACAATGGTTTATTTCCAGGTGGGGGCGGTGGGGGAGCACGAGGTTCCTCCACAAACGTACAGGCCTCCGGAGGATCTGGCGCTGCCGGCCAGGTAATCCTTACCGTGAATGCTCTCTCCCCTGCCGTGTCGCCCGCCACGATCTCGATCTCCAATACGAATCAGGTGTATGACGGCCTGGCGGAACCGGTGTCCTATACCGTCTCCCCCACCAACGCCCTTCCCGTGATAATCACGTACAGCAACTCGCTCTACCCAACCTCCACCAACGCCCCCACCAATGCGGGCGTTTTTGCGGTCTCTGCCAGCGTTGTTAACAGTAACTTCTCAGGCTCCAACAACTCCATCCTCACCATCTCCCCTCTCACACCGGTCATTACCATTTCAGCAACAAACTGGCCTTATAACGGGACTCCAAGACCGGTTACCATTTCCGTTTCTCCATCGGGCGTTCCTGTCAGTGTCACTTATGCAGGCTCTACCAGTGTACCCAGTGCCGTGGGCAACTACCCCCTTCTAGCCTCCAACTTGGCCGACGGTAACTTGAATTCATCCTCCTGTAGCGGCACTCTGGTCATCTACGATCCCGTTGCCAGTTGGCGCTCCAACTATTTTGGAACTGTGACCAATATCGGGATTGCCGCCGATGCTTTCTCCCCCTACGGGATCGGCCTCAACAACCTCCAGGCCTACACCTTCGGGGTCAATCCCACCCAACCGCTGACGGCTCCCTTGCTGAGCATCTCCAATGGAAGCAACAACTCGATATCTCTTGGCTTTACCGCCCGCGCCGCAGGATCGGGCCCCGGGTACTCGGGACTCACCCGTTACTATAACTTGGAGGCCACCACCAACCTGACCAACTCTAATTCCTGGAACCCCGTTCCCGGTTACTCCAACATTCCCGGTTCCAATCAAGTTGTCACCTTCTTGACGAATGCAACATCTCAATCCAGATTATTTTATCGGTTAAAGGCTTGGTTGCAGTAGAAAGCCGGCAGTTCCACAAATATGACCTCCCCCGTCTCCTCTCTACCTCGGTGGTTTTTACCCGCAGGACTTTTCCTGTTTTTGATCTCTGGTTTAGAGGCGCAAACCACAGTCCCTCTAACCGTGCAAAGCGTGTTGATCAGCACCTCCACGCCCTCACTCACCATTCCCTCCGGATTCACCGGGTTTGCCATTAACTATGCCTCGGTCACCCAAGTGACAGGTTATACAAACTCCGCCTCCACCAATACGGCCCAATATCTTGCCTTCATTCAGTACATGAAGAATCTAGCTGTTCTGAACGGTCCACCCGGCATCCGTTCGGGAGGGCATACAGCCGACTTTAGCTACTGGTGGTCAAATAGCAGTGATACGAATCTCTTCAACTATTACAATCAGACACTTCAAACAAATCAACTCAACCCGGTCAGCAATAATGTCCTGCAGGCACTTGCTCTTGTTGTGAGCACGATGCAGAGCAACTTTCCGGGATCGTCGGTCCCTTTCATCATGACGCTGAACTTGGGCGGGTACGACTCTTACGATGTCACAAATTTCACCGGTGCAACAAACCCCGCTCCGAGCATTCTCCCCATGAGTCACCTGGTCACCGCCATCTCTGGCGCCATGTCCTCGGCGGGCATAACCAACCCGATATTCGAGATCGGAAATGAGGTGGATAATTACTCGGAAACTCAAAACGCTTTTCGGAACACCAATTTAACCCCTTCCGGTTGGAGTTCGGCAATGATCACGACTAACATGCTTGCCTTCAAGACCGCGCTCACCAATGCGTTAACGAACAATGCACTGCAGTTTGTGGGGCCCGCTTATTCACACAAGCCGGGAAGCGGTCGACAAATCGACCAGTCCCCCTTGCCAAGCAGTATGGCGACCAACGTGGGACTTTCATTGATATCTCTTCATAACTACCCTCATGGCAGCAGTACAGCCTACACGACCAATCCTCCACTCGGAGTAGCCCTGATGCTTACCGCTTCTCAAGATGGCACCGTTTCCGGGAGTGATACAAACCCGATGAGTAGCGGTGCCGAGAGCGGGCCCTTTTATGCACCCTATATGGGAACCAATCCAAAAGTCTCTCTTCGCATTGACGAATGCAATTCCTTCGGGGGGGGGTGCCTTGGATCAGACAATGCCTTTGCCGCAGCCCTTTGGGGAGCGGATACCTGCGCCAGTTATGCCCGCTCTGGCATGAGTGGCGTGAACTTTAATAGCGGTCAAAGCGCTGGGATTTACGAACCCCTTCACATTGTCACTGATGCCAATGGCAACGTAACCGGACTGCAGGCCCAACCCCTCTACTACGGGATGTATTTCTTCGCCCTTGCAGCGCAGAACGGCGGAAAAATCATCACGGCAACAAATGTGATCAGCGACCAGTTTTTCAGCCCTGGAACACAAGCGGTCACCAACGCCTCGTTCACCAATGCCATCACAAAACCAGTTCCAGCCTCGACCTACTACTTTTTGGATAAACTGAACAATCTCCGCGTGCTGGTGATCAATCGATCCAATCGTTACGCCACCAATAGTGGCAATCTTACTTTCAATTTTTGGCCGACGAATTCCACTAGCTTCTCCTCCAATGGCACCCTCCTCTCCCTGAGCGCCGTGCCGGCAGGAACGACAAATTACGCGACTTTGACCAACTCATTGTACGATACGAATACTGCGGATATCACGATCGGCGGGCAGTCGTTCAATTCCACAAACGGTGTCATGAACACCAATGCCTTTGTCACCACGACCATCTCACGCAATACGAACGGGATGTACAGTTTCAGTGTCCCGTACGCGAGTGCCATGATCCTGACGCTCAAGGCCTCCTCTGCCACCATCACCTTGGGAAATACCAATCAGACCTATAGCGGGTTGGCGGAATCTGTAACGACAAGTGTCGAACCAAGCGACGCCGGCACGGCAATCTGCACTTACAGTAGTGGCGCCTACCCTGCTTCGACGAATCCGCCCACGAATGCCGGCACTTATGATGTCTCGGCCACACTCTCAAATACGTTCTACAACGCCTCTACAAATGGAATCCTGAGCATCGGGCAAGCAGCATCCACGATCACGATTTCCACCAATAGTTATCCCTATACGGGCAATCCAATTCCGGCCACCGTGACCACTGCTCCTGCGAATCTTCCGGTGATCTGCACCTATAGTGGCGCCACTTATCCAGCCTCCACCAATCCCCCGACTGCTGTCGGCACCTATGCCGTCACCGCAGTTGTTTCTTCAACCGCAAGCTACACGGGTGCAACGGCAATCGGTTCCTTGGTCATCGATTCCATCCCCACCATCATCAGCAACCCCAATCCCCAAGCACTTCTGGGACAAAACTTTACCTACCAGATTGTCACCGCAAACGGGGCGACAAACTTCAGCGCATCAAATCTCCCGACGGGACTCAGTTTGAACACCAATACCGGCATCATCACCGGAACCATCAGCACCTTGGGCAGTCAGACATTCACGGTTAGTGCCACGGATTCAATCGGCACATCCTCTGCAATAGTCGTCGTTGGGGTGACCAACTCGGTCTACACGTTCACCAACGCGGGAGTGAGCACTTGGACCTGTCCGACAAATGTGAACTCTGTTCAAGTTCAATGCTGGGGTGGTGGCGGTGCGGGAGGGAGCGCCTTGAAAAACGGCGCCTCAGGTTATGGTGGTGGCGGTGCGGGAGGAACCTACGCCGGCAAATCATACCCAGTTCTTCCTGGAACCACTTATACAGTCAACGTTGGATCGGGTGGAGTTTCCCCTGCCACGAACGCCTTCACGAATGGACAATTTGCCCCATCGGGGGGCGATTCTTGGTTCAATTCCAATAATATCGCCTCTTCACTGATCTTGGCGAAAGGTGGACAGGGAGGAGCTTGCGCCCTTGGAACTACTGTCAATGTCTATGCAATAGGCGGTGCTGGCACGACCAATGGTAGTATCGGGGACGTTTTGTTTGCTGGAGGGAACGGCTCCCAGAGCAGTTCGACCGCTTATGCCGGGGGGGGGGGTGGAAGTGCCGGTCCCGCAACGAATGGAAATTCTGCGACCCCGAACTCCGGAGTTGGGGCAACTGCCGTTCCGGGCGGGGGGAACGGTGGAGCTCCCAATGCCGCATCCGGATCATCAGGAGTTGGCCAATCCCCCACGATTCCACCGGGTGGTGGCGGAGGAGGAGCCCGTTGTGGTGGCACAACACCCTATTTGGGCGGAAGTGGTTCCCCTGGTCAGGTGGTCCTGACAATAACCAATCTTGCCGCCGCTGTTACCCTAGGAAATCTATCCCAGACTTACAGCGGACTGGCGAAGCAGGCCACAGTATCCACTACCCCCTCCAATACCCCTGTTACCGTGACCTACAGCAACGCCCTTTACTCCAATTCCACCAATCCCCCCACCTACGCCGGATCGTATACGGTGGTCGCATTGATCACCAATTCCACCTATGTGGGGTCGACCACCGGAACGCTGCTTATCTCCCCCGCTTCTCCGGTAATCACGATCTATGGAGCCACCAATGTTCCCTACAACGGCAGCCCCT
>CAINEX010000079.1 GCA_903847935.1 uncultured Spartobacteria bacterium | reverse complement strand
GTGGGAAGACCGATATCGATAAAACTGTCCCACTGAAAAATCTCTGAGAGTTTGAAATCACTCCGCGAGAGCTTGGGAGCAAATTGATGGGGATGACTCAAGAGCCAGAATCCGATCTGGAACTGCCACCGAAGTATCAGGGGCCAGACAGGCAGGAGCAGATCATGGACGGAAACCCCGATCACCGAGGCCACTATGCTGCACCGGGTGATCCAAGAGACCCCCATGGCACTGAGTGTCTTGAGCCCAAAAATGGGAAGGAAGCCAAAGAAGACGCCGATCGCCGTTCCGCCAGCCACCGAGTGGGGGGCATCCTTGGCGTCGAGGAGTTCGTGAAACTTCCGAACAGTCTCCTTGATATAGTTACCGATCATGCTGGGAGCAGATGGGGTGAGGGTGCTAGCGCCTGCGTGCGGCACCTTTTTTGCCAAGCAGACGATCCGGATTCAGCGCCTGCAAAGCGGGGGGAATGAAAAGACCGTCTTTACGGATGAGCTTGCCGTCGAACCAGACCTCACCACCACCATAGTCCTTGCGCTGAATGCAGACCATGTCCCAATGGATGGCGCTCTTGTTGCCATTGCCGGCAACTTCATAGGCCTGGCCCGGTGTGAAATGGAATGATCCGGCGATCTTCTCGTCGAAGAGAATATCGCGCATCGGATGGAGAATGTGGGGGTTGAATCCCAGCGAAAACTCGCCGATGAATCGAGCTCCGGCATCCGTGTCGAGAATCTCGTTCAGCGCCTTTGTATGGTTGGCGGTTGCCTTGATGACCTTTCCCTTGGAGAACTCCAGGTGAACCTGATCAAAAGCGATGCCACGGTTGAGTGTCGGGGCGTTGAAGGTCACATATCCTTCCACCGAATCCTTGATCGGGCAGGAGAAGACCTCACCGTCGGGGATGTTGTGCTCGCCGCCGCAGATCACCGAACCGATCCCCTTGATGCTGAAGCGCAGATCCGTGCCAGGGCCCGTGATTTCGACACGGTCGGTCTTGTCCATAAGGGCCTTGAGCGCCTTCATTCCTGGGATCATGGCCGCGTAGTCGAGCGTGCAGACGCGGAAGAAAAACTCAGCAAAGGCTTCCGTGCTCATCTGGGCCTGCTGCGCCATCGAGGGAGTCGGCCAGCGGAGAACCACCCATCGGGTCTTGTTGATACGGTAGTCGAGGGCTGGGCGGAGCTTGGCGGAGAGCAGGGCCATCTGTGATTGAGGCACATCCGCCATCTCAGAGATGTTCTGGGAACCGCGCACGGCAATATAGGCCTGCATCTTCTTGAGACGGGCCAGATCAATCGCTGCCATCGTCTCGGCCTGGGGCCCCGTAACCCCCAGCGCCAACTCGCGGCTGATGCGACCCGAATGCATTACGACATACGGTTCTGCCTTGGCGGCACGCGCCGCGCGAATCAGGGCAAGCACGAACTCCTCGGGTGTGTCTGCGACATCAATCAGAACACGCTCACCGGCCTTCAGCTTGGTGGAGTGAGAGGTAAGAACTCGGGCCAGAGCGTCGTATCGGGGATCAGACATGAAAGTAGGGGTTGGGCTGTTGACGATTAAGGAGAGGGGCGACCTTAAGATCGGCAGTCGAGGAAAGATGGTTACTGCTTTGCGACTGGAAGCACAACTTACTTTAATCCGATCTCCCGCTTTCTCAACCCGAAGAACAGCACAGGGGTCACGATGAGGATCAGAAGCAGACTGCTGATCATTCCCCCGATCACGGGCACGGCGATGGGCCTCATGATCTCAATCCCGGTTCTCTCCCCGGAAAACGCGGGAAGCATGATGACCAGCAGACTGGCCACAATGGTTGCGACCGTCATGACCTTTGGTCTGAGGCGCAGAAGCGCGCCCTGCAAGACGGCGGAACGTAGCTCCTCCGGCGATAGATCCCTCCCCTTCTCCGCGATTTTTGCATTAAGCGACTCTTTGAGGTAGATCACCATAATGATGCCGGTCTGCACGGCGGTCCCGAAGAGGGCGATGTAGCCCACGGCCACGGCCACGCTGAAGTTGTAGCCAAGAAGCCACTGAAGATAGAGCCCACCGGACAGGGCAAAGGGAACGGCCAGCAGGACATGGGCAGCTTCCTTCCAGGAACGATAAGTGAGAAAGAGAAGGACAAAGATGATCAGGATTACCAGCGGGCAAATGACCAGGAGCGTGTGGGATGCCGCGATCAGCTTCTGATACTGCCCACCCCAGGAGATGTAATAACCGGGAGGGAGTTGGAGCTGCGCAGAGACCATCCGCTGGGCATCCTCGACGAAGGTCGCCAAGGGACGGTTGTGGACATTGGCCTGCACGAAGACGCGCATATTGCCATTCTCGCTCGAGATCATTGCAGGTCCCGTTGTCAGGTGAAAATCCGCCACCTTAGAGAGGGGAATGCTCTCCCCTTGCATGGAAGTCACAAGAACTTGTTCCAGTGAGGGAAGATCCCCTCGGAGTTCTCTGGGATAGCGGACCCGGATCGGAATACGTTGCCTCCCCTCGATGGTCGTCTCCAAGGTCGCTCCGCCGATCGCGCTCTCAATGGCACTATTGATTTCTGTGATCGGCACTCCGTAGCGGGCCGCGTCATCACGCCTCACAGCGATTTCCATGTAGGGGGTTCCGACGACACGTTCCGCGTACACGTCGGTCGCTCCGGGGACATTCTTGAGGATCCCCTCCACATCGACCGCGAGTGCCTCCAAGCGTTTCAGATCAGGACCGAAGATCTTCACGGCAACCTGCCCCCGGAT
>CAINEX010000078.1 GCA_903847935.1 uncultured Spartobacteria bacterium | reverse complement strand
ATCACGAAAAATCACGAAACAAGGCCACCGCGTTGACTTTTCCCGTAGGGAGCGCTATCTCCCAATCATTAATCAGGCGCTTTCACCAGAACGACCTGCTTCCCATCTCCCTCCCACAAAAAGCGATTTCCTATCAGATTCAATTTTTCAGCTGTGTTTTGAGGTTCTTTGCTCATGAGTGATTAGGGATGCAGTATCTAGAGGAATGGTTACTCAATATTATTGGTGTTGACCAATACGGATTTTGCGGAGGCCGATGGTGGCTTTGCGATTCCAAATGCGCTGCCAGGAGCAAATGTGGGATCACACGGGAAGGCATCATCACCAACCTTGTACCATTGGTTTTTGAATTTGTAATAGACTCCGCCGGGTTTGCCGTGGCCATTATCGACAACGAGGGTGTCGTTGCGACCCAGTGCTGATTTGTTGAGACTTTGATTGAAGTTTGAGTCGTTGAACCCGATCTGGGATAGCTTGTAGGGTGATGATCTGGGAAGAGAGATGCAGGTTGCAGTCAGGTTTGTAGAACCATAAATCGGGGTTCGGAACAGCCCCTTGAGGGAAGTGCCAGACAGATAGATGTTGACCGGGTAGCTCAGATTGCCTCCGTCATTCTGGAAGTAGATGTAGCTTCCCGGCGGGACGATCGTGTCACCCGCACTAACCGTGGGATTTGTGGAGTTCACCCAGTTCGTGACAGAGACATTGAAATAATAGGAGGGGCCTGATTGCTGGGGTGAGGCTCCTCCTGTGACGGAAGGAGGGTTGATGATCAGTCTGGTCATGACATTGGTTGAATTGGTGGTTGGCACGAAGGAATTCGTCGCCATGTTTGCTGGGAGCATGGTCGCCAGCGTGCAGTAAGGGCGGAGTTCGATTGCTCTTATCGAACCGTTGGTTACCGGAACGGATCCGCTGATGACCGTGATGCTGTTAGTGCCATTCGAAACAACTGGGAAGACGGTTCCGCTGAGGGATCCGTCAGTCACGATCGTGTAGTAAGTATTGGGCTGGTTGCTTCCCGAATACTTAAATTCGTTTGTGGCAAGGGGAACCCCGTAGCTGTCGACCGGTGGATTGCCAACCAATGTAAGGATTGCGTTGGTTGAATTGGTCGACACGGATGAAATGACAAAACTGCCAACAGCTGAGGGTTGAAACTCCGGTGCGACTATCGTGACGTTTGTATTCGTTGAATAATTCGTGGTGTAAGTGCTGTTGGTCGCATCAAAGGTGACAATCGTTGAGACAGAGCCTGCCCCGGCCCAGATGTACTGGCTGCCGACGGTGGTTTCTGTGACGCCGCTTTGTGCCTCAAGCAGAGAACTAATGCCAGCCAACGTAAGGAGGACCAACGCGTAATGAAGGGATTTCATGATTGGTTAAGGATATCAACCGAGGAAGGCAGGAGTTGTAGAGAAGTCGGGCAACGGGGCAGCTTGGGCTGCGGGTGTCCCTTGACCAAGCGGAGAGTCGAATTTTGGCTCGGGCATGATGGTTTTGATGGTGTTGGCACTCCATGCCAAGCGGTAGAAGGATTGAAAATCTGTCACCGGCTCCGTAATCAGCATCGGTCCGTTATTTCCCTCGAGAGGCGTTCCGACATTTGTCCAAGATACCTGATCGCGGGACATTTGGAGTTGGTACTGGGTCGTATTGCGGGAGATCCAACGGATCTGGAGATCACTCTGCTGCTGGCCGTAGTCGTTGGTCCAGTTGAGGAGTTCCACGGAGAAGTCCTTAGGAGGGGTGGGAGGCCTCGTGGCAAAGGGTTGAAGCTTGGTATTGATAGACTTCATCAGTTCCTTCTTCATGGCTGTCCTGAGGGCGACCACTGCGGGAGTTGCCAAAGGAGCTTGATTTGCCAACTTCCTCCTCTTGTCGGCCCACTCGGAGAGATTTCTGTATTCCACCGGCAGTCCTGTGGGGACATATCCGACTGGAAGAACGTTTGGAGGCATGTCCTGATCGGTGTCGGTACCACCATCCTGCTTGGATCGGATGTCGTAGAACTCGTCCTGAGGGAGCTCCTTTCCATCTCCGTCAAAGTAATAGACATATTTTGACTCCTTCGTGATGAGTGCTCTCACGCGGTTTGGTGGGGGAACAATGCCCGCAGGGAACTGCGTGTAGCTTTGCCCAGCGTAGATGTCATCGTAGGTGAAAAGGATCGAGTTCTGAATGGCAGGCCCGGTGGGATTGCTGATCAGTCTGCTGTAATCAAATCCGCTAAATTGGTAGTCCTTGGGGTTCAACCCAGCGAGCGAGCAGACGGTCGGAACAAAGTCCACGGTGCTGACAAGTTGATTGCAGATAACCCCGGTCGGGTAATCAACGGGATTCGACCACACCATCGGTACCCGGATGCTTTCATTGTAGGCGCAAAACCCTTTTTGTTTCAGTCCACCGTGGGTCAGGCCCAACTCTCCGTGATCCGAGGTGTAGATGATCCATGAGTGGTCCCTCACGGTGCTTCCATTTAAGACTGAGAGCAGTTGTCCAAAACGATTGTCCACCTCCCTGAGGAGATTCGCATAGAGGTTGATGTAGTTTTCATCCCCGCTCTGGCCAGTCGAAGCGTCGTTATCGGGAATTGTTCCAAGAATGGCATCTGTACGTTGATTGTAACTCGCCTGAGTGGTGGGTTTGAAATTGGTCAGCAGATTCTCATTGGTGGTGGGAGCCGTGATGACATCACCTTTCAGAATGTTCCGGTCATAACCCCATTTCATGGTAATTCTCGGGTTGTCTCCGCTGTATGTTGGGTATCCAATCAGATCGTGAGGATTGACCAGTGAAACCACGAGACAGAAGGGTTGGTCGCCGGGTTGCCAGTTATTGACCTTGTCCTGAAGGAAAGCCATTGCGCTCTGCTGCTGATAAGCGGGATTGATGCCACCAGTGTAGGTGTACCCAGTGGACTGGTCATAGGTTGCCGAGGCGTCGGGCTGTGTGGGATCGTAGCCCTCCACGATACGACCATCCTGATTGTAGGAACCCCCACCGTAGAGGCGGGCCGGGTCTGAATCCGATCCGATGTCCGGCCCGTGCCAACCCTCGAATCCGTAGCGTTCCGGTTCGTCGTAAACCTTGACTCCATCGGGGCCGACGGTTCCCTCGGTCAGGTGCCACTTGCCCTTGTAAACCACTTCATAGCCGGCGGTCCGAAGTATGGTGGCGAGGTTGGGCAGTTCGGGGTCGAGTTGGTTGGCCGCCGGAGTGCCGATATTGACCTGCTGGACGACATCTGGGGCGCGGTGCTGGGCGGGGTAGAGCCCGGTGAAGAGCGTATTCCTCGCTGGAGTGCACATGGAGGTCACCGAGAAATAATTTGTGAAGGTAACCCCCGTGTTCTTGAGGGCGGTCAGTGTTGGACGGTTCGCAGCCTCCCATCCTTCGGGGAACCAGGTCGTGGGACGTTCCTGATCCGTGAGGAAGATGATGAAGTTCCTGCGTTCACGGATTGCTTGGGACTGGGCAGCATTTAGCTGCAGACCTCCGACGGCACCCTGTGCTGCCAGAAGTGCGCTGGCGGAGCCGATCATTTTGACGAACTCGCGACGTTGAATGCCGGAGGTCAAATTGGACTTGGGTACAGTGTCGTTATCGTTCTTCATGGTGATTTTTGATACCGAGTAGGTGGGGTGTTTTTTCCGAAGAAAAAGTAGAGGGAGATCGGATACACCTTCGCTCAACTATCAGGATATATCCAGATAGCTATGATTATTTTGGGAAAACGGATATTGGTTGCATTTGGACCTCTAATAAATCCCATTGCCCGCTGATCGATTCTGGCATCTATTCCCTACACCCGTGAACATGACCCCGCCTACTACCCTCAATTTTCACGTGATGGCAAAGCCAATCGGGCCGATCTGCAACCTCGACTGCACCTACTGCTACTATCTCGAGAAAGAGAAGCTCTTCCCGAAGGGAGAAAACTTTAAAATGAAGCCCGATGTGCTGGAAGCCTATATCCGGCAATACATCGAGTCACAGAACACACTGGAAGTTACCTTTGCCTGGCAGGGGGGGGAACCGACATTGCTTGGTCTTGAGTATTTCAAAAATATCATCACCCTGCAGAAGAAACATTCTGGCGGCAGGAAGATCAACAATACCCTACAGACCAACGGCACTCTCCTTGATGATGCATGGTGCCACTTTTTTAAGGAGTACGACTTCCTGGTAGGTCTCAGTATCGACGGGCCTCGTCGTTTGCATGACACCTACCGGTTGGACAAGGGGCAGAATCCGACCTTCGACCGTGTCATGGCGGGGATGGGGCTGCTCAGAAAACACAAAGTCGAGTTCAATACCCTCACCGTGGTCAGCGCGAGCAATGCCAAGCATCCGGTTGAGGTCTATGAATTTCTCAAGGAGGCGGGTTCAGGGTATATCCAGTTCATCCCGCTTGTAGAGCGTCTGCCCACCGAGGGCGAGGGGATGGAAGGATTGGACTTTGCGGAGCCTCCTGAGCCGGGGCAACCTTCATCCCCGGTCACCCGATGGAGTGTTCCCTCGGAGGCCTACGGGGATTTTCTTATAGGGATTTACGACCAATGGATCCAACGCGATGTCGGTAAAATCTATGTCCAGATGTTTGATGTTTCTCTCGGCATCTGGTCGGGTCACGGCCCTGGACTTTGCCTCTTTCTTAAGGACTGCGGTGAGGGATTGGCCGTCGAGCATAACGGGGACCTCTACTCTTGCGACCACTTCGTCTATCCGAAATACAAACTCGGAAACATCATGAACGAGTCGCTCGGAGCCATGGTGAACTCCGATCAACAGCGGATGTTCGGTCAGGCCAAGTCAGACACTCTGCCCAAATATTGTCGAGAATGCGAGGTTCGGTTCGCCTGCAATGGGGAATGTCCGAAGCACCGATTCGTGACGACTCCTGACGGGGAGGCTGGGCTGAACTACCTCTGCAGCGGCTATAAGAAATTCTTTAATCACGTGGATCCCACGATGAAGAAGATGGCTGAACTGATGCTTGCCCGCACTGCACCGGCCAACATCATGCGGATGCTTCCCTTGAATAAATTTCCGCGTTCAGGATCGGCTATCACCAGCCCAGAATCATCGCGAAGATGAGGGGTGCCACGATGGAGGCATCCGACTCGACAATGAAGCTGGGTGTCTCGATGCCAAGCTTGCCCCAGGTGATTTTCTCATTGGGAACGGCCCCGGAGTAGCTTCCGAAGCTCGTCGTCGAATCACTGATCTGGCAGAAATATCCCCAAAGTGGGATTTCAGGGCGTTGCAGATCCTGATGGAGCATCGGTACGACACAGATCGGGAAGTCGCCTGCAATCCCGCCGCCGATTTGGAAGAATCCAATTGAGCCGGTGTTGCCGATCTGGTTGGAATTGGCCGTGTACCATTCGGCAAGAGACTTCATGTATTCGATCCCGGTGCGAACGGTATGGATATTCTTCACATCACCGCTGATGCAATGGCCCGTGTACATGTTGCCGAGGGTGGAGTCCTCCCAGCCGGGAACGAACATCGGCAGGTTTCGCTTGGCTGCCTCCATGAGCCAGCTGTTTTTTGGATCAATCTGATATTCCAGTTTCCCCCCTAGAAGAATGCGGTACATGAACTCATGGGGAAAGAGGCGTTCGCCCTTCTGATCACAAGCCATCCATTCCTCAAGAACGACATTTTCGATGCGTCTCAT
Organism: uncultured Spartobacteria bacterium; assembly: GCA_903847935.1. Classification (GTDB taxonomy): domain Bacteria; phylum Verrucomicrobiota; class Verrucomicrobiia; order Chthoniobacterales; family UBA6821; genus UBA6821. The sequence goes on along the minus strand of CAINEX010000078.1, from coordinate 393 downwards.
GGCCTCCATCTCCGGGATGCAGGTGTCGGTGACACGGTTCATGTGGCGCTCAAGAAGTGCGACTTCGTCCGCCGGGGTGAGGTCGCGGTAGTTCGGCACCCGCTCGTAGTAATCGTGGGCGACGAGATTGAAGACATCCTCTTCAAGGTTGGCCCCGGTGCAGCAGATGGCGTGAACTTTTCCCTGCCGGATCATCTCGGCCAGCGAAAGGCCCAGCTCCGCCGTGCTCATGGCTCCAGCCATCGTGAGAAATCATCCCCACCTCCACGCCCTGGTAGCTGATGGACTCTTTACGCGCTCGGGGATGTTTCATGTCATGCCCGAGCTCAGCCTTGCACCGCTGGAAGAACTCTTCCGGGCACGGGTCATTAGCTTTCTGGTCAAAAAGGAACT
>CAINEX010000077.1 GCA_903847935.1 uncultured Spartobacteria bacterium | reverse complement strand
CGCGATCGGTACCGAGGGCAAAGGCGAAGAGCTTTCACTCGTCTGTGATGATGTGATTCTGATTCCGGATGCTTCCGAAATCCTGACCCCGATCCTGACCTCCATCGTTCTCCAGTTCTTCGCCTACTACATTGCTGTCGAACTTGGATGCGATGTGGATAAGCCCAGAAATCTCGCCAAGAGCGTTACCGTCGAATAGGAGACGCAGGAATTGAGCTCGGGCATACCTATGTCGCTCGTCCCCAAGTTCATGAGGGCTGCCTTCCGCGGCCCAACCTCCTGCTGCTGGAGATTTGTGTTAATTCCTCCTTGGCCCTGACCTAATAGCATGCGACCTAAACCTCTAAGGCCTCGGGTTCCCTCCTGCGAGGGTCATTACTTCAAAATCAACCTCGTAAAAGCATCAGGTCCGATCGCTACAAGACCCGTGAACGGGAAATCCAGATTCACGATGGTGTAGAGGGCAAGGCAGACGACGCCGGTCAGGAGCACGGTCATGACGGCGTGTGTGTAGAGTGTTCGAGCTCCGAAGAGGTAAGAGAAGCTGATGGTTGCAGCTCCTCCCGCGATGAGTACACCCCAAAGGAAGGGGAGGAGACCCGAACCTGAGTCCTCGATACGGGAGGATCGAAGGGATTGAAGCATATTGATGTTTTTCACAGACTCGTGGAAGTAAGCGGCTTCGGAAGCGTCGGAAACCTTGAAATGGGCATAGATCGCGGAGATTCTGTGAAGTAACGCCGTGGTTTTCGGATCGGACTACCCTGTGCGGATCGACTTCCATTCAAGGTTAACGAGGGCGTCGCGGTAGTCGCGCAAGAGAGTGCGCGCCTCGTCCCGGAAGTCCTTGGGAAATGCCTCGGAGTCGAGATAGAGGCTCTGCAGGCAGCGAGCCTCTTCGACAACGTTGGAGGCTGTGGTTGAGTAGAACTGCTATGTGCTGGCGACGATCAGGGCCAGAAAGATTCCGTAGAGCGCCCCGATGGTATTGAAGAAAGGGCCGGCAATGTCGTGATACTGCTTGAGAGCATCCGGCGGAATCACCTTGCGAAGCAGGTAGAGGCCGAAGAAGGCAATCAGAATCGGGATGAAGATGCAGACCAGGATCAATTGGGTCGGTGCAAAATGAACAACCAAAGAGTGCTCTAGAGACATGGCAAGTTCCTGTTTCATCGGTTCAACAAAGCCTCTTTTATTTGACCAAGGCAAGGATGATCGCGGCAAGAAGCAAGAGAGCTCCAAGGGAACGGGCGACCCAGTATTCGCGGGCGTTTCCTTCTCCTTTCCAAGCATCGACGGCGACCGACCAGATGGTGCGTGTGGCGTAGAGGATGTTAATCAGTGTGGCCTGTCCGAAGAGGCCGATCAGCATGATGACAAGGGGAGCTTGGAATCCGATCACGGCGCCACCGATGAAAAGACGTTTTTTTGCTACTGCGGGAGCCGGGGGTGTCGATCCGAGAAGTGGGGTCATTGCGGCCAGAACGACGAACATGACGGGTTGGAAGAAGGCAACACCCGAGGTGCGCGCGTAGCCTTGGGTGAGCACATCGACGAGGGCAAAGAGGATGCTGGCTCCAATGGCCCAACCTACGGCTGCACGACGATGATGTTTATTATGGTCGGGCCCTATCTG
>CAINEX010000076.1 GCA_903847935.1 uncultured Spartobacteria bacterium | reverse complement strand
TTCCCTACACGACGCTCTTCCCGATCTCGTGGGCGGAGAAGCAAGCCATGGATTTATCACTTCGGAACTCTTTCAGTGCCGCTGAAAGAGAACTCTCCTGGTCTCCGGAAGAAATTGCTCAAATTGATTTTCGGGCTCATACGGAAATAGAGCATGAATTTGCAGCCAGCTTGGAGCAGCTTTCGGCATTTTGGTGGGATGAGGGGAAAGACCTCATCGGGGGTGATGCCTTTATCAAGGGCGGTCTCAATACTATTTTTGAACCACTGGCAAGAGGTCAGGACATATACTTTGGCGAAACAGTTAATCGCGTTTTCCATGATAGTATGGGTGTTCGTGTCATAACAGAAAAGGGGCTTGAAGTGACTGCCAGAAAATTGATTCTCACAGTACCGTTAGGTATTTTGAAAAAAGGTTCGATTACTTTCGAGCCCTCCTTGCCGGATTATAAGAACAGAGCGATCAGGACGATTGGCTTTGGGAACTACCAGAAAACAGTCCTGCTCTTTGAGGATGTTTTCTGGAACAAGGATCTTCATTTGTTCGACTGGAATGGTGGGACAAAAGGAAAAGACTGGGCCGAGTGGGTCAATCTTTACCCATTTACTGGGGAAGCAGCCCTGATCGCATTTAATACGGCTGCCTCGGCTTATGCCGTCGAATCAATGAGTGATGACGAAATCTCAAAAGCTGCCACCGAAGCCCTCTCGTCAGCTTTGGGAAGGAAAGTTCCTCCGCCTAAAGATATTCTGGTCTCACGATGGGGGCATGATCCTCACTCACTTGGGGCCTACTCTTTCATGGGTGTCGGTGCCACTCCGGCAGATCGAGTTGCTCTTGGTAAACCCCTCGGGGGAACTCTCTTCTTTGCAGGTGAGGCAGTCTCTAAAGATTACCCCGCCACGATGAGAGGTGCTTATGAAAGTGGTATGACAGCTGCAAAGCAGTGCTTGGTTGCAGGTCTAGGTGGTCAGTGAAACTGCAGTGAACTTGCTGCAAACGAGAAAAACATACCTCCCTGCGCCTCAATCCCAAGCCTCTACAAACCTGACGCGGCGGCAGTATCCGTGAGTAAGAGCGCATTCGCTTGATCAATTCTCCCACCGGGAATCGAGTGATCAGCAGCTTTGAGTTTCACGATCATCGGGATCTTTGCGGCACCCGTGGCAAGCCAAAGGATCTTCCGGGAGCGATTGATCATCGGATAGGTCAGCGTCATGCGACGGCGATCCTGATAGAGGTGCACAGGATCCGTGAGCGCCACATCACGATCTGTGACTCCTAGAACAGGATCGTTCGGAACAAGCGAGGCCGTGTGTCCATCTGGACCTAGACCGAGGTGAGCCATATCCAATGTGGGTGGATTACCGCAGATCTCCTGCAGGACTCGCTCATACTCCTTGGCACCCTCCGCCGGATCGGCGGCATTCACCGGCATGGCGTGGATGTTTTCCTTCGGGATCGGAGCATTACCCAAGAGACTTTCATGGAGGTGAGTCAGGTTCCGGTCGGGGTCTCCCTCCGGAGCAATCCGTTCGTCGATCTGGAAGACATGGACATGGGCCCAAGGCACATCCTCGGAGGCAAGATCCTTGAGCATGGCCCAAGGGGTCTTCCCACCGCTGACGGCAAGAGTGAAGACACCTCGCGCTGTCACGGCAGCACGCGCCTGGGCGGCAATCACTACGGCCGCTCTCTCGGCTACCGCATCATCGTTGGCAAGAACCTCGATCTCCATGGGACAATAGTTTGATGACCTTTACTTGTTAGCACGGTAACGGCGGATCAGCGCGTTCGTGGAACTGTCATGCTTAAGATCGGGCTCGGTGGGCGACTCCAGTTCGGGAATGATATGCTGGGCAAGCTGCTTGCCAAGCTCGACGCCCCACTGGTCGAACGAATTGATTCCCCAGACGGCACCCTGCGTGAAGACGGAGTGCTCGTAGAGAGCCACGAGGGTCCCAAGCGTGCGCGGATCGAGTTTGTCGGCCATGATGACATTCGAGGGGCGGTTCCCCTCGAAGACACGGTGAGGGTTGAGCCAATCGGGCGTCCCCTCCGCCTTCACCTGCTCCGGCGTCTTGCCGAAGGCCAGCGCCTCGGCTTGGGCAAAGATATTTGAGATGAGGTAATTGTGGTGATGGCCGAGTGTGTTCAGTGCCTTGTAGAAGCCTATAAAATCACACGGGATGAGTCGGGTCCCCTGGTGGATGAGCTGGTAAAAGGAGTGCTGGCCATTCGTGCCAGGCTCGCCCCAGTAGATCGGTCCCGTGTCGGCCGTGACATGCTCGCCGTCAAGGCGAATCGACTTGCCATTACTCTCCATGGTGAGTTGCTGGAGGTAAGCCGGGAAGCGCTTGAGGTACTGCTCGTAGGGAAGCACGGCGATGCTTTGCGCACCGAAGAAGTCGTTGTACCAGACGGCCAGAAGACCGAGGAGAACGGGAAGATTCTTATCGAGTGGTGCCGTGCGGAAGTGCTCATCCATGTCATGGAAGCCGGCAAGGAGGTCGGAGAAGTTCTTCGGTCCGATGGCGATCATGGTCGAGAGACCGATGGCGGAATCCATCGAGTAGCGACCGCCGACCCAATCCCAGAAACCGAACATGTTCGCGGTGTCGATGCCGAACTCCGAGACCTTTGCCGCGTTTGTCGAAACTGCGACGAAGTGCTTGGCTACAGCCTTTATCTCCCCCCCCAGGCCAGCAAGTGACCAGTCTCGAGCGGAGTGAGCATTAGTCATGGTCTCCAGCGTGGTGAAGGTCTTGGAGGCGATGATAAAAAGAGTCTCCGCAGGATCGAGATCACGGACAGCCTCCGCGAAGTCGGTGCCATCGACATTCGAGACGAAGCGGAAGGTCATCTCGCGGTCACTGTAATGACGGAGCGCTTCATAGGCCATCACCGGCCCCAGATCGGAACCGCCGATGCCAACGTTGATGACATTCCTGATTCTCTTTCCGGTGTGTCCCTTCCACTCACCGCTCCGGATGCGATCCGCAAAGCCTCCCATCTCCCCAAGCACCTTGTGCACCTCGGGAACAACATCAATCCCATCAACCTTGATCACTTCACCCTTGGGAGCACGGAGGGCGATATGGAGAACCGCACGGTCCTCGGTGATATTGATCTTCTCCCCGGCGAACATCTTGTCGCGATGGTCCTCAAGGCCACACTCCTTGGCGAGGTCAACCAAGAGATTAAGGGTCTCGTCAGTGACACGGTTCTTGGAGTAATCGAGGAAGATCCCGCAGGCCTCGGCATTCAGTCGCTCACCGCGTGATGGGTCGGTGGCAAAGAGTTCCTTAAGGGTGGTTTTGGCGATCTGGTCACGATTTGCGGCAAGAGCCTTCCAAGCTGGGAGTTCGGTGGGATTGGACATGAGTGTTTAGATTAAGGGTTAAGTGGAGGGAATATTTTGAGCATTCGGGTAACTGCCGAGGTTGCCAGTTAGAAGAAGCCAACTAAAATGCGGGGCAAATGGCAACTGACAATCCCGCCACAGATCAAACCTTCCCACAACTGGAAGGCGAAAGTCGCCTGGTCTACTCTCTCCAAGAGACATCCATCCTTGCGGGGGAACTGCTCCCGCTGATGCTGAAAGCGAAAGTTGTCAGCTTGGAGGGACCTCTGGGAGCAGGAAAGACGCACTTTGTAAAAGCGACGGCTCACGCCATCGGAGTCAATGAGGATGTGACCAGCCCAACCTTCACTCTCTTGCAGAGCTACAGATCAGGGGAGCATTCACTGCATCATTCCGATTGGTATCGCCTTGATTCTGCTACCGAAGCGCTGGCACTTGGCTTGGAGGAGTATTACGGTGAGGGTGTCATGTTTATTGAATGGGGAAACAAGTTTCCAGAACTCCTTCCCCCCGGCGCTCTTCGTATCCAGATCATACCTCAACAGGATGACTCAAGGATGATTCGCTGGGGCAAACATCGGTTTGGAACAATCTAGCATGAAGATTCTTTCCCTCGACTCCTCCACAGGCGTGACCTCGGTGGCATTCTTAATCTGTGGAAACGGAGGCTACGAGACGGGCTATCGTTGCGACACACCACACGCACGCTCGGACTCCTCGTCACTCTTTCAAAGCCTGCAGGCTGCCGTAACAGCATGCGGCAAGCCGGATGCCATCTGCGTGGGACTCGGACCCGGATCCTACAATGGCGTGAGAGCCGGTATTGCCGTAGCACGCGCTTTTGCCACCGCCGGGGAACTACCTCTCCATGCCTACCCCTCCCCGTTGGCTATGAGGGCATTCGATAGCATGACCGGACACGACACTGGATTCTGGGCTGCGGGGGATGCCAGGGGCGGACACTACTGGGTCGCCGCTATCGAGAACGGCGAGTTTCTGGAAAAGCCTTTCCTTCTTTCTCCCGTCGAGGCCGTGGGCCATTTTCATTCCAAGCCCCGCTTCCCGATTCTCTCCTCAACTCCTCTCGGCGGAATCACGGATCTTACCATTGCTTTCCCCGATGCCGGACGTCTTGCCATGATGGCGGAAAAAGGAGATCCCTGTGGCCAGACAGAAACTCCGGAACCTCTCTACCTGAAGCCTCCCCACATCACCATGCCGCGAGCCTCCCTGAAATGAGAGCACGATTCCTGCTACCAGTCTTGTTTCAGGCTCTTGCCTGCCTCCCATGCGGGGCGCAGATGAACAATGGGACGAATGCACCCATGGATGAAAATCCCAAGCCGACATGGGAGACCCAAAAGCAGGCAAGGACGTTCCAATTGGGAATTCCAGCCCCAAGGGGACAGATCACCGACCGCAACGGGTATCCCTTCGCCCAAAACAGGTTGAGCTACAATCTGGCACTCCAGTTCCCCTCCCCCCTGACCTGGAATGATGCCAAGGTCATTGCCTTTGCACGGCAGCAGATCACGTTTGCCAGGGGACTTCTACAACGCAACATCTCTGTCAGCGATCGGGCGATCCTGAGTCACTACCATAACCGTGGCCTCCTTCCGCTGATCCTTCTTGAGGACCTCCAACCCGAGGAACTTGCCAGGGCGCGTCAAGGACTTACCAGCTTCCTAGTGCTGCAGGAGGTCTACGCTCGCTTTTATCCGAACGGGGAACTTGCCTCCCACATGATCGGCTACACGGGCAAGGAGGCCCCTCTCTCCATCCGCCCCATCGAGAACAACGACCTGATCTTCAGCGAGAGCCAAGGTCGCGAGGGGATCGAGCAAACCTTTGACTACCAACTCAAGGGCCAACCGGGGAGTCTTCATATCACCTACGACGCCGATGGGAAGAAAACCTCCGAGCGGATCGCCCAGCCCCCCATTCCGGGTGAAAATGTCATCACAACCCTTGATCAGAACCTCCAACGCATCTGTGAAAAAGTGCTGAAGGAAAACTGCAAGCGGGGTGCCATTGTAATCATAGATCCCTGGACGGGCGAGATCCATGCCATGGCTTCGTGGCCCGAATACAATCCCAACCACTTCGTTCCCATTCTGAATCCCGATATTTACAAACAGCTTAGTGAGGATCCCTCCACACCACTCCTGCCCCGGGCTTTCCGCTCAGCTTATCCACCCGGATCAACTTTCAAGACATTCGTCGGTCTCTCGGGATTCGAATCGGGTAAACTGACAGCCAAGGATACCTACAGCGGCCCCACTGCCATCGACATCGGTAACTTCACCTTCCACAACTGGAAGAAGACCGATGCCGGCCGACTTAATTTCGTCGAGGCACTGACCCAGTCGTGTAATACGTGGTTCATTCAGGCGGGTATCAAGATCGGGGCTCCGAACATCATCGAATGGGCCAACCGCGTAGGGCTTGGAAAGAAAACAGGGATCCC
>CAINEX010000075.1 GCA_903847935.1 uncultured Spartobacteria bacterium | reverse complement strand
GTAATTGATACTGCTAGTGGCGGCACCGCTTGCGAGCATTTGGTTGCTAAAGGGAATCCTGAGCGTGTTGAACCCAAGTGACTTCACTTGATCAAGCATCGAGTGATAATCCCGTGCCCAGAGACCGTGGAGGACTTGGTTACCGGTCTCGAAGCCGAACCAGTTCACTCCTGTGATGCGGACTGCATTCCCGTTGGAATCAACGATCTGATTCCCCTTGGTGGAGAGGTAGCCGGTCGAATTGACGGGCGTAGCAGTCGGGGTAGGCGAAGCTACTGGGGTAGGACTCGCCGTGGGGCTGGGGACCGGAGTCGGTGTAGCTGTAGGTGCCGGTGTGGCCGTAGGAGTTGGAGTTGGAGAGACGCTGGAGCCACCGGTAGCAAGTGCGAAACCAGTGGGGGGAGTCTTCACGTTTCCGGGACTCCCCATAAAACCAACGGACGCGCTTCCTCCTGGTGGAATTGAACTCTGCCAGGAATAGGCGGCGGCGTTGATATTAAAGTTCGTTCCCGAGTGACTGATAACCGTAGCGTTCCAGATGCTGGTGATCTGGCCGGGCATCGAGAACGAAAGCCCCCAGTTCGTTAGCGTCTGGGAGGAGGTGTTCTGAATCGAGACATTACCTTGGTAACCCATTCCATAATCACCCGTAACGGTGTAGGAGACGGTAGCCTGTGGCAACTTAACAACGGTGTTGCCGAGAGAAGCACTCTGAGAGAATGCAACGGAGACCATCAGGAACAATACTGCGGTGAGGTGCATGATGTTTTTCATATTGCTCATCTGACACGCGAGAATCCCTGATTCCATGGACTCTCGGTGAACCCGACCAAAAACTCGTTGAAACAGGCTTTTTGATCATTCTGACGCGTTGACCCAACACGGATTTTTACCAAAGCTAAAGGCATGATTTTTTCGAAAGATATCGAAACGCGCAATCGCACATCATTCTGGACCATGAACTTGGTTCTCTGCGGCCTGTTAAGTCTAATTTCCTTGATCTCACGGATCTATCTCGGTGAATCCCCGCTCCGTGCCTTGGCACTTGCTGTCACAGCCTATTGCGCCACTCTAGCAATTCTTGTTCTTTTGCGTTCGATTTATCGTACGAGGTTCAGCAAGTCGTCCCTGACACTTTTAGAACTCGTCAAGATTTGCCTCCTTTCCCTTGTGGCGGCTTTTCTACATGCCTCTTCAATAGCCTGCGTTACCAGACTACTGAATCACTTCACTCCGATGCATTGGCATTTCAGTCAATGGACGTTTCACGAACGGTTTTATCTTTTGGTTATCATATTGTGGCCGATGTATTTCGGTTGGAGTCTTGGTTATTTTTGGGTGCGGGCCGAGTTCCTGATCATCGAGCAGGAAAGGCTTGGCAGGCGCGAGAAAACAGAAGCTCAGAAGATGGAGTTGCAACTGCTCCGATTCCAACTCGACCCTCATTTTCTTTTTAACTCGCTCAACGGTATCGTCTCCGAGATTCACTCGGACCCGGATGCGGCCTCGAAAATGGTACTGGAACTCTCTTCTTATCTCAAATACTCCCTCGATCATCGGGGGGAGATGATCTCGCGACTCTCCTCGGAATTAGACGCCACCGCATCGTACCTGAGGATCCAAAAGACGCGATTCGGTGAGCGGTTACAGACACGAATCGATGCGACCCAGTTGGCCCGCTCAAGGAAAGTGCCGAGTTATATCCTTCAACCACTTGTGGAGAATGCTTTCAAACATGGATTTTCAGCAATGCCTTCTCCTTGGCTCATCGAGTTAACCGCTGAAACCAACGGGGAGCACCTAGTCATCAAGGTAAGCAATCAGGGTGTCCTGAAATACTCCCCCAAAGTTTTAGGCGTAGGCCTTGAAAGTGTGGTGGGTCGTCTTGCGATCCACTATCCGGAAAGGAACAGTTTTACTTTGGAACAGTTAGGAGAGTTTGTCGTGGCAACGCTCAATCTGGAGGGAGAACCATGCATCGAGTAGCAATCATTGATGATGAAGCGCTGGCGAGGAAGGGCATGCGGAGACTCCTCTCACGACACTCCTCTTTAAAAATTGTAGGAGAGGCTGATTCTGCCGAAACCGCCCTAGAAATGATCTCCAAGGAGAGGCCCGATGTCATTTTTCTCGATATCGAAATGCCCGGTTCTAGTGGCTTCGAAATGCTTTCCAGACTTGATAGGATTCCGAAGGTCGTGATCGTCTCTGCCCATGCGAAGCACGCCATCCACGCCTTCAACATTCAGGCCGTCGACTATCTGCTCAAACCGGTGACTCCAGACCGCTTAGCACAAGCTCTGCAAAGGATCGAATCTGACAAGCCTGGTATAGAAAATGCATCATCAACTCCCTACACCACCGAGGACAGGATATGTCTCCGCACCCCGCAGAGAACGGTGATTGCGCCGATAAATTCCATACCCGCATTGCAGGCCGATGGAGATTTTACCCGGTTCTTTTTCAAAGACTCTCCTTCACTCATGATCTGCCACCCTCTCGGTGAATATGAGACCACTCTTCCCTCACCTCCCTTCTTCCGTATCGATCGTTCTTACATTGTGAATTTAGATCTCATGATACGCATCGATCGCAAATCACGTGACGAAGCATTATTGATTCTGGAAGGAATTCCCGAAGGGATACC
>CAINEX010000074.1 GCA_903847935.1 uncultured Spartobacteria bacterium | reverse complement strand
CGTGAATTCGATATCTCCTGCGAGTTCCCCGCAGACGCCGACCCAGATCCCCTCCGCGTGAGCTGCATCAATGATGGTCTTGAGAATGCGGACAACTGCTGGATTCGACGCATCGTGGAGATGTGCGATCCGTTCGTTGCCCCTGTCGACGGCCATCAGGTACTGTAGGAGATCATTGGTCCCGATACTGAAGAACTTCACTTCGCGGGCCAGAATGTCTGCACTGATTGCAGCACTGGGCACCTCGATCATGATCCCGAGATCCATATCCTCCTGGAAGGTGATGCCCCTTTCACTCAGTTCCTTGATTGACTCCGCTAGCAAGGCCTTGGCGTGGAGGAGTTCCTCATGACCGGAGATCATCGGGAACATCATTTTGAGATTTCCATGCACACCCGCCCGTAAGATGGCCCTCAGCTGGGTCTTGAAAATCTCCGGATTGTTCAGGCAGAAGCGTATCGCACGACATCCAAGGAACGGGTTCTCCTCGTGGGCAAGGTCGAGGCACTCTGTAGGCTTGTCACCCCCGATGTCGAGAGTCCTGATGATCACGGCAGCGGGCTTGATCCGCTCGGCAACATGCTTGTAGATAGCGAACTGCTCCTCCTCATCGGGTGGAGTGCTTCTGTTAAAATAGAGAAATTCTGTCCGGTAGAGGCCGATGCCGTCGGCTCCACAGGCAGAAACCTCATCCAACTCCTCGGGAAGTTCAATGTTGGCGGCCAGCGTGATATGGCGTCCGTCCAGGGTCGATGAGTCGCTTTCGCGGAGTGTTTCAAGGCCCGCCTCTACATGCTCCTTCTCCTGGGCGAGTTGCTGGTAATGAGCGAGCGTCTCCGGCGACGGGTTGAGGAAGACCTTCCCACTGTATCCATCCATGAGGACAATGGAGCCGTTTTCAAGATCGGAGCAGATTCCTTCCAGTCCCACAATCGCGGGAATGCCAAGGGAGCGGGCCATGATCGCCGTGTGGGAGGTCTTGCTACCCTTTTCCGTAACGAATCCCGCGACATTGTCGCGGTTCAACATCGCGGTATCGGAGGGTGTCAGTTCATCCGCTACAATGATATGGCTCCGGTCATGTCCGGTGATGTGATGTCCCGATTTTCCGAGCAAGTGGCGGATGATGCGGCGAGCAACATCCTCCAAATCGACCGCCCTTTCTCTCAGGTAGGGATCCTCGATAGCCGACAGAGTCTTGATGAAGCGATGGGAGACGCCGTGAAAGACAAATTCGGCGTTATGCTTTTCCCGTCTTATCCCCTTGATGACCTCCTCGATCAACGAGGGATCTTCAAGCACCAGCAGGTGGGCGTCAAAAATGCCGGCATCACCGGATCCGGCAGATTCGGCCAAGCGTTCCTGGAGGGCCTGAAGCTCGCCACGTGTTGCAAGCAGAGATGCCTCAAAACGAGCAACTTCTGCATCCAATTCATGATCCTGAAGGTCCCGGAATGGGATCGATTCCTCCTCTTGGAAATGGATGAGCACTTTCCCCTCCGAGATCCCCGGGGCGACGGCCATGCCCTGAAAAATCCGTTCTGTCCCGGAGGAGGGAGCGGACTGGGAAAAAGGAATTTTTTTACGTGAACGATTACCCACAACCAGTTGATGTACAGAAGTGAGCGTGCTTGGTCAAAGACGATATCCCCGAAGGCAATATTAAGCCTCTCCTCTGGAGGGGGAGTGGGGAACCTCGATGGCTTTACAGATATCCCTCCAACCGGGGAAGTTCCATGCATTCGGAAAGTCTTTGCACTGCTGGGGTTTCACGGCCTGAATCGTACACTCGTTCCCCTCAAGGAAATAACAGGCCCCATCTTCCCTGTCGATCAGTGCCAATCCGCCCCGGTTGGGGCGGAGGCGGGTGAAATCCTGAATAAAGGTATTTTCCTCCATCCCAAGATGGGCGGCGATCGTACCGATTTCACCCTCCGTCACCCTCACGAAGCCAGGCCAACGGCAACAGGCCGTGCAGCGTTGGCAGAGATAGGTGGGAGGCATGGCAGAAAGAATGAATTATGGATTATGAATTATGAAGAACTGAATCTATCCTTTTGTTCATGAAAATTCTCATCCTTGGATCCAATGGCAGGCTCGGATCTGCCCTGACCCGATCATGGAGTAAGTTTGCGGAGAGAGAAATGATCCCCCTGACCCGTGCGGAGGTCGATTTCTCCGATCCCGAGAAAGCCGAGGCTGTGTTGGAGGCCCTGACATTCGGAACGGGTGATGTCATCGTCAACTGCGCCGCCGCGACCGATGTTGACGGCTGCGAACGGGACCGGGATATGGCGCGCCGGATTAATGCCGAGGCACCGGGTCGGATTGCCCGACTCTGTGCGGCACGGGGAGCGCGCCTCGTCCATATCGGCACCGACTATGTCTTCGACGGGATGCTCGACCGCCCCTACACCGAGGAGGATCAGGCCAATCCCTTGAGCCATTACGGAGTCACCAAACTGGAGGGTGATCGTGAAGTCCTCGCCGCTTCGCCGCAGCATTGCGTTGCTCGTGTCTCTTGGGTTTTCGGCCCGGATAAGCCGAGCTTCGTGGATGCGATCGTGCGTCGCGCCCTGACCAATCCAGATGCCGCCGCGGTCCATGACAAGACCTCGTCACCCTCCTATACCGAGGATCTGGCTCTTTGGTTGGACGAGTTTTTGAAAGCGGCTTTTCCCGGGGGAATCTATCACCTCTGCAACGGCGGCACTTGTTCCTGGCGCGATTATGGGGAATTTGCGCTCGAGTGCGCTCATCGGAGCGGCATTCCTGTTCTTACGACAAGCGTTGCACCGTTGAAGCTTTCGGAAATGCTGGCCTTCGTTGCCGTGCGTCCACCACGCACGGCTCTCGATACCTCCAAATTCACGAGGATTACCGGCATCACGCCGCGTCCCTGGAAGGAAGCGGTGGAAAAACACTTCACGCATTGGCGCCCCTGAATGTCCGCTCACCGCTTTTATCTGGAACCTGAAAGATGGATCTCGGAGGGCCCTGCCCTTGATGGGCCTGACTCCCATCACTGCGCCGATGTGCTAAGGCTTGGGGTTGGCGACAAGATCGTGATCTTCAATGGCCGCGGCACCGTTGCGGAAGCCGAGCTTCTTGAAGTGCACCGGAAGCGCTGCTCTCTCCTTATCGGGAACCCTCATCAGACGCCCACCCCGCGGCGTGCCATCACTCTCGCCCAAGCGGTGCCCAAGGGGAAAAACATGGACCTCATCCTGCAGAAAGGTGTTGAACTGGGGGCGGCTGAGATCGTCCCCTTGATGACCTCACGAACCGTCGTTCGCCTTGATGGCGCTGATGATGGTGAGCGCAAAAGAGAGCGATGGCAACAGATTGCCCTTGAGGCCTGCAAGCAGTGTGGTCGCAACACTGTGCCCCTGATTGAGGATCCCTCGACATTGGAGCAGTTCCTTGCTCGGGTTCCAGCCCCCGATCTGCTGCTCCTGGCCTCACTGCAGCCCGATGCCCGCCCGATCAAAGAGGTGCTTGCCAAGCACTTCGATGCCACCGGTGGATTGCCGGATAGCGTTGCAGTGGTGGTGGGGCCGGAGGGTGACTTCACGCCCACGGAAATTGAGCTCCTGAAGCAAGCGGGGGCGCGACCAGTGACGCTGGGGCCGACGATTCTCCGTGCTGAAACGGCTGCCCTCTACTGCCTGAGTGTGCTGGGCCATGAACTTTTTTAGAACCGGAGCATCATTCCCATTTCCTTTCTTTAGCCTTCAGCCTTTGGCTTTCAGCTTGTAACGTTATCCCGATGTCCGCCGCCCATCTGTCCGATACCCAGAACCTTCCCGATGACCGGCAAATTCCGATCGATCGCGTGGGGGTCAAGGATCTCCGCTATCCGATCCGGGTACGCGACAAGAATCACCTTGAGCAGGGAACGATCGCCACGGTGCAGTTGACGGTCGATCTTCCCCACCATTTCAAGGGAACGCATATGAGCCGCTTCGTGGAGGCCTTGAACTCCCACGGGCCTGTCCTTCATGTCCGCAATATCCGCGATATCCTTGTCCAACTCTCGGAGCGACTTGAGAGTGATCAAGCGCATGTCGACTTTGAGTTTCCCTATTTTCTGGAGAAGCCTGCCCCGGTCACGGGATCCATTGGCCTGCTTGACTATACGGTCCGCTTCAGCGCGACGCTCACCGGTGGCCCGAAGGGGAAGGTGGATTTCATCGTCACGGTGGTGGTTCCTGTCACAACGCTCTGCCCTTGCTCCAAGGCGATCAGCGAAACCGGAGCGCATAACCAGCGGGGTCATGTGACCTTCTCCGTCCGGTGCGCCAAGCCGATGTGGATCGAGGAGATGATCCGTCTGGTCGAGGACTCGGCCAGTTCCGAGCTCTACAGTCTGCTCAAGCGTCCGGATGAGAAATACGTGACCGAGCGTGCCTATGCGAATCCCGTCTTTGTGGAGGATCTTGTGAGGAATGTCGCGGGTCGATCCGAGGAGGATGCAAATATCCTTTGGTACCGCGTCGAGGCAGAGAACTTCGAGTCGATCCACAACCACAATGCCTATGCTCTCGTTGAGAGAAAGGGCTCCCGCGACGGGGGTAACTAGGGTCATTTCCCTGCAGCCATGGAACGCATCGCCCTCCTGCTGGCAACCATTTGCTATCTTTTCAGCTTCGGTCACACCCTCTTTGCCCTGGGGGCGGGACGGTTTCAGCCGGGTAGGTTCAACTTCATCGCGATGGCGATGGGAGCCCTGGCTCAGGGGTGGTATCTCTCGATGCGGGGCGCGGCAGAGCATGCCTGTCCGATTGGCAACCTCTCCGAGATCCTGATCTTCCTCTCGTGGTCGATCGCCCTGATCTATCTGGTGATCGGACCAGCCTACCGACTCTCCCTGATGGGGGCTTTCACGGCTCCCTTGGTCCTTCTCCTCCAGATCGTGGCCCTGCTACTGCCGGGGGAAACCCGGCATGGATTTTTCCGACCCAATCCCTGGGTCGAGGCACATGCCGCACTCTCGATCGTGGCTTACGGTGCATATGGTCTCGCCTGCGTGGCAGGCCTCATGTTTTTGGTCCAAGAGGGACAGATCAAGTCCCGCCGTCCCGCGCCGATTTTCCATCATCTTCCACCGATCAGCATCCTGTCCGAGGCGATCACCCGATTGGTCTGGATCGGTTTTCTTCTGCTTTCCCTCAGCTTTGCCGCGGGATTCCTTGCCCGTCTTCTGGTTTCCGGTGGTAAGTTCTGGTTCTCGCTTCTCATCTGGTTGATCTATGCCGTGATCATTTTGGGTTCAAAGAAGGGCCTGCTTTCAGGAAGACGGCTTGCGATCGCCACCGCTGCTGCCTTCGCGCTCGCACTGATTCTCCTGCCGGTGATCGAGAAACTCTCCGCGCACGCATGAACATCCTCTGCGCCGGTCTTAATCACCGAATGGCTCATATCGACGTGAGGGAGCGTTTTGCCGTCCGTGAAACCGAGATGGGCGACATGCTGGGCCGCCTCCGAGAGATCGAGGGAGTCACCGGCGCCGTGATGCTCTCGACCTGCAACAGAGTGGAACTCTATGCCTCTAGTATCTGCCCCCTCAGGGCGCTTGAGGGTTTTCAGATGATTCTTGCCGACCGGGCCGGATTTGAAGCGCCTCTCTATCATCATGATACTCCTCGTGCGGTGAGGCATCTGTTCCGTGTCGCCAGCGGCCTTGATTCCATGGTGATCGGGGAGACGGAGATCTTGGGACAGGTCAAAAAAGCTTATGCAGTGGCCGCTGAGGCGGGTTCGGCGACCCGTCCGTTGCACAAGCTCTTCCAGCATGCCTTTCGTGTGGCCAAGTCGGTTCGCACGGAGACCCAGATCACAAGCGGTCCCACTTCCATCGGTTCCGTCGCCGTGGAACTCGCTGGCAAGATCTTCGGGTCGCTGGAAGACCGCCGTGTCATGATTCTCGGGGCGGGAGAAATCAGCGAGCGCACCGCCCGCAGCCTTCAGTCACGCGGAGTGCGCAGCGTGATTGTTTCCAATCGGACATATGACCGGGCCGCAGCCCTGGCTGCTGAAATCGGCGGCATGGCGCTTCATTTTGATCACTGGGAGAAAGGCTTCGCCGACATCGACATCCTGATCAGTTCGACAAATGCGCCGCACATGATCCTGACGCCCGAGAAGCTCGAACCTCTCCTGAAACTTCGCCGCGGAGCTCCTCTCTTTGTGATCGACTTGGCGGTTCCCCGGGATGCCGATCCATCCATCAATGAGATGGACGGAGTCTTTCTCTATGATATCGACAGCCTGGAGCAGATAGCATCCCAGACATTGGATGTACGCCGTCAGGAGGTGGATCGTTGCGAGTCGCTCATCGAGCAGCATGTGGGAGGATTTCTGAGTTGGATGAGAAGCATCCATGGCCCGGAGGCAACTCCTTTTGTGAAAAAGGCATGAGCCCGACCTCAAGCCCCCTCATCCTAGGAACGCGTGGGAGCGCCCTGGCCCTTGCGCAGTCGAAGCTTGTCAGTGAGTTGCTGGAAGCGGCCCATCCCGGCCTGTCGATGCAGCAGAAGATCATCACCACCACGGGCGATGAGCGCACCACAATGCCCCTCCATGAGCCCACCGCCGAGGGGGCCGGCCTCTTCACCAAGCAGCTTGAGGAGGCGCTCTTGCGCAAGGATATCGATATTGCCGTGCACAGTCTCAAGGATCTTCCCGTGGAGACCCCTCCGGGTCTCACGCTCGCAGCGATCCTTCCCCGCGCTTCCACCAAAGATCTCCTCATTTCACGACACTTGGGCGGAGTTGAGGGGCTTCCCGCGGGGGCTGTCGTGGGAAGCAGCAGCCCCAGGCGCACCCTCTTGCTCAGCCGTCACAGACCCGACCTGAAGTTTGTACCGATCCGCGGAAATGTCCCGACACGTCTCGCCAAGATCGCGGAGGGAGAGCTATTCGACGCAACGATCCTGGCCTCTGCCGGATTGGGGCGATTGGGTCATGATCTTTCAAAAGGGTCCTTACAGGTTGCAGGGGTCACGCTTATGATCGAACCTTTGGACTGGATGCTCCCAGCTCCGGGTCAGGGGGCCATTACCGTGGAGGCACGTCACGGCGACCGAGCCGTGGAATTGCTCTCCGCTCTGCATGATCCGATGACTGCGCGATGTGTCGAGGCGGAGCGTCTCGTTCTCAAGTATCTTGGTGGCGGATGCCAAATGGCCCTCGGAGCCTTGGCAAGCGAATGCTCTGGACGCATCTCCCTGAAGGCGGTCTTTATTCCATCCCCCGAGGCACCCCTCCGTTCGGCTTGCGCCTCAGCGCTGTCAGCGGATCAGGTGGCGCTGCTGGTAGCCAACCAACTTTTGTCCGCATGAAATCCCCGACCACAAAAGCCTTAAATCCCACGAAGTCATCATCAGAAGAAACAATGGAAGGAGTCTGTTATCTTGTCGGGGCTGGGCCCGGAGATCCGGGACTCCTGACCTTGAGGGGACGCGAGTGTCTCGAGCGCGCCGACGTCGTTATCTACGATTATCTGAGCAATGCCGAGCTCCTCAACTTTGCTCCCTCACAGGCGGAAAAGATCTACGCCGGAAAAACGGCCGGCAGCCACGCCCTGACGCAGGAGCAGACCAATGCCCTGCTTGTGAAGCACACACGTGAGGGGAAGAGGGTTGTCCGACTCAAGGGGGGAGATCCCTTTCTCTTCGGCCGTGGTGGGGAGGAGGCGGGAGAACTCTCGGCGTCGGGGCTGCGCTTTGAAATCGTCCCCGGAGTCACCTCGGCGATCGGAGGCCTTGCCTATGCGGGCATTCCTGTCACGCACCGGGCCAGCAACGCTGTCCTGACAATCTTCACCGGCCATGAGGAGCCGGGAAAGGAGGCCTCCGGACTTGATTACAAGTCGATTGCCCTGGCACCCGGAACCAAGGTGATGCTCATGGGGGTCGAGCGCCTTGCCGCGATCACGGGAAAACTCGCCGCTGCAGGCATGTCCGAGACAACGCCCGTGGCCCTTGTGCGATGGGCGACAACTGGTCGGCACCAGACGCTTACCGGCACGCTAGGAACCATTGCCGCGATCGCTGAGGAGTTGCAGTTCAAGGCACCGGCTGTCGCGGTTTTCGGGGATGTGGTGAACCTGCGTGATGCGCTCAATTGGTTCGAGGCTCGCCCACTCTTCGGGCGCCGCATTGCCGTGACCCGTACCAGGCAGCAGTCAGGCGGACTTCTGGCATCGCTCCGGGAACTTGGCGCCGACGCCTTCGAGATACCAACGATCCGCATCGAGCCCCCTACCGACAAGACTCCCTTCATCGAGGCGATGATGGACGTGCGCGCTTACGATTGGCTAGTGTTCACGAGTCCCAACGGAGTCGAGGCTTTCTTCAACGCCTTCTTTGCATCGCACAGAGATGCCCGCGAACTCGGCGGTGCGCGTATTGCCGTCATCGGCAATGGCACGGCAAAGAAGGTGCGCGAGTACCGCTACGACGTGGATCTGATTCCGGAGGAGTTCGTGGCTGAGTCACTGGTGAAAGCATTCAAGGAAGTAAATGTCGAAAACCTTCGGATGCTGCTGCCTCGCGCCGCAGGAGCCCGTGAAATACTGGCCGTCGAGCTGGAGAATCTCGGCGCCATCGTGGATGACGTGGCCGTGTATCAGACCATTCCCGAGACGGAGGATGTCTCCGGTGGAATCCGGCGCTTCAGGGAAGAGGGGGCGGACATGATCACCTTCACGAGTGCATCGACCGCAGCTCATTTCATGGCCCTGGGCCTTTCTCTCCCTGACGGAATCAAGACGGCAAGCATCGGCCCCGTCACCTCCCAAGAGATGGTGAATCTAGGCCTTACGCCCGATGTGGAGGCCATGCAGCACGATATTCCTGGTCTGGTATTGGCAATCCTCTCTTTTTATGAAGGGAAAAAATAAGGAGGCTCCGGACTTGGTTCTCATTTTGGTGGCGCACCGCCGCTTCCGGCCGTAAAAAGGAACAAGAAAGACAACACTATGCAAATTCACCTCAGCCCTCGTCACATAACCCTCACCGCAGCCATCCATACTCATGTGGCTGAAAAAGTCGAACACCTTGAGGAATATACGGATCAGATTCTGGCAGCCCATGTCGTACTGCTGTTTGACGAGCATCGCTCCAAGAAAAAGGACTTTCAGGTCAAGATTCACATTGCCATGCCAGGCAAAGATCTCCACGCCGAGGATGCCGAGGATGACCTCTACTCGGCCATCGACAAAACAGTCCACAAAATCGTCCAGCAACTCCGTAAGCGGAAGACCAAGATCAAGGAAAAGGGTAAGCACAAGCTCCAGGTTGCCCGGGAAATTGAACGCCACGGCTATCGTCGTTAAGGTTCCCGGTCCCGGTATTGATGGAGTCGGAATACAAAGTCCAACTGGAGGCCTTTGAGGGGCCTCTTGATCTGCTGCTCTACCTCGTCAAAAAAGACGAGGTAGATATTTACGACATCTCCATCGAGCGGATCACTACTCAGTATCTGGCTTACATCGAGACCTTTGAGGTTCTTCACATCGAGGTTGCCGGGGAGTTTTTGGTGATGGCGGCGAACCTTCTCTACATCAAGAGTCGCACGCTTTTGCCCAAGGACCAGCAGATGCCCGAGGAGGAGGCTGAAGAAGATGATCCCCGCTGGGAGTTGATCCGACAACTCATTGAGTACCGCAAGTTCAAGGAAGCCGCCGCCCATTTGCGCAGCCAGGAAGAGCTTCAGGCAGCACTTTTTCCCAGAGCCGTCTCCCTTGATCCTGCACACGCTCCGCTCCTGGATGAGACGATGATGATCGGCGATGTTGGGATATTTGATCTTATCAATGCTTTTCAGAAGGCCCTTCGGCGGCTTCCTACGGAGGAGAAGCAGGGTGAAATTCACGGGGAGACATTCACCGTCACCGACAGGATCAACCATCTCATGGCGGTGGTCGATCGGGGCGTTTCGATGCGTTTTGAGGAACTCTTCGGGTTGGCCGCCACGCGCCCCGAACTTGTCGTGACCTTCTTGGCAATCCTAGAACTCATCCGGATGAAACAATTTCGCGTGCGTCAGGAGCAACAATTCGGTGAAATCTGGCTGGATCGCACCTTGGAGGGCGAGGAAAACGACGAGAAAACCTCCGAGGAGTCGAATCCTCAAGAAACCCCATGAGCAAGAACCCAAAATCACGCAAGAGTCGAACCAACGAGGAGGATCTCCGTGAGGAGAAGACGGACGAGACCCAAGCGGAAGATGCGCCATGCGATCCCGAGATGGGTGGTGGCAATGTGCTCTCCGATGGGGTTGCTAGTTTGGAGGAATCTTCCTCAGGTGAGAGCTTGGGGGCCGGCGATGATAGTGGTGAGGAATCCGGCGATGTGGACGAGGCTATACCCTCCCTCCCCGAGAGTGTTCCTGCCGGGACGCTTGGCGCAGACGTGCCGGAGGGGGTCATGCCTCGACTCGCCCATGTGATCGAGGCAATTCTTTTCGCATCTCAGAAAGCGGTTTCCCCCAAGGAATTGCTCACCCACCTCAAGAGTGCTGCGACCGCAGAGCCCAATTCCGTGGCAACCGCCTTCGCCAGGATCCGGGAGAGCGAGATCCAGGAGGCCCTGCAGGAGCTTCAAGCCGAGGTGGCCGCCTCCGGAAGAGCTTATCAGGTCAGGGAAACGGCGACGGGTTGGCTGCTCTCGAGCGCTCCCGGATTTGCACCATGGCTTCGGGCCCTCTATCCCGAGGCCAAGCCCACGAGGCTGAGTGCTTCCGCCCTCGAGACGCTTGCCATCATTGCCTATCGTCAACCGATAGCTCGTGCTGACATGGAGGCCGTGCGCGGTGTCTCCGTTGACGGGGTGATGCAGACGCTTCTCGACCGCGGTCTGGTGAAGATCTCCGGACGAGCCGAAGTACCGGGCCGACCCCTCCTCTACGCGACAACGCAATACTTTCTTGATCATTTCGGCCTTCGTCATCTCGATGAACTTCCGAACGCATCCGAACTTCGGCATATTCCTCTCCCCAAGGCGACACACGAGCCAGTTGAGGAGGCTCCCGTTGATGAATCCACCCCGGAACTTCCCGGCGTTTTGGTGAATGATCCGGAAGGGAAGGAGTCGGTCGTTGAGATCATCGAGGTGAGTGACATTTTGGAAGTTCGCGAATCTGTTGTGATGGAGGAAATTACCTTTGATCCTGTTGTTGGGGAACCCCCCGATGGTTCAGGCGAAGAGAAAAAGCCTTCCGGGGAAAAGCACGCGGTGGAATAACGTTTTTCTGCATGGAAAATTTAAGCCAGCTTCGCGATGCCATCGATGCAATCGACGGGAAGCTTCTGGGCCTTCTCAATGAGAGGGCTCGCTTTGCCCAGGAGATAGGGCTGATCAAGGAGCGCAATGGTCGCCCGGTTTATGCACCCGAGCGGGCCGAGCAATTGATGAGACGGTTGGCAGCGGCAAGTCAGGGGCCCCTTGATGCCTTGGCGATCCGGGCAATCTACCGTGAGATCATGTCTGCTTCGCTGGCGCTTGAGAAAGACACGGTGATCGCCTGCGACGGCGCTGTTGGAGGACGATCCCATCGGGCCGCAAAGCAACAGTTCGGATCCTGTGTCCGCTACACCTTCCATGCCTCACCAAGCTCCCTCTTCGAGGCCATTGCCCGGGGGGGCGCTGATTGCGGGGTCATCCCATTCGGAGAGGAGGGCCCCGATGCGGCCGTGCTCGAGTTGCTAGCCGGTGGCACGGTGCAACTTTGTTCCCAAATCGTTCTCGACGAAGGGGAAGAGGTCGGCAAAGGCAGGCACTTGGTTCTCGGGTCTGTGCTTAATACGCCCTCCGGAGATGATCAGACCGCCTTGCTGATCCGTCTTAATGATCAGTCAGGGGCTCTCGCATCTGCGATGGAGCCGTTCAAAGCTTCAGGAGCGAATGTCATTTCCATCCATAGTCGCCGCGCCCGGGAAGGCGGGTTGCATCTCTTCCTTGAAGTTGCCGGACACGCCCACGATCCTTTGCTGAAACTTTCACTGGAGGGACTCCGTTCAAACCATATCCCAGTCACGGTTTGTGGAAGCTACCCCTGTTTTCAATGAGCGAACAGAACGCTTCCAATTCAGCCAAAGCCCCCACCAAAGTCAGGGTCGCCTGCTTTGAGGACGTGGTTTGGATTAGGGCCGAGGGGCGCGGAAATTATCAGAGTAGCGGACCTATCCGTAAGTTCGTTCAGTCAATGATTCAGCGCGGCTATCAGCGCTATGTTGTCGACCTGGCGGCTTGTGACCACATGGACTCGACGTTCATGGGTACGTTGGCCGGACTGTCACAGAGCATCGGGACCCTTTCCCACGGAACGCTCACGGTCATCAATGTTAACCCACGGAACATAGAGCTCCTTGAAAATCTTGGGCTGCACTTGCTTTTCATCGTTGAGGCGCTTGGGGATCCCCAACGTATTCCAGCAGAGGTGGGGGCGGAACTCATGGAACTTCCGATGATGGGAAATCCTGAAAAGGAGATCGTCCTGTCAGCACATGAGGCTCTTGTGGCCGCCAATTCGGATAATGCCTCTCGTTTTAAAGATGTGGTGGAATATCTGAAAAAAGAGAGTGAAACCCAGCCTGCCGGCTGAGTCACTCGCCAAGCAGGCGAAGTCTCGCCAACCTTTGGAAGGTTGTTCATACTCGTAAACCATGACGCTTCAGACCATTGAGCCTGTGATCATCGGTTTCCTGACGCTAACGATGATTTCCCTGGGAGTCATCGTGATCGGATCCCGTCGGCGGGTCGGGCAATTGAAGCGCAGGTCAGCTGATATTCAGCAGGAGGAACGTCGTGTCTTCGACTTCCTACACGGATTGGGTGCTGCGTTTTCGGAAGGTGTTCCTGCGGGGGAACTTCACCGACTCATCGTCGAGGGGGCCTGCCATATTCTGAAGGCGGGTGGGGGCGCTCTGTATCTCGTCGATCGCACCGGAGAGAATCTCCTCCCGACCTTCCTGACTAAGGGATGTCCTCCACTTGTGATTTTACCCGAGGCATTGGCAGTCGAGGCCGCCACGGGAGTCGCTAGCCAAGCGGTGGAAAGCTTTGTGCGACTCCAGGCGGTGCCGATGGGTAGAGGTCTTCTCGGAGAGGTTGCCGACTGGAAAGAGGCGCGTTTTTTTCGTCGCCAAGAGGATTTTGACGCGAGGCTTCTGACGCAGGGCCTGGGCTCCGCAATGCTCGGACCGCTCTATTATCGTCAAAAGTTCTTGGGCGTCCTTGCTCTTGCCGAGCACGCGGGAACCGATTCCTTTGGACAAACCAAGATTGAGGTCTTCCAGGCGATTCTGGAGCAATCAGCCTTCGCCCTTTTCAACCAGGCCATCCATCTTGCGGCGGGAGAGAAGCTCGCCTTGGATCACGATCTCCAGATTGCTCGTGAGATTCAGAAGATCCTTCTTCCCTCCGGGGCACCAAATCTGCAGGGATTCCAGATCAGTGGCCTGAACCTTCCGGCCAAAACTCTCAGTGGTGACTATTTTGATTACCTGCCGGTTGATGAGGATCATCTTGGCATAGTGATCGCGGATGTCTCGGGGAAGGGCGTTCCCGCCTCCCTCATCATGGCCATGTGCCGTAGCGCCCTCAGGAGTCAGGCACCCGGGCGTCTTTCGCCGGCATCCGTGCTGAGCGCCGTCAACAGGCAGCTTTATCCCGACATGAAAGAGGATATGTTCATCAGCATGGCCTATGTCGTCATGAACAGGCATAGCGGGGATGCTTTGCTGGCGAGAGCGGGTCATGATGCCCCCCTGATGTACCGATCCGCACACCACCAAGTGGAGCGATTCAATCCCAAGGGTATGGCCGTCGGGATTGACAGCGGCGGCGTCTTCGATAGGTTTTGCACCGATTATCCTTTCCATATTGGCGAGGGGGATCTGCTGCTCCTCTATACCGATGGAGTCACCGAGGCGCTTGATGCCCAGGGAATTGAATTCGGTGTGGAGCGGCTCTCCGAGGAACTTCTGGAGAACGCCCGCGACGGGGTCGAAAAAACCCTGCAACGGCTGGCCCATTCCGTACTAGACTTTGCAGGGAAACAGCCCCAGCACGATGACATCACGCTCATCGCCCTCCAAAAACAAGCCCCCTCAGAAATTTCTCATCCGACCATCACAAACCCATAGAATCAACCGTGAAAAAGAATCAAACCGATATCGAAAACCCTGAACCTTCTCAATCTGAAGCCAAGACTCACGAGACCGAACAGAGCTCCGCAGGGGATTTTGCCGTGGCCGTGGACCTTCAGGCCGAGATTGCGCGCTACCGGGACCAGGCCTTGCGCGCTGCCGCCGACCTTGAAAACTACCGCAAACGGATGATTCGCGAGAAAGAGGAGGCGATCCGCTTCGCCAATGCGGGTCTCTTTGAAAAACTTCTGCCGATCCTGGATAATTTTGAACTGGGCCTTGATGCGGCTCGTGGAGATGCTTCGGCCAAAGGGATTGTTGATGGGTTTTCCATGGTCCATCGCCAGCTTGGGGATTTTCTGGTCGCATGCGGCCTACAGCCGATCGATGCACTCGGACAGCCCTTTGATCCCAAACTTCATGAGGCACTCGGACATGAGTCGGATTCGACCCAGGAAGATGGTTTGGTCCTGAGGCAGTTGCGTCGTGGATTTCGCTTGGCTGACAGGCTAATCCGGCCATCCAGTGTGATCGTTAACAAGGTTGCTTGAGTTGATCGGCTAAGTCTATCCGTACAATGTCGAAGCGATGCTATTACGAGGTGCTGGAAGTTACCAGGACCGTAGAATTTGAGGAGATCAAGCGCTCCTACAGAAAGTTGGCGGTCAAGCACCATCCTGATAAAAACCCGGGCGACGCCACGGCAGAAGCCCGCTTCCGTGAAATTGCCGAGGCCTACGACGTTCTTGGCGATCCCGATAAAAGAAGTGCCTACGACCGCTACGGCCATTCCGCCTTCCAAGGGGGGGCCTCCGCTAGCGGCGGTCATGATCCCTTCGACCTCTTCAGGGAGATGTTCGGGGCTTCCGGTGGTGGCGGGGGAATTTTTGACCATTTCTTCGGCGGCGGAAATGGAGCCCAAGAAGGACGTGGATCTGATCTCAGGTATGACCTGCAAATCACTCTTGAGGAAGCCTTTGCCGGCTGTGAAAAAGAGGTTGAGCTTCGGAAGTTGGACAACTGCGCCGCGTGTGACGGAACCGGGGGGAGCAAAGGTTCAAAAGTCTCGACTTGCTCTCTATGCCGGGGGCACGGACAGGTAGTCGCCTCTCGAGGGTTCTTCCAAGTAGCCCAGCCCTGTCCCCAGTGCCATGGACAAGGAAGGACGATTGATAAACCTTGCCGCGGGTGTGGCGGCGAAGGACGTGCCGAGAAGACGTCCAGAATCAAGCTCAACATTCCTGCCGGTATTGATGAGGGATCAAGGCTCCGTTCTTCCGGCGGAGGGGAGGCCGGCAAAAGAGGAGCGGGAGCGGGCGATCTCTATGTTGTTATCCACCTGAGGGAACACGCGATGTTCACCCGGGAGGCTTCCGACTTATATTGCAAGATTCCCATTCCCTTTGTAACCGCCGCCTTGGGAGGGGAAGTGGAGGTTCCGACACTCTCGGGACCCGTGAAAATGAAGATCCCTCCCGGCACCCAAGGTGGAAGCGATTTCAGGGTGAAAGGTCACGGAATGCCGCGCCTTCAGAGCCATGCCAAGGGGGATTTGCACGTGAAGCTCGAGGTAGAAGTCCCCTCCAAGTTGAATGCCGCCCAGAAGGAGGCGCTTCAAATCTTTGCGGGGCTTTGCGGTGAGGAGAATACGCCGATTCATCGAAGCTTCACCGAACGCCTGAAGGGGCTTTTTGCTGATTGATAAGCCCCCCGGAAATCGCGCCCTGATTTCTAGGAACCGGTGGCGGCAATAGGGGCCCGTCCTCCGTGCGCCTTGGAAATACCTTCCGCAATTTTTTCTGCCAGTCGCTGGCGCGTGGCTGGATCCTGAAGGGATGCGTTCTCCTTGGGATTGGAGATGAAACCCAACTCTAGGAGCGTCGACGGCCTCTCGTTGTGGTGAAGCACGTAGTAGTGGGCGAATTTCACGCCCCTGCTATGGGACCCATAGCAACCTGTGATTTCTCGGAGGATGTTTCCGGCAAAAGGTGCGGAATGCGGATTGAAGTAATAGGCCTCCAAGCCGCTTGCGGAGCGCCTGCTGGCCCAGTTGCAATGGATGCTCACGAAGGCCGCATCAGCATGGGAGTTCGAGACCGCGGTGCGTGTGCCCAGTGGGATAAAAACATCCGTCGTCCTGGTCATGACGACTTGGTATCCACGGCGCTCGAGGAGTGGCTTCACACGGCGGGCCACATCCAGGGTCAGCATTTTTTCATCCATCCCACGAACCGCGTGCGCACCGTGGTCGTAGCCTCCGTGACCCGGATCCAAGACCACCGTCCGGAAATTGGAGAGGTCAGCGCCTCCTTGGTCAAAGAGTGCGCAACCTGGCAGAAGCAGGCACGCAAGCAGGGCTAGGGGTCGCAGCGTCCTATCGATCGTGATAAATGATGGAGGCAACCGTGTCATCGCAACATTCAAATCTAGAGAAGGGTGGCCGGTGCGCAATCTCATTCACCCCTCGGTTACCTTTTCGCTTTTGATCACGGGTGGCCGGCAGGTATCGTAATCAACTACATGCTTTGCAAAAGAATCATCCCCTGCCTCGATGTCGACGGAGGACGCGTAGTCAAAGGAACAAGGTTTGAGAATATCCGTGACGCCGGTGATCCCGTCGAATGCGCGAGGGCCTACGATGCCCAAGGAGCCGATGAACTTGTCTTCCTCGATATCACGGCCTCACATGAGGGGCGGGCCACCATGAGAGAGGTCGTGGAGAAAACGGCCGATGCCTGCTTCATGCCGCTGACTGTTGGGGGCGGCATCCGGAAAGTTGCAGATGTGAGGGCCATGCTTCTCGCCGGGGCCGACAAGGTCAGCATGAACACGGCCGCCCTTGATGACCCGAATCTTGTCAACTCGTCCGCTGAAGGGTTTGGATCGCAGTGCGTGGTGGTGGCCATCGACGCTCGCCGAGATGGTCGGGGAGGTTGGATTGTCCACACCCATGGCGGCAGGAGGCCGACGGAATGGCAGGCGGTTGATTGGGCTGCCGAGGTGGCCAGGCGTGGGGCCGGTGAGATCCTGCTCACAAGCATGGACTCCGACGGTACGAAGACGGGTTATGATATCGCTCTTACAGCCGCGGTCAGCGGTGCTGTCGGCATCCCGGTCATCGCCAGCGGGGGAGCGGGGGAGATCGGACATATGGCCGAGGTTCTGACAGCGGGCAAAGCTGATGCGGTCCTGGCAGCAAGCGTCTTTCACTTCGGCCATTACACGGTCGGGGATGTGAAACGCGAGCTAGCCTCCCACGGCATCCCAGTTCGACAAAGTATCTGAGTTCGGCAGGAGCCGGATTTGTTTATTCACCTTGGGGAAAATCGGTTTTCAGTCCGATTTCTCTCCATGCATTCATCTCAGCCTCTTGGGAGGCTAGTTTTTTTGCGAACATCGTGTGGGCGTAGCCTCCAAGCAGGAGTCGGAACGGAGGTTTCTCTGCATCAAGAAGATCAATGATTACTTTGGCTGCCCTTTTTGGATCCCCGGGTTGACGACCTTTCATCTTCTCCAAGAAAGCACCGAATTTGCCGACCGTCGCCTCGTAGGCTGGCATCCGTGGTGAGTGCTCCAAGGACCTCCCAATGAAATCGGTCCGGAAAGGCCCCGGCACTATCGAGGTGAACTTAATCCCATAGGAAGCCACATCTTGAGCGGCGGCATCACAGGCGGCATCCAAGGCCGCCTTGGCTCCTCCGTAAACGGCAAAACCCGCGTGATTTGCATAGGCCGCTATGGCCGAGAGGTTGATGATCAGTCCGGCCTTTTGCTCCCTCATGGCAGGTAAGGCCGCCCTAATCAGGCGGAGAGGTCCGGTGAAGTTCGTCTCAAGATTGCGCTGGAGTTGTGCGTCAGTTGTCTCCTCCACTGAAGCAAGCAGTCCATAGCCGGCGTTATTGATCAGGACATCAATCCTTCCATATTTCTCCACTATTGCATCGATTGCATGGAGCGCATCCTCAGATTTGGTCAGGTCAAAGCGGATCCCAAAGGCCTTCTCAGGGTATTGGGAAACCAGATCGGCCACGGATTCGAGATTTCGGACAGCCAAAGCGACCTGGTGACCGCGCTGGAGCGCCTCTTTAGCAAGGGAGCGACCGAATCCAGTGGAAGCGCCGGTGATAAGCAGAGTCTTCATAGCGAGGGAGGTTGTGTGGGAGTGGCTCCCCCTGCAAGTCTGAAGCGAGGAAAAAGATGTCACTTTCCCAAGAGTGGCAGAGGTGTGGTTGAAGCAACGAGGGCTCGATAGAAGAGAGCCCTGTTAGAACGACGAAATTGTCACGGAAAAAAGAGTTGCTCGATCATGATATCCGCTTATTTTTGTAAAAAGACATTACTATCCTTCAAAAACAAGGGTCTCATGTACTTTATGAATAAAAAACAAAATGTTGCCTTGAATTGGAGGCTAACCGCTCTTTTTCTAATGGCGGCAGGCTTCCTTGGCTTTACGGGCGTTTCCAGAGCCGATTTCTTCTACACGACCTTGGATGATCCGCTCTCATCAATCGGAGCAGCCTCCACGCAGGTTTTGGGGGCAACTGGGCAAATTGTTATTGGTTCTTACACTGATAGTAGTGGAAATATCTACAGCTTCACTTACGACGGCACGAATTACACGATTCTGGATAACCCTAATGCCACTATCCCTGGAACAGTTGCCGTTGGAGCTTCGACCGCGGGAGGCATCGTCGGGAATTTTACCGATGCCAATTCCCTGAATTATGGCTTCGTCACACCCGATGGGGTGAATTTCAGCACAATCGATCCTTCCGGAATGGGGATGACTACCATTCTGGGAATCTCGGGAACGACGATTTTCGGAAATACCGATAGTAATTCAGACGCATTTTTCACACTGAGCAGCGCACCTTCAAACTCCACGATTCTCTCCATCCTGGGAGCGGATCCCGGATCTATCTTGATTGCCGGGGTTGCCTCGAGTAACAATCTCCTTTTTGGAACCTACACCACCAACTCGGGGAGCGGTAGTCTCGGGTTCATCACTCCAGACGGATCCAATAACACTATCGTTTTAGGTCCCAGTGGCACCGAGACGGAAGTAACTTCTCTCTTGGGAATCACTGCTGATATGTCCATGGTTTTGGGAACGTATTCAAGTAATGGCTTGGGATTCCTTACGCCCCTCCTTCCCAACGGCTCAACTGGACTCTCCATACCGGTGAACGGCCCCGCCGATGCCTCCAATTCCGTCACCTTGATTGCGCCGGCTGGACTTTCAGCACTCGGTTCTTATGTCACTACCAGTGGCCAAAATGCGGCGTTCCTTGCTTCCTTTCAGCCAAGTAACAATGGAATCAGCTATATCAGTCTGTATGGCCCAACGAATTCTGCAGGATTAAACAATGTCGTCGGGGCATTGGGTAGCTCTGTCGTTGGAAATTATAACGATACAAATAGCAACATCTGGGGTTTCATTGCGCTGATCGGCAATAAATCTCCCACTTACGTGCCGGTTCTCGGGCCGACCAATGAGGTGGTCTCCAGCCTAACGATCACCAATGTATTTGCCGGGGGAATTTCGGGAATATTCTATGACGCATCGAGTAATCCCCATAACTTTTTCTCACCGGTCACCACGAACAACTCTTCTATTGGTGTCAATCAGTACGTGACCGTCGATGGACCTCCGACGGGCACCTCCATCACGGCGCTCTCCTCAGTTGGATCCCTTGGTTATTTCATGGATAATAATGGATATATAAATAATTTTTTGATCTCCAATAGCACCTGTCTTCCTATCCCATCGCCGAATAACGATCCCTCAACGGCCGCCGCGACATTGGTAGGCTTCTCCTCAACCAACGCGGTGGGAACTTATTTTGACACAAATAAAAGTTATACTTTTGGCTTTCTCACGCCGGATGGGGTGAACTACACCCAATTGCTTGGCCCCGCCGGAACGAATGCCGGGATCTTATCGATTGATGCAATCAATGGGGCGTCGATTGCAGGAACTTTTAGTGATCCTAGTTCAGGAAATACGTATGCCTACCTAACTCTCAATGGTGGCTCTGCCTACACGACGATCCAAGGTCCTGCCGGAACGAATGGCGGCATTCTTACTGTGAATGGAGTTGCCGGAACCTCAGTGGTGGGAACTTATACCGATCCACTCTCGGGCAATACCTTCGGTTTCCTTAATAACAAGGCCGTTGCTGGCCCGGGAGGTACCAATACGGGGATCCTTTCGGTGAACGGTATCGCGACTGGAAATATTGTCGGCACCTACACAGATACAAACTCTGGAAATACCTACGGGTTTATCGGGACAGGGAAGACCTCCATTATGGGACCGTATAAAACCAATGGCGTTGGCATCAGCAGCATCGATGTCATCTCGGGGAATCTAATCGCCGGAACCTATATCGATACCGACAATGACCCCAACGCGACAAATTCTGGAAGCGGAAACCTGTACGGCTACCTAACAACCGACGGAATCAACTATGTAACCGTTACTGGTCCAAATGACTCTTCGGGTGGTATTGCTAGCATCAATTATCTCTCGGGTTCAGCCAACACGGTGATCGGCACCTATGTTGATACGAACTCTCTTACCCATTGGTTCGCGTATGATGGCTCCAACTACACGGTGCTTGATGAACCTCAGGCCCAGCCAGGTGGTTCAACCGATGGGTCCGCGGGAACAACTGTCAACGGGATCTCCGGCACCACTGTCTTCGGAACCTATATCGACAATTATAATCTGAAGCATGGATTTGAAGCAAATCTCCTCACATCGCAGAACATAACCTTCAGTCCAACCTACTCAGGTAGCACCGCAGGTGTCTTCAATCTTAATGGAACGAGTTCGGCCGGACTTCCGATCACCTACACATTTCTCACTGGAGGCGACATTGCCAGTATTTCCAATAACACCCTCACCTTTACCGGTGCCGGAACTGCAACACTTGTGGCCAGTCAATTCGGCAACAACCAATTTGCGACTGCAACGCCAGTCACGAACACTATCAGCGTATCCGCTCAGACCATCGCCCCGTTTGCAACAATTCCCACCCAAACCTACGGCAGCCCTTTCACTGTTGCTTCGCCAATCGCCAGTTCTGGCCTTCCCGTGAGGCTTGCGATAGCTGGACCAGCAACGATCGCTGGAAACTTGATCACGCCGACCAGCACCGGAACCGTGACGCTTGTGGCCAGTCAGTCGGGAAGCTCGAACTACCTAGCGGCGACACCTGCATCCACAACGATCCAGATCGCCCCTGCATCGCAATCCATAGCTTCCTTCACATCACTGCAGAACAAGACATACGGTGCGGCGCCATTTGCCGTCACTACTCCCAAAGCAAGTTCTGGTTTGCCGGTGACGCTCTCCGTGCTTTCAGGACCAGCAACGATTTCGGGTAATATTCTCACGGTCACTGGGGCAGGGTTGGTGACGATCGCTGCCGATCAAGGGGGGAATGCCAATTACACTCCTGCCGCAGAAGTAAACACCAGCCTGCAGGTGAATCCAGCGCCACAGTCAATCTCAGCATTTGCGGCAATTCCATCACAGACCTTTGGTCAGCCATTCACCCTGATCCCTCCCACATCCAGCGCGGGCCTGCCTGTCTCACTCTCCATCCTCTCTGGACCAGCAACAATATCAAGCAATACGGTTACCCCAACCGGAGTTGGGTTGATCTCGATTGCTGCTAATCAATCAGGTAACACGAATTACGCTGCGGCAACTCAGGTCACCGCCACGGCTATCGTAAAACAGGCTCAGCAGGTTCTTTCCGCCTTCACGCCAGTCACGAGCATTGTCGGAGATTACACCACGCTATCGAACGGGATCGTGATCACCCCCCCCGCATCGAGCAACACGAACAATCCAGTAGTTGTTTCCGTGGCAAGTGGACCGGCGACAATTTCCAACAATATCGTCAGCATGACTGGAAATGGTGTGGTCACTCTATCGGCTAGCCAGTCGGGAAATGCCAATTATTTAGCAGCCACCCCCGTTACAACCAGCTTCTCCGTTGGGAAAGCAATACAGACTCTTAGTGGACCAATCAATGGAGTTGCCAATCAGACTTTTGGGGTGACTCCATTCAACGTGACCCTGCCGACAGCATCCTCCATGCTTCCGGTCGCGCTCTCTGTTATCTCGGGTCCAGCAATCGTATCCGGAACCAACACCGTGACTCTAACTGGTGTGGGAAGCGTGACTTTGGCTGCGACGCAGTCAGGAAATGCGACCTACGGGCCAGTCCAAACAAATGCGACGTTTATCGTCAGCCAAGGCAGCAATAGTATCACTCCCTTCGCACCAATTGGAAACTTTAGCTATGGAGTTAAACCATTTAATGTGGCAGCTCCCTCTGCAAGCTCTGGTCTCCCAGTGACCCTATCGGTTCTCTCAGGACCTGCTACTATCTCGGGAGGAACGATCACGGTTAATGGGGCTGGAACTGTAACGTTGGCTGCCGATCAAGCAGGGAACGCAAATTATCCCCCGGCTCAGGAGGTAATCACCACCTTCACCGTGAATCCAGCCGCTCAGACGATAGGGAGCTTTGCTCCGATCTCCTCCAAGGTCTCCGGCGCAGCCGCATTTGCTGTCACCATACCCAGTGCGAGTTCAGGATTGTCTGTTACTCTGTCGGTGCTCTCAGGTCCAGCCACGGTCATTGGAAATAGCGTAACGATTACAGGAGTCGGTCAGGTGATACTGGCAGCAGATCAGGCAGGCAGTAGCAACTACTCCCCAGCTCCCGAACAAACAGTGACGTTCACAGTGAATGCTGGATCACAGACGATTTCGCCCTTTGCAACGATTCCGGCACAGACCTTCGGAGTTCCTTTCACAGTAGTTCCTCCAGTAGCAAGCTCAGGGCTTCCTGTGGCGCTAAGTGTTGTTTCAGGCCCCGCCACAATTTCAGGCAACACAGTCACCCCGACTGGGACGGGTATTGTGACAGTTGCCGCAAATCAATCGGGTGACGCCAATAACTCTCCTGCTCCGCAGGTGCTGGCCAGTGTGACTGTCAATCCAGCACCTCAGTTACTGCAGACATTCCAAACAATCCCGAACATCGTTGCGGATTACACGACCGTGCAGCCTTTCACCATAACGCCACCACTCTCAAACTCAACGAACCCTGTGGTTGTGTCGGTCAAGAGTGGACCGGCAACAATCAAGAATAACACCGTCACTATCACGGGTAATGGTGTGGTTGTGCTTTCGGCCACCCAACCTGCGACAGCCAATTATCTGGCTTCCGCCGCAGTCACTACAAGCTTCTCCGTTGGGAAAGCAAATCAAACCTTGAGCGGAGGAATTGTTGGGGTATCTGATCAGTCACTAGATACAGGATCGTTTGCGGTTTCTCTGCCAACAGCATCCTCTGCATTACCCGTTACTCTTTCGGTGCTCTCGGGCCCAGCTACTGTATCTGGAACCACGGTAACGCTGACTGGAGTGGGTCAGGTCGTTTTGGCTGCCACCCAAGCTGGCAACAAGTCCTACGGCCCCGTCCAGACAACCGTAACGTTCAATGTCACACAGGGAATTAACAGTATCGCGCCGTTTGCCCCGATTGGAAATGTGACCTATGGAGTGAAGCCCTTCAAGGTAACGACTCCAGTCGCGAGTTCGGGACTCCCCGTCATTCTTTCGGTGCTTTCGGGCCCGGCCAGCATCTCGGGTAATACAATCACGGTTACGGGTGCCGGAACCGTCACGGTTGCGGCGGATCAGGCCGGAAATGGCAACTATCCATCCGCCCAAGAGGTCACGACTTCCTTCACGGTTAGTCCTGCGAGTCAGACAATCGGGGCCTTGGCCAAGATTCCGACCGAAACCTACGGCGTCAGCCCATTTATTGTGACCGTCCCCCAAGCCACTTCCGGATTGCCTGTGAGTCTCTCGGTGCTTTCGGGCCCGGCCAGCATCTCGGGTAATACGATCACGGTCACGGGTGCCGGAACCGTTACGGTTGCGGCCGATCAGGCTGGAAATAGCAACTTCTCCGCAGCCTCCGAGGTAACGACATCGTTTGCTGTCCAGAGTGCGCCTCAGACAATTTCACCATTCAGTTCACTGGGAACGCAGCCTTATGCCCCAAATCTCGTCATTCCAATCACTCCTCCCGCAAGCTCCTCGGGTCAACCGGTGACCCTCTCGGTAGTTTCTGGCCCAGGCTCGATTGATGCTAACAATAATCTCACCATTACTGGGGCTGGTTCCATTGTGATGGCTGCTAATGCCGCTGCTACGGCCAACTATTCCGCAGCATCACAGGTCACTGGAACGCTGGTGATCAGCCCGGCGTCTCAAGTTCTCCAGCAATTCCAGAACATCCAGAATATCACTGCCAATTTCTCGAGTGTGCAACCCTTTGCCATCATGCCGCCGCTATCCAGCAACACAAACAATCCCGTGAACGTCACGGTACTGAGCGGACCCGCAACAATCACCAACAACACAATCACCGTGACAGGCAATGGAACCGTTGTGCTCTCGGCCACACAACCTGCGACGGCTAATTATCAAGCAGCCAAGGCAGTAACGACCTCGTTCTCCATAGGTCAGCTCAACCAGTCGCTTGTGGGTGCTTTCAGCGTGACGGGTCAAACCTACGGAGTGGCTCCCTTTGCGGTGGCTCCGCCGGTTTCTGTCGATGGAAGCAATAATCCCACCGGTCTTCCCGTCACACTTTCCGTGCTCTCTGGCCCTGCAACGATCAAGGGAACCAACGTCACCGTGACAGGAGCAGGATTAGTGACGCTGGCGGCCAATCAGTCGGGCACGTCAACCTATGGTCCTGCAGCTCAAATGACGACGAGCTTCAATGTGGCTCAAGCCAGTCAGACCATTGGCTCTCTTGGAAACATATCGAACAAAACATTTGGTGTCAGTCCATTCAGCGTGACACTTCCCAAGTCAACGTCCGGTCTCCGTGTGACCCTCTCGGTACTCTCGGGACCTGCAACGATCTCGAGCAATACGATCACAATCACAGGGGTTGGCTCCGTGACCTTGGCAGCAGATCAAGCAGGCAACGCCAACTACAGTTCGGCCCCTGAAGTGACCACCACGTTTGCTGTTAACCAAGCTCCTCAGACCATCACCTTTGGAAAACTTCCTGCTCAAGGTTATGGATCCCAGTCATTTAGCCTCACAGCCACCGCAAGCAGTGGGTTGCCCGTCACTTACACATCCTCAGCCACCAACATTGCTACTGTTTCGGGAAATGTGGTGACGATCTTGAGTCCGGGTAGCGCTAGTATTACTGCCAGCCAGCCAGGAAATGCCAATTACGGTGCGGCTACCTCAATCACCCAGTCGCTCACGGTGAACCAGGCAACCCAAACGATCACTGTCTCGGTGCCTACCACCATCACCTATACTGCTGGAGGCAGCGTCACTCTCTATGCCTCAGCATCATCGGGACAACCGGTGACCTTCAACTTGAAGAGCGGACCTGCCACACTGACTGGGAACATCCTCTCTCCCACAGGCAAGGGTACGATCAGTATTACGGCAATCCAGAGCGGTAACGGCAGCTATCAATCGGCGAGCAAGACCTTCACGATCACCGCAAAGTAGTAGCCAAAAACTCCCTTCCCACCGAAGGGAGTTGTCTCAGGAGTCTTCTTAGCTCACAAACTCAAGTTTATCGAGCCGTGGCACAAGTCCCTTGTCCGCAGCTCGGCCAAGAAACTCCCTGATGGCCGCTCGTCCACTATCCCCGTAGTCGAGGGTATAGTCGTTCACGTACATACCGATGAATTCATCAGCAAGTGGCACTTCCATGCCACGAGCATGGGCCATGCTGTGATCTACGGCTGCACGGCGATGCTCCAGGCCATAGCGGATGCTCTCCTTCATGATGGTGTTGAGTTCACTCCGTTGCTCCTGGGTGAAATCCTTACGGATAACATTCCCGCCAAGGGGAAGAGGCAGCCCTGTCTCACCCTTGAACCACTCCCCCAAGTCGGCCACCTTTTCAAATCCCTCCTTGGCATAGGTGAGTTGGCCCTCATGAATGATCAGTCCGACATCGACACTGCCAGAGCGGATCGCATCGAAGATTTCATCAAAAGGAACCACGCTGTGATTGAATTCCCTGCCAAGATAAAGCTGGGCACTCAGATAGGCGCTCGTCATGAGGCCAGGGACAGCAATCTTTTTCGAGCGGAGCCAAATCTTCTTTTCCTCCTCGGAGGTATTCGCGGCCGGTCCCTGGCTCTGGCGGCAGACAAACATGGGACCGTAGCCGTCTCCCATGCTGGCCCCGCATGGCAGTAGGGCGTATGAGTCGAGCAAGTAGGCATAGGCATGGATGGAGACGGCGGAGAGATGGAGTTCCCCACGAATGGCCCGCTCATTCAGGGTCTGGATATCCTGAAGGGTATGCTCGAAGCGATACCCCATGAGGTCGATCTTATCGGCCGCCATTGCGTAGAACATGAATGCATCGTCGGGATCTGGCGAGTGGCCTAGGAGGAGAGTGGTATCGGGTGCGTGGGACATATGGGAAAAGGCTAAAGGCTGAAGACCGAGGGCTGAAGATAATCCGCCGAATCTTTCAAATTCATGTGACTTTGGAGAGTTTTCTCAACAGTGCCGGCCCCTGGTAGATAAAAGAGGTGTAAACTTGGAGGAGATCCGCTCCAGCCTCCATCCTCTCTTGTGCCGAAGCCCCGTCACTGATACCACCGCAGGCGATCACCGGAAGCTTTGAGTGTTGCCTGATAATCTGCAGAGCCCGCAGGGATCGGAGTCTCACGGGCTTCCCACTGAGCCCCCCTTGCTGTTGCTGGTCATCGGGAATGGCTGAATGATCGAGAGTCGTGTTGGTAGCAATCAGACCGGCAAGTTGCTCTTCCTCAGCGAGCTTGACGATCTCCACAAGATCCTCCTCCGCAAGATCGGGCGCGACCTTGACGAAAAGCGGCTTGCTCGGTGTTCCCTCCCAGTCGCGGAGCGTACGGATGATCCTTCCCAGTGCCTCCGTGGACTGGAGATCCCGGAGGCCCGGGGTATTGGGCGAACTGACGTTGATCACAAAGTAATCTTCAAGTCCCTTTAAGCGCTTGAAGGAGGCAAGATAATCAAGATGAGCTGCCCCTGCGGGTGTCACCTTGGACTTGCCGATATTTAGACCAACTGGGATGCCGGGCCAGTTTCCGGAAGAACGCAATCCCTCAAGTCGTGAAGCCACGGCTTCGACGCCTTCGTTATTGAATCCGAGACGGTTGATCAGCGCCTCATGATCCGGAAAGCGGAAGAGACGCGGCTTTGGGTTGCCGGGTTGCGGTCGCGAAGTAATCGTTCCCACTTCCACAAAGCCGAAACCAAGTGCTTCCCAAGCCGGGAGTGCGATGCCGTTCTTATCCATACCGGCGGCCAATCCGATCGGGGTGGGGAAGTTGATGCCAGCCACTTTTCGCTGGTTTGGAGGGATCTGTGGTCCAGCCATTATGCGAATGATCCCCGGATAGCGGGAGCCTGACTGGAGAAGACTCATCACAGCATCGTGTGCTTCCTCCGCATTGAGCGAGAAGAAGATCGGCCGGAGAAAGCGGGAATAAAAATCCATGGGAAAAAGCTATTTAGATAAATAGAAAATCAGGAAAGGGACATCGCGACAAAAGGTAAGGATGCAAAGGGCCTCTGGTGCAGCTATTTTCCGATACAGAAGCTACTGAAGATCTTGCCTAGGATTTCCTCAGGTCCGGCATCCCCGATAATCTGCCCCACGGCAGCGAGTGAACTGCGCAATTCAACGGCGAGCAACTCCGGAGGTTCCCCTGCAGCAAGAAGCCTGATTGCCTCCCTTAGCGCCGTCATGGCGCGCTCCAAGCAGTCACGATGGCGAGAGCCGATGGAGGCGCCGTGGATCGTTGCTTCCGACTCTGAGCGACTAGTTACTCTCCGCAGGATTTTTTCTACCAGTTCTCCGATCCCCTCGCCGGTCTTGCACGAAATCCGGAGGCTTTCCTGAGAAAGAGGTGGAGGTGGAAGGTCCGCGCTGCCATCGACAAGATCCATCTTGTTGATGATAAGTAGTTCATCTTCAAAAAGTGGCTGAACGGTGGTTTTCATTGTGGAGGCATCGACCATATGAATCCGAAGATCGGCATCTTCGGCAGCTTTGCGGGCGCGTTGCACCCCCTCCTTCTCCACGGGATCGGCAGTCTCCCTGAGACCGGCTGTATCAATGATCCGGAAGGGATATCCCCCAAGGGTTGCGCTCTCCTCGATGGTGTCACGTGTCGTGCCCGGCGCTTCATTGACGATGGCTCGTTCCACTCCGAGCAGCCGGTTCATGAGGCTTGATTTCCCTGCATTAGGGGCACCACAGAGAGCAAGAGTGATCCCGTCGCGCAGAAGCATCCCCTCATTGGCAGTCTCAAGGAGGCGGTCGATGTGAGCCGAGATTCCTTGCATCCGATTCAGGAGAACGGTCCCGCTCTCGGGATCGATGCCCTCTTCGGGAAAGTCAATGAAGGCCTCCAGATGCGCCACACATTCGAGAAGTTCCTCCCTTAGTCTGCGGATCTCCGATCCCAGACGTCCCTCGAGTTGCAATGCTGCGGAACGTGCGGCTCGTGGTGTTTGAGCACTGATGAGGTCCATGACCGCCTCAGCCTGTGTCAGGTCCAGCTTTCCATTCAGGAAAGCGCGTTCCGTGAACTCACCCGGTCGTGCCAACCTTGCACCTGCGGCAAGGGTTGCAGCGAGCACGCGTGATGCAACAACAGCACCGCCATGTCCGCTGATCTCGACAAGATCCTCCCCTGTATAGCTGCGGGGATTACGGAAGACCGTCAGAAGCACCTCGTCGACGACCTCTTCATTATCCCCAACGATGCGGCCTAATAGCACCATTCGCTCCTTAGCAATGGAAGGCTGATATCTCCCACGGAAAATCTTATCGGCGACAGCTAGGGCTCCCGCTCCGCTGATTCTGATCACGGCAAGGGCACCCTCACCAGCAGGTGTGGCTTGGGCTGCGATGGTTTCCTGCACGACTAGCCGTTGGTGGAGAGAATTCCCTTCTCAGCCAGTTTCTTAAGTTCTGCAATACAGCGGCGGTTCTGATCCATTGTGCCTACGGATATCCTGATCCACTCGGGCATCCCGTAGCTTCCCATCGCGCGGAGGATGATCCCCTTGCGGAGCATGTCGTCAAATAACTGCTTTCCGTCACCCACCTTCACGAGCACGAAGTTGGCGAAACTTGGAACAAACTGGAGGCCCATCGTTTCAAACTCCTGTTCAAGGTATGCACGTCCCTCATCGGTCAACTCGCGAGTCCGGATCATGTGATCATCGTCGAGAAGTCCCGCGAGCGCTCCGGCCTGCGCAATCCCGTTCGCATTGAACGGCTGACGCGTCCGCTGGAGCACGGCCGCGATCTCAGCTGTGGTAATGCCATAGCCGATGCGAAGATTGGCAAGGCCCATGATCTTGGAGAAGGTGCGCAACACAACGACGTTCCGCCCCGAGCGGACATACGGCAGCACATCGGGCGCCTTCTCAAGGAACTCGTGGTAAGCCTCGTCAAAGACAACCAGCACATGGTCGGGAACCGCGGCCATGAAGGAATCGATCGCCTCTTGGCCGACCATTGTGCCGGTCGGGTTGTTAGGGTTGGCGATGAAGACTGCCCGCGTTTTCGGGGTGATGGCGGCAAGCATGGCCTCCAGATCGGCCGTAAATGCTGGATCCGGCACCTCCACCGTATCGGCGCCGAAGAGTTGTGCCATCAACTTGTAGACGGCAAAGGAGTGGCGCGCCACCACGACCTCGTCGCCAGGTCCCAGGAAAGCGTGGCCTATGAACTCAATGATTTCATTGGATCCATTACCGAGGACGATATTTTCACGCTGCATCCCAAGTCTCTTGGCGACCGCGCCGCGGAGTTCATAGCCTCCGCCATCCGGGTAGAAATGGGCCCTTTCAAGGGTTTTACGCATTGCTTCCACCGCCTTGGGCGAAGGACCAAGCGGATTTTCATTTGAAGCCAGCTTGATGATCTCCTCTTCCCGGAGACCAAGATCACGCGCCAGTTCCTCGACAGGCTTTCCCGGTTCGTAGACGGTTAATCTCAGTATATGCTCATGGGCGGTCTTCCACATGCGTTGCATCCTAAGGGATGCCCGTACCGCTAGGAAAGTTGGAACATGGGGCATCGCAGTGAATTCTGCAGCAAGATGCCTCCCCAAGGATGGGTGCTTTTTCTCAAGTCAGCCTTTCGCTCAACGGGGCTTATTCCGTCACGACTGGGGCCGCTGGTTTTTTAAAATTAAGTTGAAGAATACGCCGTCCGTCCGTTTTTGTGACGGTAACCACGTAGTCACCGATGACCATGCTCTCTCCGCGGGTCGGGAGATGGCCCAGATGTTGCGTGACGTAGCCGCCAATGGTACTGACCTCCGTCTCTTCAAACCTGAGCCCGGTCTCCTCCGCAAGATCGTGGAGGGCAAGGGTACCCTCGGCATTAAATTCCCCGTCACGGATATTGGTGATCTCTTCCTCGTGCGTGTCGAACTCGTCATGGATCGATCCGACGAGCTCCTCAAGCACGTTATCGAGTGTCACGATCCCCACAGCGCCTCCATATTCGTCGACTGCAATGGCCAAGTGAGCATGCTTGGCTAGGAAGTAGTTGAGGAGTTTCTCCAGGGGCATCATTTCCGAGACGTGATGAATCGGACGCTGGATTCCCACGAGATCCTTTTTCTCCGAGTGAACCATTCTGAGCAGATCCTTGATGTGGACGAGTCCGACGGAATCGTCGAGGGCCCCGGTGCAAAGCGGGAACCGGGTGTGCCTCGATTCGATAGCCTTGATCAGCTCCCCGTCGAATGGTTCCTCAAGGTCCAGCAGGATCACCTCGCTGCGGGGGGTCATGATGTCACGTACGACACGGTTGCGCAGGTCGAGCGCATTCACGGCAAGCTGTTCGCCCAAGTGGGATACCTCCTCGGCCTCACGGCTCTCGGTAAGGATCACCCGGAGTTCCTCATTGGTAAGGGCCCGTTCGGAGTCCTCCGGAGGCTCGACATGAAACACATGCCGTAGCAGGAAATTTGCGGAGCGATTGAGGAAGCCGATGATCGGCCTGAACACGGTGTAAAAAAGATTCAGCGGGGGGCTCAGCCAGAGAGCGACCTCTACCGGCTTACGGATGGACAGGGATTTCGGGGCAAGCTCACCAAGGACGATGTGGAGGAAAGTAATCAGTGAAAATGCCAGAATGAACGAGATCGTCGTGATGACCCCGGTAGAGCTGATCCCAACTAACAGGAAGGCCGGCTCGATCATGTGTGCAAGGAAGGGCTCGCCCAACCAGCCCAACCCAAGACTTGCCAGTGTGATCCCCAGCTGGGTGGCCGAAATGTAGGCTTCCAGATGGGTGGTGATGTGTTTGGTAATCAGCGCACGGGAATCACCCTGCTCGATCAGGGTGTCCAGTTGGCTTCCTCGGATCTTGACGATGGCCAGTTCGGAGGCAACAAAAAAGCCATTCAGCAGAACCAGCACGAAAATGGCCAGAAGCCTCAGGAACATGACTTCGGCTGACTCCCATTGGGAAGCTGGGAGTTGGGTGGCTAGCAGGCGGGCCGGATCCCCTGCCGCCACCGCCAAGATGGCAGTGACAAACGGCATGGAAAATCTCAGTTGGCAAACCGGCGAATTGCGCGGTTATCGGGAGATGAGATTGTCATGAAAGACTCCATCAGTGATGAGAAGGAGATTTTCACAAAGATAAAACAAGAGTTCATACCTTTGTTAGACTTTCTGAGGCGAGGGGACTCCCGTGAAGCGGAGGAGTCGGCTAAAAATCTCCTTCTTACCAAGACGACTTGGTGACCCCGGGAATCATGCCATTGGTGGCAAGTTCGCGGAAGGTGATACGAGAGAGCTTGAAACGGCGAAGGTAAGCGCGACGACGACCTGAGATTACGCATCGGTTCGTAAGGCGCACCGGGCTTGCGTTACGGGGAAGCTGGCTCAAGCCGCTATAATCCTTCTTGGCCTTTAGTTCAGCACGTAGTTCCGCCCACTTAGCGACGGTCTCGCGTTTGCGTTTATCTCTTTCAAGCCATGAAGTCTTTGCCATAGGGAGGGGAGAGGTTATGGAAAATGGGCCTTTCTGCAAGATCTTTTTTCGATGCAACGGGAAATCTTCCTCTTTCCATGAGGAGCCATCCAAGGCATCGATGAACCATGGCTAAAAGATCCCAGGCTAAAAAGACCTCCTCGCATCCTAGGGCCCGACTGATCATATCGGAGAGCGAGAGAGGTGCCGATATGCTTCACGCCACGGGATTCCGTGCGCCCGATCCCTTTGTTTATCTTGAGAGCCGTGGAAGAAGCTCGATCCTGCTAAGTGATCTGGAGTTTGACCGCGGTTGTAGTGAGGCTCAGGTGGACGAGGTCGCCTCCTCGAGCGCCTTGGCAAAAAAGATCGCGTCGAAATCTGGCAAGGCACCGACGTCGATAGCGGTGATTGCCTCGTTCCTGAAGGCGCGTGGTGGGGCAAGACCGCTGGTGCCCGCCGATTTTCCACTCGGACTCGCGCGTGACTTGAAAGAGCATGGCATCGAGGTGACGCCCGTTGCAGGTATGTTTCGACCGGAACGCCAGATCAAGACGCCGGACGAGATCACCTTGATGACGGAGGCTACACGGATCACCGAGAAGGGCATGGAGCGGGCCTATGAGGTCCTTCGTGCTTCGACCCGTGGTCCTCGTAAGGTTCTCCATTGGGCAGGTGCCGCACTGACATCTGAAAAGTTACGGATTGAAATCGAGGCAGCGATCCTCCGTGCTGGCGGCATCCCCGCTGGCAACTCAATCGTCGCCTGCGGGGAGCAGGCCTGCGACCCGCACGAGCGCGGCCATGGCCCTCTCAAGGCGGACCAGTTGATCATCCTTGATCTCTTTCCTCGAGCCGCAGGAAGCGGTTACTACGGCGACCTGACCCGAACGGTGGTCAGGGGAAAGGCATCAGAGGCTCAGCGCAGGCTCTGGGAGGTCTGCCTGCTTGGTCAGAAATTAGCATTGGGAT
>CAINEX010000073.1 GCA_903847935.1 uncultured Spartobacteria bacterium | reverse complement strand
TGAGGAGGAGTCCTCATCCAAAGATCGCGGATGGTATACCGACATCGGAGAGATCGACGACGTGATCCAAGCGTTTGTCGAACAAAAAGAAGAAGAACTCGGACGTCCTTTGACAGAGGAGGAGCACGCTGAAATCGTGAAGTTCTGCTCCCCGGAAGAGCAGGACGACTACGAGGAGGAATAAGCCGAGCTTGCCAATAGGGTCTCTGGTGAGAACATCATTAAGATCTCATTTCAAAGAACAGAAAAATCAAACCAAGGGTGGAAGATGAAAGCCGAAAGGCATTCATATCACTAAACGTCAGATTGGAACGCTATCCCACTCGCATGAGTCTAACACCGCCATCTCAAACTCCCTTAGAGTCAGGGAAGAGGGCCGAGTGATGAACTTCCAAAATCTTTCCTAATTTCAGGATTTCGATATCGGTAACGC
Organism: uncultured Spartobacteria bacterium; assembly: GCA_903847935.1. GTDB lineage: Bacteria > Verrucomicrobiota > Verrucomicrobiia > Chthoniobacterales > UBA6821 > UBA6821. Next base: position 43,759 of record CAINEX010000073.1, on the reverse strand, counting down.
TTCGGAGCCTTGACTCGATCTTAGCAAGCGACTCACGGCTCACGTCCCATCCCTTTATTTGGCACTTTGTCACCATATTGGGCTGGCTCCATCCACGCTGCATCCTGAACTTGCGCACCTGAGGCCCTACCACATTCATGTTGCGCCGTTCCTTCATGGGAACTTGACGATATGTTACATTTGCAGGAGGGTAGTTCTCCTAGGAGAACGATTGTATCCCTGATTGATTTGCCAAAATGAATATCCTCACAAAATCTAGGCGTATCAAAAGAAGTACACCGTTCAGGGGTTTTGTACTTGTTCTGCTAGGGAATTTAATCTCGCCAATATGGCCGAACCTTTTAGCACAATACGATCATGCTAATCTAAGCGGTCAGACACTAAGGTTTGGTGACATCTCATACTATAACTTCAATTATGCTAATCTTTCAGGAGCAACATTAGTTGCTACTAATGATTTAAACACTCAATTTTTTTATGCAAACCTAAGAGGAGCAAATCTGTCCAACGTCCCTCTTTACTACCCGGGTCAACTAGATGGAGCTACTTATGATAGCAAAACTATTTGGCCTGCCGGGTTTTCTTACCAATACTCAGGAGCTTTTGGCCCTCATGCCCAGCTTTCCGGATACGACTTTTCCACAGATTTATCAGGTATAGACTTTACAGGAGCTAATCTGAAAGACGCCTTCATAGGAAGTTTATCATTAGCAGGAGATCAGTTTAATGGTGCGAACTTATGCGGGACATATATGTATGGAGCATATATAACTGGCGCTAGTTTTAAAGGCGCCTTCTACGATTCCAATACTTTTTGGCCTGCCGGGTTTGATTATCAGACGTCAGGAGCTTTTGGCCCTAATGCTATTTTATCAGGGTGCGACCTCTCTGGAGTTGACCTTTCACAGGTAAGCCTCTCGGGCACGATACTAACCGGTGCGATCTATGATTCTAATACAATTTGGCCAACCAATTTTCCCTATCAGAATTCAGGAGCTATCGGGCCAAATGCAGATCTTACAGGGGTTAACTTCTCTGGAATCAACCTATCTGGCATCAATCTTACTATTGCCAATCTCGATAGCGCAAATCTCACTGGTGCGATCTATGACAGCAGCACAGTTTGGCCAACAAACTTTCCTTACCAGTCCTCAGGAGCCTACGGGCCTAATGCTAACCTCTCTGAGGTAAACCTTTCGGGCATCAACCTATCCGGTATTAATTTCACGGGGGCTCTTTTCACAAACACCCTCTATACTACCAACACGATCTGGCCTACTGGATTTGACTTTTTGCATCTAGGAGCTCTTGGCCCCGGAATCAACTTTCAGGGAGAGAATCTCTCTTTGAATAACCTGCGCGGAATTGATTTCACAGCCGCTAGCTTCACAAATTGCAACCTCACCGGGTGCAATTTTTCAGGGAGTATTTTATATGCTGCTAATTTTAAAGGGGCCAATCTATCTAATGCTGTTTTCACAGGGGCAAAGATCGCGGCGGGGACTATATTTCCTAAGGGATTCAATCCCATTGCTGCCGGAGCCGTCGTCCTCAACCCCTCTCCCAAAACACAGACAATTAAGTTCCCGCCACTACCGGCAGCAATTTATGGTGGCCCGCAAATCTCACTCAAGGCAACGGCTTTCTCTAAGCTTCCCTGTAGCTACTTGGTAGGAAATTCCAACGTAGCTTCAGTCTTGGGCTCAAATCTAATCATCACTGGCGCCGGCACCACGACTGTAAGTGCGTTACAGTATGGGAACTCGAACTTCTTCTGGGCACCCCCAGTAAGTCAAAAACTAGTGGTCTCAAAGGCTCTACAGACATTCTCATTTACTCCTCCAGCAAACACCCCCTCCTTTTTTTCATTTAAAGGCTGGACGTACGCTTGGATAGGTTTGGGGTCGATTAACCTACTCGACTTTAACATTCGTACTTCCGCGGGGCTTCCAGTCACACTCACGAGTGGAAATATCGACGTTGCATCTGTATCAGGATCCACCATGACCCTGAATGGGGTAGGTGCCACCACCATCATAGCCTCGCAAGCAGGCAACGCAAACTACCTACCCGCTACCTCGACCGCTTATTTATATATCTTTAAAAACCCACAAACAATCACCTTCAACCCTCTTCCAACTCAAACATTTGGGGAGCCTCCCTTCACTATTACAGCTAGTTGCTCCTCGGAATTAATGGTCTCATTCTCCTCGTCCAATCCGAAGGTCGCAACGATCAGCGGAGACACAGTCACGGTTACCGGCGTTGGAGTAACCACTATCACGGCTACCCAGTCAGGTAACGGGCTCTACAGCGCTGCAAAACCCGTTTCCCGCGTCATGACGGTTAAAGCGTTTCATTAATCTGAAGACTTTAATGCGGCGTGTAGCACTGATTCAGCATTCACCGGGAGCACATCGACACCCTACTACACTGCTGCAAGGATGCCCTGTAGCTCTGCTTCCTTGCTGCAGTGCAACAATTTTACAGTGCATCAGTGCAGCGTTGTAGAGTGGCTCCTTGGGGGCTTTAGAAAATGATTAAAGTCCAGCCTCGTTAAATATTTCCCAAAATCCCTCTTCAGATTCAGGTGCCGCAAATTCACTTGCGTAGTGTATTTGACGACTGGTGGGGGTAACGACTTCTTTGAAGAATCTCTCAAGATCCGGTCTACTTAAACCGGGCAGGTCGCTAAGTGCTATTTTAGTCAGGGAGTCTGTACGGGCAATTGCTTGCATGATACTGATCTTTGACTTTTCAGCTACAACGTAGGCTTTAATGCCCTTATCGAGCATTTCGAGGTTGCGTTCGTGTTGCAGAGTATCACGCTTCTCCTGCGCCTCTATAATACGCTCCATGAGCAGGAGCATTGTTTCCTTGAATTCGGTTGAGGGGGGGGCAGGTACTGCTCTTTTGACAGAGGTTTGTTTTTTCAAGTTTGGTTTCATAATTTTGGTTGTTCCCGCCTGATCTCTAAGAGGTGTGCATGATATGCATGACTTGCATCATTCTTAAGCTATCTAGGGAAAGGGGTATTTCTATATGGGGTTAAATATCATGCAGATCATGCAGGTCATGTATCCGATGACTTGAGATACCGCCGGGAATGACCTTTGCCTTGAACGAGAAAAACCGGGTTATCTTTAACCCGTCTGTTGTCATATCTTTTCAGAATTGACGCGAACTGCCGCTTTGCCCGTCTGCTTAATTCAAGAGGATTTCCCGGATCTAAATCTGACGTAAATCGCTCAAATAGACCCTGCTCGATTGCAATATTGGTGAGATCTGAGAATTCATAGTGCTTCCCCGACTCCATCACCTCTAAGAGTGAAGAAATATCTGCTGTATCCGTATCTCCCATTCCATCTATTTCAGCCGGAATTGTGGGGCAACCATAACCAGCAAACTCGACTATAGCTGCGATAGATTCACACCAGCGCGGGAAGCTAGAATTGTAAAATGAAGCATTTTGAACTGAAGCATCTTTTCTCCTAGCCTTGTCCCACTCATGAACAAGTCCCCAAAGAGCGCAAAGAACCTCTCTCCGCATTGAAGCAATGGCATACGGATCCAGAATTCTTTTGAACTTACGATCCTCTGCACGAAGTTCCTTGAGGAAGAGTTCGACGAAGAGCGACCTCCGCCGAAGATCGGGAGTAATGGTAAGCCCATTCCCCGTTATCAGCACGGTTGCTCCAGCCTCACCTGTAAACTCCTTAGATCCTCCTAGAATACGCCCGGTAAACTGGGAAGATGTCGTGTAAGCCTCAAAGGCCCCTGAATTTAGATGCCCTTTCAGATTATCGAGTAAAAGAAGCCTGCGCCCAGATATAGCTACTGTAAGGAGTTTCTTTTGCCACTCGGCCTCATCTTTGGGAGCTGTTTCCACTGGGGTAGAGCGATAAGGCATGCCGGCCAGTTGCGCTAAGGTGGTTTTTCCGCTGCCTTCAGCATTAGACGTGTAGAAGAAGACAGGCTTGATTGAATCAGGTGGCATTATACCTCCAGCGAATACCGTCAACATGGCTGCTATGTGGACTGCCTTCGAACGACCTTGGTCATCAGGCCATGCAAATTCATTAAGCAAGGTGTCTAAAACCATACGCGCATCGATTAAAGAATCAGGCTCAATCAAAAACTCGGGGTCAGCTGTAAATGTATGACTCTCTTCGTCAAGCCCTATGGGCAAGAGTTCAATACTTCCATCTTTCCGGAGTACGGGCATCGGGCATGGATGAAACCTCTCAACCTTGGGCAGCTGATCCAAAAACTGTTCGGACGCAAGGACTGCTTCGGCATTGTCCTTGCTCATCGACTTCGTTATCTGAATATCACCTCCCTGATTAGAGTTCCTAAAAGGCACAGCATGCTTTTCAACCCACGTTCTCAACCAGGTTGGAGTTGCGGGTTCCAGACGTTGCGTATCTAGGTTGAGCGTAAAAGCAATTCCCTTACGGACGTAGATTCCATGTCCTTTTACAAGTCGACCAAGATTTTCAGCGAATTCTGACACAAGGTGAAAGTCGCCGGGTAGTCGTACTGCTGGCTTACCATTGATCGTGATGATTGGAGTGATTTCCTCCTGAGGAACTAGATTGTTGGCTAAATTGTTCATAAGGTTACCGATGGGTTGAAGAAATATATACTTTGGCGATTACCATTATCGCGTAGGCCACCGGGCATGCGAACGAACTGAGATCGAGTCCAAGTTGCTTGGTCGGCACCAAGTGAGACCGCGTAATTCATGAAAGAACGTAGACGTTCCTCTGACTCATCTCCGCAGTAGAACCACCCATGAATAGACTTGCTGCCACTATGCACCGCAAGGGCCAGAGGAGCTTTTTCAGCAAGGTGCAGCATTATTGATGATTGCTCATCCGTATTGCCTGAATCTTGCTCGACGATAAGAAACCGCCGTGGGCCTGTATTATCAAGGGTATGAGCTGACTGCTTCCCCGCCTTTGTCAGTCCTTTTAGTGAGGACATAGGGTTGGGAACGATCAGTTGAAGCGAGGACAAATCACGCCACTTGCTACGTTCCTTGGTATCGAATCGGGAGGAACTAATCCCACAACAGAGTAGGGATTCAGCCGGGAAGAGAGCATCGATGATTTCATTTGTATGAGGCTCATCATCCAAAAATCGAATAGGACTTGCCTCACATAGATCGGCTAGGCCACCGCCTCTTACAATTATATCTCTGCGGAGTACTTGATTAACTGTTGGGAATCTTGGGGGACGTGATTGGATGATTGCACCCGTTGATGCCTTACGGCTGCCGCCATTAGCAGCATTTTGAACAGCCTCTTCTATTTCACCGGATCGAACCGCTTCACTAGCCGTAGCCCCATCTATCAGGCGGATGGCTTCTTCTGGAGAACGATAACGAAGCAGCTTAAGCGCCATCACAAAAATCCATTTATGAAGTCCTCCAGTTCGATGAGGAGGAGTTTTAAGTTCGTTAGAAATGCGCTTTGGGATTCGCATTTTTCGCTTTTTCAAAATCAAAGGAGTGATGAATGCTTCCTTGGTATTAAGCATCGGAAGTTGCCCGGTCTCGGAGCCCTGAGATAGACGCTGTATGAAGATTTTCTTAGCCAAATCCTCAGCTGCTATATCGATTGCTGTCTTTGTGGAACTTATCCTTGATGTCAAAGAGCGGTTTTCCATTCGGATATATTTTAAACCATAAGACTTTAGTTTTTTATCCACTGCATCTTCTGAGGCTGGTTGAATCGTGTTGATTGAGTGGTTCATAAGATTAACTGATAGATTTGTGTTCGAACCGATTGAGAGCATGCTCCACGGCGTTCCAGCGGAAGCGGACTGTTCTCCCCACCTTGATAAATGGGATTTTCTTTTGACTCATCCAAGAGTCGATGGTTCTGGTGCTGACTTTGCAGCGTTTTGCAACATCTGCTTTGCACTGAAAGCCAGTGATAAATTCTGATGGGGTCGATGGTTGTGATGACTTTACGATTTGATACATGATGGTTCGGGTTGATTTATCTGCATGAATGCGGATGCAAGACAGATTTCATAAATACAATCGCAGGTCAAGATGGCATATTCTGTAAACCGCTTATAGTCAGGTATTTCCAAGCCGCTTAGGTTTAGTATATAAATCACCGATAAGTACTTACACTCAGGAAGCTTTTTGTGTCATAAAAGCCCATAAGCCGTTCATCATAACTGAAATAAGAGTGGCCCCACTCTTTACTCAAACTATCTTTTTTATGCGGCCGCGCTAAACCCTACTTGCTCTACATTATCGGGAAGTTGCGGACGAATCTCATAGAATGCTTTTGCGGCTGATGGCATGGCTTGCGAATCGTAGTGCCGCTTGATCATTGCAGGACTATTTCCTGCCCATGATGCGACCTTACTCTCGTCCCTTGATTTGGCTAATGCATAACTAATAGCCGAGTGCCTTAAGCAATTCTGTGGCCAAGGCTGTAGCTTTACCTCGTTGTGCTTGGCTACTTTCAAAAGTCTCTGCAATTCTATAAAATCACGCTTTGCGTATGAGGGGCTAAATCCAGCTCTCACGCGTGTGCAGTCGCGCAGATTACGAAAACATTTGGGTTGAACCGCACCAGCCTCTTTTGCAAAAGGCAATAGCCATTCCACGCAGTTTTCTGGAATCGGTACAACTCTCCTTGCTCCAGTTTTTCGAGCAACTGTCGGATCGATTACAACAACCTTCTCAACAAGGTTGACTCTCGACCAATCGAGGCGCTCTAACTCGCTTGAACGCAGCCCGCAGAACATTCCTAGCGCTATCGATGGAAGTGTCTTCTCGTCACAAGCATCAAGAAGACGCGCGCACTGCGTTGGTGTAAGGATTTCAATTCGGGTAACGATTTGATCTCTCTTGATAAGACTCGCCGGATTCTCTCCGCAATGGCCCCTATCTTTTAAAAAGGAAAAGAGTGTGAAGATTTCCTTACGATAAGACTCAATTGTCGCAGGTGCGCGTCCGATTGATTGTAATTGATTTAAGAACGTTTCCACATCAGCTGGCGTGACCTGTCTTGTTGACTTGTCCTCTGGAAAGTTTTTCACGAATGGATTCAGTCGATGTTTAAGCGACTTGCGATAGATAGGAGAGAACATCGGCTTTTCACGATCGAGCAGTAGCAAATCCAACCCTTGCTTGAGAGGGATGCCACCAGATGTCTTCAAAAGGTGATTCACATAGAATTTTGCCGCATCCAAAAGTGTACTGCCGTGTGACTTAAGTACTTCAGCCGCAGCTAAGGCATCTCCGCGGAGCTTCTCACTCATGGAAGCACCGGCAGCTCCAAAATTGGCCAACTCAACTTTTTTTTGCTCGAAGAATGTTTGAGCATCAATCCTCGACTTGAATGTTTTCCTATCCCGGCCCTTGCCGGGTTTTGGAAACACAACCTGCCAGCTGATTCCCGCTTTGTTTTTGATTTTTTTAAGGGCCAGCTTTGTTTTGCGCATGGTCACGCAAAATTGAAAAAGATGCGTCTATTTGACAAGTAGATGACAAGTCATTCTGTGTCATAAGAGTTACGCACCGCCCTGTCACGGCGGGGGTTGCGGGTTCGAGCCCCGTCAACTCCGGTGGGATTCTTTCAAGCCCCGCGAAATGCCATCAAGGCATAAAAATCCGTGGGATCCATGAAGAGCACGTCGGCCGGGTACATGCCAGTGCTTACCGCCATCCTGTTCAAGGTGGTGATCTCCTCGGGATAATCCGAGGTGGTGACATGCTCCACAGCCCCAGTAACCTCTTCGACCGTAAGCGCCCTCCAGGCCCACTGGGCATGATCCACCCATCTCCCCATATAGGATTCACGCGATTCACCGGGAGTCAGCACAGGATCAAAAATGAGTAACACCCCTCCCGGCGCCAGTTTGCGGCTTAATTCCCTAAAGAAGAACTCCTTCTCCCTCCGCTGGAGATGATGGAGAGAGAGTCCGATATAAATAATGTCATACGTACCTCCAAGACAGCCAAGACTCATCATGAAATCACCCGCAATCAGATTGCATGACACTCCGAGCAATGCGGTGTTCTGACGTGCAAGGTCAAGTGCCACAGGGGAAATATCAATCCCAGTATAAGATTGAAGCGGCCTGCCCATTAAGATCCCAGCACTGAAATCGGCGTCGCCGCAGCCAAGATCCAAAAATGAGAAAGGCCTCCCGAAATCATCTAACCATCGGGAAAAAACCTCCCGAACCGAGCGATGATAAAGATAATCGTTATCGACGATCCGGCGGTAAAGTGACCATCCGTTGAAGAATTCACGCACCGCCACGGCATCGCGACCGCTTCCATTGATGACCTCCTGAAGTTCCATCCCTGAAGGATAGGCACCAATATTCTAGAAATCCACCACAGCCCGAGCCCCTACAACGAGTGCATTCCCATACCGCTGGGTTCCTCCCGGATGCAGGATGTACTGGAGGTCAGGTTGGAGGGCGATGGCTGGAGCAACACGGATGGAATAAGTAAGCTCGGCAACTCCTTCAAAGGATGCACCTGACAGACCTGCCTCCGCGGCTTTTCCCTGCAGGTAATCACTCATCTGAGCATAGGCAAAGGAAAGTCCGAGTTTATCAGCATCACGGGTAGGGATCAGCCCTGTGTAAACTAGACCCGCAGAGGAATAAAAGGAACTCACGCTGACCTGCTGTGGGTCAAATCCAATCTGAGCAAACGACGAGAGCCCCTTTGTTGAGGGGATATCAACGGGAGTTTTGGTATCTTTGCCCGAGGAGACGGGATTTTTACCAGATTCAGCATCGGTCGCTTTGGCAGCAGGCACATAAAGTTGCTGGTCAATGATGCCGTAGAACCCACTGCTATATGCAACGGCTGTCGGAGATCCGTAGGAAAAACTTTCCCCACCAGCCCCCTGTGGCCCCTCACCAGTCTGGAACCAGCAGCCGACTTTAGCTGTACCGGCAAGCCCTTTGGATGCTGGATCTTTGTTCCATGTAGCGGCAGCCTCATTGATATTCAGAAGTCCCCCAGCCGATCCAAAGTTCCAGTTAAAGTTATGCTGGTTATTCTGCTGTTCAAAGGGATTGGCCTGCATAAACGCCGTTCGCAGTGTGAGCCAGGATGTGGGCTGAATGGCCAGTCGCGCTCCCGGAGTAGCGGTCGGATACTGAGGCCCTCCATTAGGAAGATTCAGCGTAGCGATGGCCATAGGACCAAAAGCCGAGTTCACAAAGAGATTTGCCGTATCCGACATCATAAACTCCGTGTCAAAGGGAATCAGACCTCCACGTAGAGAGACAACATCATGGAAGAGATTCTGCTGGAACCAGAGTTCATAGCATCTGAAGGCAGGAGCCCCGGCGATCGTACTGGCTGTAAACGCATTGCGAATGTACTTTTTGGAGAGATCGTCACCGTAGAGCCAGATCCACGTGTTCTTGAAGGAGGCTCCCTCCCACCCAACAGCCTTCTGGAGATCTACCGCAAGACCGAGGTTTAAAAGTCCTGAGTAAGTCCCACCACGAGTTTCCCCGCCAGTAGTATTGCCAAGCAAGTCTGAGATAGATTGTAACGAAAGAACCACCCCGTTCGTTTCGGCTTTGGGCCTGAATCCAAAAAACTCCCCCGCAAGTTGAGATTGGTTTAATACGTTAAAGGGATCCGCTATCTCAACGGGGTCTGCGCGAAGAATCCCATCTCCAACTACTAAGAGGAGAAGACTCAAGCCTACATTGAGGACATATCGGCCCAAATCTTTCATGACTCTGAGATGTGAAGCGGTGATCGCCATAGGAGGAAACAATTATTGAGCTTTTTTTGTTTTTCAATGTTTATTACCTTTCCAAACGGAAGACATAACGAGCTAGCGTTTCTCCAATCAGATAAAGAGTAAAAATAATCGCCGTAATCCAAAAGCTCGGCGGCCAGTTGGTGACGCAGGCCAAGAGAATTCCTGTCCAGACAGAGAAGAGCCCGATGAGGATCGAGATGAGAATGGAACTCCAAAAACCGCGACAGAAGCGCGCCGCGATACCGGCGGGACCGATCACCAGGGTGAAAACAAGCAGGATCCCAACGACCTGACTGGCCAAAGTCACGGCGATGCCAAGAATCACCATAAAAGCCGAGGAGAGCCCGGTTAGCGAGATGCCCCGCGATTCGGCAAGCTCCGGTAGGAGACTGGCGAAGAGCAGGCGCTTGGAGAAAAGGGCAAGGGCAACGAGGCTTAGAATGGCAAGCACCAGTGTCGCCACGATCTGCGAATGCGATACCCCGAAGATGTTGCCGAAGAGGATGGACGTGGCCTGTCCGGCAAACCCCTTGTAAAGGGCCAGAAAGAGTGTTCCCACACCGAGCGCGAAGGAGAGCACCATGCCGACCGCAAGTTCACTGCGGTGGAGTTTGTTTCCCGAAACCCCCATAAGCGCCCCGGCCACGCAACTGATGAGCAGCATCCCCTGCAAAGAGGAGAGTCCGAAGAGTGCCGCTCCGGTGGCCCCGGTGAATCCTATGTGGGCAAGGGCATGAGCCGCAAAACCAACATTACGAATAATCACAAAGTAGCCGACGACCGCACCGAGAATCGCAGCGATAGAGCCCGCAAAGAAGGCATTGCGAACGAAGTCGTAACTGAAGTTGCTTAAAAGTTGATCAAGCATGGCAGGCAGCCTCGGTGACATTACTCTCCGAACTTACGATAAAAACATGTTTATCGGTTTTGATGACATCCATCTCCATTCCGTAGAGCCGAGTCAGGGATGGAGCTGTGATCACCTCGTCAACAGTTCCAAGGGCCGCGCCGCCACCAGCGATGAATAGGACCCGATCCATCACACCGAGGAGTGGGTTGATGTCATGAGCGATGAACAGCACCGTGGTTCCGGTCTCTTTTCTTAATTTTTCAATATGCTCGACCAAGAGCATCTGATTTTTGGGATCAAGGCTCGCAAGCGGTTCATCAAGAACAACAAGACGGGGCTTGTCGATCAGTGACTGCGCCAGCATGACACGAGTCTTCTCACCGGGAGAGAGTACGGAAAAAGGTCGATCCGCATAGGAGGAGGCACCTGCCAGCTCCAACGCAAGCGCGACGTCATTCCTCGAAGCGCTGGAGGGCCAAGGGATCCCCCAGGATTCACCACGACGAACGGCGGAGACCAAGGAACGTGCGCTCAAGGCCGTTCCTTCGATGCTGTCTCCCCGCTGCGGCATATAGCCAATGGAGTGGTTTGCTTTACCCGGAGATTTTCCAAAAACTAGCAACTCACCGCAACTGATGGGACAAAGCCCCAGAAGAGCCCTCAGCAGGGTGGTCTTTCCGGCGCCATTCGGTCCGAAAATTCCGATGAATTCCCCCTCATGAATTTCCGCCGAGACGCCATGTAGGATTTGTCGTCCCCCCATGCGAATCCCAAGGTCTCGGATCGATAGAGCGGGGGTCATCAGCGGGGGTTATTTCAGGGCAGCATCAACGGCTGCCAACTGCGAGAGCATCCACTGCACGTACGTTTTGGCATCGGCAGGTTGCGTCTCCGTGACACCAACCACGGGAATGCCACTATTTTTTGCCAGATCCTTCATTCGTTGAGTTACGGGATTGGAGACCTGACTGTTGCAGAAAAGGATCCTTGCGTTCTTGGTGGTGAGGCTTTTTTCAAAGTTCGCAGTCTGCCTGAAGCTTGGATCGGTGTCATTCATCACGGCGAGCTGGAAGCCGTAGTTGAGCATCTCAAATCCTAACGCCGTGGCCATATAACCAAAGACAGGCTCGGTGGCCGTGACTTTGACGCCTTGAGCTTTTGGCTGTAACTTGGCCATCTCCTCAAAAAGTGGTCGCATCGCCTTGGAGAATCTCGGGACTGCATCAGGCTTGTTAAGAACCGATGCCAGTCTGGCAACAAGGGCAGGCATTGTCCGGGGATCGTACCAGATGTGGGGATTATCCCCCTCCTTGGCCCCTATTAGGTCGGAAACCTTGATCACGATACGCCCGGTCTTGGCCTGGGATGCGATCAGCTTCTCCATCCAAGTGTCGTAACCAATGCCGGAATAAATCACAATATCGGCATTGGCTACCGCCTTGGCTGTGGCTGCATCGGTCTGAAACTCGTGAGGATCCTGATTCGGGTTGCTCATGATACTCGTGACCTTGGCGGAAGTTCCCGCAACCTGAGCCGCGACTCCGCCGTAGAAGTTCTCCGCAGCAACAATATTCACCGATTGGCTGCGAAGCGTCGTAGCACCCAGCAAGCATGTGATGACAACCAGGAACGTGAAATGATTGATCATAAGCTTCAGCAAAATTTATGTATTGCGATACTGATAAGTCAATCTCAATAAAGAATGAGATCCCTTGTCTCGGCTTTCTGAGTTCTTTGTTGATGACTTGAAATAGCGTCTTCAACAGCTCAAGTTGCACCCTTGTCACTCGAGCGTCGCACCACCAAACAGAAAGAGGCCATCAAGTCCGTCCTGGCAACCCAGGAGGGTCCCCTGCTTCCTGATGAGATCCATAACTTGGCGTTAAAGGATGTCCCCTCCCTTGGGATCGCTACCGTCTACCGATCGCTTAAAACCCTCCAAGAGGAGGGGCTGGTTAGTTGTGTTGAAATTCCAGGACAAGCACCCCGTTACGAACGCTCTGACAAAGGGCATCACCACCACTTTCTCTGCCAAAAATGCCATACGGTCTTTGACTTGGAAAAATGCGTGGAAGGAATCAAAAAATTGGTTCCTGCCGGATTTCAAGTAACCGATCATGAGATCACTCTCCACGGACTCTGCAAAGCATGTGCCTGAGGCAACTTCCTCTTGTTTTTAGCTTTCTGGCCCTGATGGTCTCCTTGCCAGCTATTCGCGCCAGTTCCATCCCTCTAATCAAACCCAAGGTTGGCGACCCGGTGCTCCAAGAGTTGATGGGTGGGTGTTCACTTCGCTGTGCCTTCTTTTGGGAGACACTAGCCGGGAGTTCAGCCTCGACGATGGCCCCGGCCTCCGAACTCTGCGACGACGATGCCAAGAGTGCCTGGATCTCCAGAACCTCGGGACCTGGTGAGATCATCCAGTTCCGGATTCCCAAGAAGCTTCCTCCTGACTGCCGAGACACCCCATTCTATGGAATGACCATCGCCAATGGTGTGATCCGTACGCGTGAGGAATTCCAAGGCTACGCACGCGTGAAGACGATTACCCTAAACGTGAATCACAAGCCGATTGCGCGGTTGCACCTTGCAGATACGTGGCGCTGGCAGGACTTTCACTTTGAGGACATTCAACTCAATGAGGGTGACCTAATCGAATTGACGATCGATGAAATCTATCCGGGGAAAACCTCGCAACAACCCGGTATCACCGAGATCGTACTACAGGGTGCTCACTGAACCCGTCAATGGATGCCCGCTTCCAAGCGATCGAATCCTTTGAACCGATATATCATCAGTGAGAGGGCCCAACTAACCGCGAAGATTCCGATGATAAGATAGCCGATTGTTCCGAAGTGATCATTCAGGGATCCAATCGCCTTCCAGACAGGGCCTTCCAATTTGAGTTGATCGCCGATAAGTCCCAAAGCCTCAATGCCTCCGACAACAATGGCGACCACGACCGATACTAGGGTGATGGTCATGTTGTAGTAGAGCTTACGGATCGGCTTGATGAATGCCCAACCATAGGCCCCCAACATCATGATTCCATCAATGGAATCAATGAGGCTCATCCCGGCCGTGAAGAGAATCGGGAAGACAAGAATCGACAAGACCGGCAGTCCCTTTGCGGCTTCCGTGGCGGAAATACCGAGCAGACTGATTTCCGTAGCCGTATCGAATCCCAAACCGAAAAGAAATCCGAGCGGATACATGTGCCAACTTTCGGAGATCAGACCGAATAGAGGACGTAAAAGTCGGGAGAGGAACCCACGATTCGCCAGCAGCATATCAAAATCATCCTCGGAATAAGGCTCGCCATGACGGACGCGTTGGAAAGCCTTTGCTATGGAAGAGAAGATCGCCAGATTCATGATGGCGATCAGCAATAGGAATGCCGATGAAATCATCGTCCCAATCACGCCACCCATGTGATGCAGGGCATCAAGTTGCATCTTGAATGAATTTGCCGCCACGGCAACCGCAATGCTAGCTAGAACAACGACCGTGGAGTGTCCCAGTGAAAACATGAACCCTACGGCCACGGGACGCTTCCCCTGCTGCATCATTTTTCGAGTGACATTATCAATGGCCGCAATGTGATCGGCGTCCACGGCGTGACGGAGGCCGAAACCGTAAGCGAGAAGGGCCGTTCCGAGCAGCACGGGGAAAGAGTGAAAAGAGGTCAACGCCCATCCCCAAGCGACCAGATTAAATCCGACAAGGAGAGCAAGCATAGCAGCGATTTTGCCGCGAAGATCACTTGAAGAATCACTGAAAATCCTTGTGATGAAAGAACTCATAACCCTTTAAATCTAAAAAAACCCACTCTCCTTGGGAAGCTAAAAACGAGAAAAGGAAGTGACCGAGAAAGACCTTCTCGATCCTGTTGGATCAATTAGCGGCGACCGAAGCCTAGGAAGCGACCGATACCTCCTTTTTTTGAAGGACCGCCCGCGGCCTTGCCCGGTTCGCCACTCATCGAAATATTGCGTGGCTTGCCATCGCTTCTTCCTCTTGATCGGGATTGGCGAGGGGCTCCCTGGGAAGGTTCTGACCTGGCATCGCCTCGAATCTGAGACTTATCCCCCTCGGCGGAGCGATCCTGCCTGTTCCCACGATGAAGATTCGGGCGTGGAGCACGGACTTCTCCCGGCCTTCGAGGCGGACGACGACCTCCATTGGGATCTCTTGGCGGCGCAGGGGCTGTATAATCAAATCCCTCCGCCTTCACACGGGGAATACCACGGCGGGTGAAGCGCTCGAGTGCCCGAAGCGCATCGTCATCTTCCCTGCTCACAAAACTGACTGCCTCTCCAACAGCCTTGGCGCGACCAGTACGCCCTATCCGGTGGACGTAGTCCTCGTGGTGGGGTGGAAAGTCGTAGTTCACGACATGAGAGATGCCGTCGACATCGATGCCTCGCGCCGCGATATCGGTCGCCACAAGGACACGGATCTTGCCCTCTCGGAATTCATTGAGTGCCCGCAGACGCTGATTTTGGGATCGGTTGGAGTGGATCGTGCCAGTCGTGATCTTTGCCTGCTCCAAGCGTCTGGCAATCCTATCGGCCCCGTGTTTGGTTCTCGTGAAGACAAGGACCATGTTGAATTTTGGATCCTGCAGAAGGTGCAGGAGCATTCCCGGCTTGAGGTGCTGGGGAATCTCATAGACTGACTGGGAAACCGTATCAGCCGGATTGGAGCGACGACCGATTTCAACCGTCTCGGGCTCCTGCAGAAACTCTCCGGTTAGTTTCTCGATTTCTCGGGAGAGGGTTGCGGAAAAAAAGAGTGTCTGGCGCTTTTTTGGCAGCAACTTGACGATTTGGCGGATTGCCGGGACGAATCCCATATCGAGCATCCTATCCGCTTCATCGAGGACGAGAAACTCGATGCCCGCAAAGGCCTTCTCCCTTCCCCTAATGATATCAAGCAGCCGTCCCGGGGTGGCGATCACGATGTCCACGCCATGCTCGAGAGCCTTGATCTGGGGCTTTTCACTGACTCCACCATAAATCGTGGCCATGGAGAGTTGTAAATGTTTTGCGTACGCACGGACATTCTCCTCGATCTGAACCACGAGTTCTCGTGTCGGGGCGATCACAAGCGCCCGGATACCGGAAACCGGAGCCTCTGCGAGAATGGATAGAATGGGCAGGGTGAATGCAGCCGTTTTTCCCGTGCCTGTCTGCGCAATGCCGATAAGGTCACGTCTCTGGAGGATCAACGGAATCGCCGCAGATTGAATTGGCGTGGGTTCAGTATAGCCCGTTTCTTGGACGGCTTTGAGAATGGCGGCATCAAGGCCGAGCGAGCGGAATGGCATGGGAAAGATGAAGAAGCTAGTCGGGTACTATGGCCCAATGTGTGGGAAATGCACGGGATTAGATCAAGAGGAAGAACTTGTTCATATGTTCTCAATCTTTGAGAACACTCCCCACCACTCTGAATTACTTTTTTAGAAATTCGAGAATCGAATGCTTGGCATCATGAGCCACTGCATGCAACTGATGCTTCCCCTCGCGGGCGGCTTCATAGACCTGCTTATATTCCAGTCCGATAAAGATCACAAACGCAACAGCCAGGGCAACCAGACCCATTTTGACATTTCTAAGATCACTCGGATTTGAAGGCATCTTCAAGCCCAAGACCTTGGGGTGCAAAACGGAGGTCTCTACGGGTTCCCTAAACCCAGGAGAAATCATGGCTACTTTCCGAACTTTGGGTTTCGACTCCGTCTCGGGATCGACAACCTGGGAAAGTTCCTCTTCTTGATTTGGCATGAGATTTTTAGATTGGGGGATCTGTCGCCTAAGCCCGAGTTATGTCAGAATAGTCTTGGATCTCAAAGGATTATCGTCGCGACTTATTGGTCACTTTGTCCCGTTCCCAATCGGCAATCCGATAAAACGATATCCCCCACATCGAGTCCTTTGACAAAGCCGGATATTTCGACCTTCTGGCCCACGGACAGGTAGGGGGTACGGCTCAGAATCATCCCATATCGATCGCGTCTCAGAAGAGTGGCCTGCCCTCCCTCGCCGGAAACATCAAATTCGCTGTTTTCCGGGATTGATCCTGAAAGGAATTCCGCCTTCACCGCTGGCAAGGAAGCCGAGCGGTCCTGCAGGGTGACGACGAGTGCCTTGTTATAACCATGTCCCTTACGCAACGAGGCGATCCTACCTAAAACTGTAATGCGGCGTTTCGAGTATTTTCCCGAGGCCGCCACTGCATTCGTGGCAAAGTCCCCGGCGATTGTCTTGAGGGGAACCACGCCGCTCTTGGGAAGAGGGCTAAGATAGGCTTTCGCATCCAAGATGGATACCCGGGTGGGAGCAAAGGTATCTGGTGGAGCAGCATCTTGGGCCTCCAAGGGAAGGCCAAGACAAAGAAGAGTCATTAGTAGGAGCGGGGGAAATTGAGTCCTCATCATTCATTCATTATCAGACAGGGCAAAAAGCTTCAACGGCGATTACCTCCATCAATCTCCAGATTTCTCGCTTTAAATCAACGACTTGACCCAAGGTGGGACATCCTGATCAACATTTCCCATGTCTTTTTTCACGGCCCTACTCAAGCATCCCTATTTGCTGGCAGGAATGGGAGGAGCCATTGGTTCCGTCGGGCGCATTGGGATGACTGATCTCGTGAATAAGTGGCTGGGCAATCAATTCCCCTTCGGAACGATCATGGTGAATGTCACCGGCGCCATCCTGATGGGCTTACTTGCAGGGTATGGGGAATCCGAACCAGGAAAGCTGATCTTCGCACCCGGAGCGCGCACCTTCCTGATGATTGGAGTCCTTGGCGGCTACACGACGTTCTCCTCATTCAGTCTCCAGACATTCCTCTTCATCGAACAGGGCAATCTCATGGGAGCCTTTTTGAACATCCTCCTCTCAGTCGTGCTCTGCGTCCTTGGCATCTGGGCAGGGTTTTCGGTCATCAGGGCATTTTAGAAACATCCCCTACAGACTGGTTGGGTAAATCGCGGCCGATCACTCAGTCAGGATTTATATCGCCCAGCACAAGACGTTTATTCACCCTATCTGCTTCTGTACGAACAGGTATTTAGTGTGAAACGAAAAGCATCCTCCGGAGTCACTCTTCTAGAATTACTCGTCACAGTCACCGTGATAGCGGCCCTAGCATTACTGGTGATTCCCTCGTGGACATCCCTCTCAAGGGCCCATGCCAGAAGGTCGGCCATCGGAATTGTCATGGATGTGCTGGAAGGAGCAAGAGTCACTGCACAGGGTGCAAAAAAGAACGTCTGGGTTATCTTTAGGCACACCGGGGATAAAACCCCCGATTCTCTTCGTGTTGTCACGATGGAGACTAATGGCGCCACTCCTCAGGGAAGCTGGCTCAAACTCCCTGCCGGTATCTCCTTCCGGGGTGATAAAAACACCCTCATGGAAGAGACTCCCCCGGAGGATGTTCTCGTTGCCTGCCTAAACGGCAAGACAGCATCAAGCAAAGAAAGCTTTGGGAGCGTCATGTTCCTACGGTCCGGCCGGATCGGAGTCCCCAAGCCCGGGAGTAAGAGCCTCCAGCTCGATTTTTTATCCACCTCGGGGCCTGCACCCGGCTCCGTGGCTCTTTCACGCGCCACAGGTCGTGCTTCTTATCAATGAAAAGAAGGGGGCGAGATCACCAGCGAGCAGCCTTCACCCTGACGGAGGTCCTGCTCGCCATGATTCTCTTTGCTGTTGCCGCGACGGGTCTTCTCACACTCTTTCCGGTGGCCCATGTCACCGAAAGAGAGAGCATCCAGGAAGCGAGGGCAACTCTTATTGTCTCAGGAATCATGGAATCCCTGAATATCTCCGATAAGACAGGGTGGAGAAAGTTCCCCATTGGGAGTAGAGACGGGAGCATACTCTGGGAGCACGTGAATCCAGCTGTCAGCTCCTCTCACTTACTCCTTTATAATTCCACCTGCAACCCCATCCGCCTCATAAGCACTGAGGAAGCAGCATCGGGAATTTCTGAAGCCGATGCGACTGCTGTCGTAACCGTCGTATTAGCACCCATGGAATCAATGCCTCGAATCACAACGGCGGAAGTCATCGTGGCCTCTCCAGCATCCGCCCCTGCATCAAAACGAGCATTGCAACGATACGTCATGCTTCTTTCAGTTCCATGAAATGATGAAGGCCTTGACCACCATCGCAAATTCTCTGCGGGGCTTCAGGGCTGGCTTCACCTTGCTTGAAGTCATGGTCTCCATGGTGGTTCTTTCCATTTTGCTGCTTCTCCTAATTGGGATGACGGATGGCGCATCCCGCCTCTGGCGTGATGGGGAACACCGACGGGAATCTCTCAGGGAAGCAATCGCTGGATTACAAATGATCTCGGATGACCTCCACTCCGCCGTCGTGACAAGCAATCCGGCAACCCTCCTCATTGAGCCGGGAGATCAGAGGCATGAACTTCCAGATGAAGCTTCCACAGATCCAAGCAGGCAAGAGGGAGCTAAGCTCTTCTTTCTTGTTTCCCATTCGCCTGACCACAGGGAGGTAGACGCACGGGGGGACCTCTGCGCAGTTGGATATTTTGTCGGGCGGTCGTCAGAGACAAATGGAGTCGATCATCTCTACCGATTCCACGCTTCGGGAAAGGAGGTCATGGAGGCCCTGGTCAAGGGAACGCTTCGGGAACTCTACGCCCAAGCCTCACCTTCGGATCCACGGAGCACTGAATTGCTGGCAAAGAACATTGTGAGTCTAAACGTGTCACCCATCGGCAAGACTCTACCCGGCGGCCATCCGGAAGCTCTCTCGGTTTCGATTTCTGCGATTAACAGTGACACGGCACGCCTGCTTTCCTCTGATCCGGCGTCAAAGCAACGCAACGATCGCCTGATTCTTCGACATCTTCAGCAGTTCTCCACGATCGTTCGCCTCCCTCCACTTCGGGAATCCTCCACTGGCTCATGAAGATCATCCAACAACATCGAGAGACCTTGGTGATTTCCAAGGAATGCGGTTCGGCCGTTGTGGCCGTTCTAAGCGTTCTGGCACTGCTGAGCCTCTTGCTTGTTTCGATGCTTCACAGCGTCAGATTGGAACGGGCTAATGCAGCCACCATGTCTGCTGCGGAGCAGGCCCACCTAGCAGCGGAGTCGGGAGCCTCCGCTGCCTCGGCACTTCTTCTCCTTGCCACCTCGAACAGACCGGCCTATTTGGTGGGCATCTCAGGCGATAATACCGCTCCCGTTTTAATGATCGGAGCCTCCAATCTCGTTACAGCGTCGCAGATGGTACCCCTGATTTCCTGTGATCTGAAGTCCCTGCTCACATTTCCAAAACTTCCCGAGGATATGCTGTCGGATATTTTGGAAATGCGTCTTTCCCTGAATCCATCAGAGGTCGTTGATCTCAACGATGCTCACCTGTTGGATCCATCAGAAACAAATGCACGTGGAGTAATTGCCCCAACCGGGCGCTACCCGGCACTCTGGCAGCCCATGAAAGACACGAGCGGCGAGAGTGTTGCCAGATACGCTTTCATCATGACGGATGAGTCGGCTCGACTCAATCCAGCGCTCCATCTGGGAAATCCTCGTAACAATCCCAATGACTGGGATAAGGGCCCCTCGGATCTTTCGCTCACGAACTCCTCAGGAATCCTCCTGAGCGAGCAGGAGGCAGAGGCCCTTCGGGAATTGGCCCCCTCGATGCTGACCGACGATAGCTACGAGATGGCCTTTGAGGACCCGGATGACTTCCAGGAAAAACGACTCTTCCTGACACGAGACCCCTGCAACTCCCCCGATCTCATTCCAAGCGATCTGCCGGAAGGGGGACTTCCCAAGTATAACCTGAATGATCTGGCCACCAATCCAGCTTGGGGAGCCACCTCCTATCAGAGAGCTGTGAAGATCGCGGAAATCATCGATAAAAACCTCCCACACTTCAAAAGCCGTGACGCCTCACTTGCTGGGAAAAAAACTGATGCCACCCTCTACCTGCGACGCCTGGCATGTAGTATCGTCGACTACATCTCCAAAGATCCCGGCCCCACCGGTCCACCTAACGGCGAACCGAGTGGCAGAGACCTCGTCCCCTATGTCACCCAGATTGCGGAACGTTGCATTCGGAAGGAACTCACTAGCAGTAGCACGACAATTCAGAGTCAGTTCTTCGCCGAGGTATGGAATCCGACAACTTCCACCATTCCTGCCGGTGGTATTGCGCAGCTCGTTATCAGCAACAGGGCAGTCCTTCACTTTGGGGATAATACAAATACCCCCTTTGAAAACTACAGTGGCACCTCCGAGCCTCTCCCCGTGATCAGGCCCAATGAGTTTACCGTTATTGCCTTTCCTCCCTCGGAACAGACATGGATCTCGGCAAATCCGATCACGAATAAGAGCTCTTTCCCAAAATGGGATAAGGGAACTAGTGCAAACGCCAACACCAATTATCACCAGTCCTTCTTGTTTTACTGGAATGCGCATCTTGTCGACCGGACACGCCCTGTCGGAATATCGCCTGGAGATACCGCCGGCGGACTCAGTCATAACGCTCAGACGCTCAGCAATGCCACCCCCCAATGGCAGTGCTTCACGATCCCAACTTATTCAGGGAAAAAAGGTGAAGCGAGCACCGGGGAGACAATTCAGCAAGGGGATCTCCGCTTTGTGGGAGATCCCTGGGCCGGCTTCCTGACCGCCTACAAATGGTCGATGAGCGACTATCCCAACACACGTTGGAAGGGAATCAATCCCTCGGGTCCCTTCAAAGCCGGCTACCTGCTCGATCCCGCCGCCACATGGAACAACAGGGATAAGATCCCTGTGAACCCTTTCACGGGAGTAAGCCCCTCCAATGATCAGACTCCCGACAAGATCCCCTCCCCTTACATACCGGGGGCAAGTGGGGCCGAGGCACCCTTTGTCATCAGGAAAGGACCGATGTGCTCACTGGGGGAACTTGGAAATATTTTTGAACCCGCACAAGTCGATGACAAGGGAATGGCTCCCCCCGCAGGGACACCTGAGACCATTTTTTGCAGTGGTGGAGGACGCACGCTCAGAATAGGGCAGCCAGAGTTTCACTTTGCCGATGCGACTGTCGATTGGGATGTTCAAGGTAAACGTGCCATCGAACTTCTCGATCTCTTCACCCTCAATGAAGGCAGACAACCTGGCACCAACACTGTTGGTACCAACGCAGGGGCACCTGGCCGAATCAATGTCAACACGGCGTCGCATGCCGTCCTCACCGCCCTTTTCAACGGAATCACCGTCACCTCAGACACACGCTTCACCAATTCAATGATCCATACTGATTCGGCGGACAGATTGGCGACGCTCATCGAAGAGAAGCGCCCATTTTCCCGACTCTCGGATCTCCGAGTCCTTACTCCGGAACTAGCCAACGCCAATACCTTCACCCCACCTCTCTCCACGAACGTGCTTGGGAGTTCCCCTCCCGTGGCGGACGTCTTTGACCGCGCTAGAGAGGAGGCCTTTGGGAAGGTGATCGGTCACTGCATTCTGCAGACACGGGTCTTCCGGCTTTACGTGATTGGGGAGTCCCTAGACCGATCTGGAAAACCAACCGGGCGATCCCTCATGGAGTGCCTGCTGAAACTCACACCTGATGCCGAGGGTCAACTCATCCCCTCCCTCCATAACATCTGCTGGCACTGATCCCTTCGGCCCCACCTTTAGAGTGCTCACTCTTTGAAGAGGCGGCTCCTTGCGAGAACGGGCGTTTGATCCGTTTACTTATTTTTGAGTTTATCCGCTTCTTGCTGCAGTTGCTTTAATTTTATTTTTGCTTCCCTCTCTTTTTTAATCTCCGCGATTTGACGATTCATCATCTCGATTTGATCATCCATCGGTATTTCACCGAGAGTCAGTTTATCATCTGAGGCCTCACTGGAGACGCGGGGATGAGGAATAACTTTCGACGCAATTTGTGAGTGGAGCTGAACACTGTTCAAGTATAATCCACCCATGATCGCAAAGATAACCAGACCCGATATCAGCAATAAAAAGAAGCTCAACCGATCGGCTCGGCCCGCGTGAGTATTTTTGTTGAAAAATTTCCTCAAGAAACTCTTTCCTTCCAGATCCGAGTAGCTGTTAGAGGAACTATGGGGCAGACTGATATTTGTGAGATTCTTCCGAGGCGATAAAACCCTTTGATTAGGATTTTTTTGTTCCTTGTTATCAGCTTGATTTTCCTGATCGTGATTCATTGGCTAAGCTCCTAGCTCGATCTGCATTTTTTCCGCCATTCCCCATGCCACTGCACTCTCTCTTTTCTTGGGGAGGTGATTGAATTCATGCAAGCAGGGAAAAGGTAGGGAATATATATTCGTAATACAAGTCACCACTTTCATTGCGATTGAGAAGAGGTATCTTTATCAGCCATTACCCATCCTTCGTAAAGGACTTCCATCGTTTTCATTGATTTTTACTTCTTTCTGACGTGCTTTGGACATCCAAAGCAGTGACGACCACCCGAACCAAAAGCCATCAGGTGGTCCAATAGTACTTTCTAGGCTCTTGTGACGTTTATGGCTTCGTGATCATCCCGTTGAGATCAAGCGGTGCTTTCATATTTTCGGTCGTGGTCGGCTTCATTTGTGGGGGTATTCCTGTGATCGCGCTGGTGATAGGATTTGTTCTGGGAGTCTCGTCTGTGAGTTTTTTGGAATGCATCTCCTCGATTTTTCGATTCATCGTCTCCATCTGATCCTCAACCGACACATCCATTTGCTGAGCGATACCCTCGCCACGCGAAACTCCTCCGCGGTGCGCCCCCTTGGCCGCCTGTTCTTCATCGGCTTTTCGCGAATAAACAGAGTTCACCGGATAGAGATCACCAGCCTGCCTCTTGTGCGATTCCCCTTGTTGAAGAAAGTATTTTTTATTGTTCACTAGGACGATGGTGAAAACAACGATTAGGACAACAAGGGCGCAGATAAGGAGGCGGATCGTTAATGAATCTGCTCTCTTACTGAAAGCCCCCCTTTTTTGGGAAAACCGTGAACTGACTCGCTCTGACTGGCTCTCCCGGCGCTCGTAAAACTCAACGTTCACCCTTCCATGAAGGGCAAAGAAGTTTCTATCCGGTAATAGTTCGGGACTTTCCCCGGGATCATCCTTTTTTGATCTTACCTTTCTAGGGGTGATAGCCTGATTCCCCTCCTCCGGGATTTTTTGTTGATCAGCCATTGCTCAGTATAAAAAATTTTTACTCTCCCCGACTATCGGAAAACAAATCAGTCAAGACCTGCGCTACCGACTCGGGGACTCCTTGATAAATTAGACCAGATTTTCATAAAAACATCTTTTTAGATTCTTCCTGCGTGCATCGTCAGCAGTAAGTGTCACCCTAAACCTATGCCTTCCAACATTTCCGACCGCGTCAGGACCTTATTGGGCAACTTTGCCGTGCCGGGACTGATCCGCTACGTGGCGCTTCTGAATGCCCTTGTCTTTGTGCTTCATTTGATAGCCCCCGGCTACACCTCCCTCTTGGAACTCGACCCCTCCCTTGTTCTTCAAGGACAGGTTTGGAGACTCATCACCTGGATCTTTATTCCCGAGACGCTCAGTCCGTTCTGGATTATTTTTGCAGTCCTTTTCCTCTTCTACCTCGGCGATGGTCTTGAGGCAGCCATGGGCCCCGGAAGGCTCACCCTTTTTTACTCCTGTGGGGTTCTGCTCTGCACCGTCACCTCGTTCATCGTTGGTTGGTCAGGCACCTACGGCGCCTCCCTTGCCCATGCCAACACGTTTCTGAATCTCTCGCTTCTCTTGGCCTACGCCACGCTCTACCCGGACTTCAAAGTGCTCGTCTTTTTTATTCTCCCGGTAAGGATTGTCTGGCTGGCCATCTTCAGTGCCGTGCTAATGATCCTCTCATCCATCGGCCAGCCCCCGGTCGTTGCAGCCACACTCGGCGTTGCCTTTCTGAACTACCTTCTCTTTTTTGGGAAAATCCTACGCCCCAAACTCACCGCTCTGCAATTCCGTTCCACAGCCAACAGAGCGCCCTCCTTGCTCTCTAGGAGGCCCACCGAGCAGGCACCGGCGGAAACATTCCATCGTTGTCATACCTGCGGACACACCGAAGCCTCGGCACCTCACCTCGAGTTCAGAGTCAGTGCTGACGGTGAGGAATACTGCACGCAACACCGCCCCGGCTGATCACTCCACTATTTTCCCTTTCTGCAGCGCTTCCCTAGTTGCTCTGGCCTGTGTTTGTTGCGTTGAGAGTATTTGTGTCCACGCCGGGCACGCTTTCATTAAGCGTTCCACCGGACCACCTTTCTCTCATAACGCTCGGTTTCTGGAGGCTAAATGAGGGGGCGCTTGGTTTTGCAGACTGCGGTGCTGCAGCCAGCTCGCTCTGCTTGATTTCAGTAGCCTGCTCTTCATGAATAATGGCTTTCGCCTTTCTTAAGGTTTCTTCCATTCTCGATAGTTGTTCCTTGGCAGAAATATTCATGTCGACTTCCGACCCTCCTGGTGGGGGATTCTGACTATTCAACTGATTCTCAAGAGCTTTTTCACGTTTGTAGCTCTCATCGAAGGCTTTGTTACCCGAGTAATAATTCAGATCAAAAGCGTGTGAATCCACCTCGTGATGCGTGTGACTCACGAAGCCCTTGTTCTGATAATGGAGAACGATAGAAACTAACACGACAATCACAACAGCTGAGACCATCAGAAGCCTGTTAATATTCTGACTATTCTTGAGATGCCTGCTCGAAGCACTCGAGGGCGCACTCCGACGCGAATTCCGGGGTTGTTGTTTCGCCATGTCTCTTTTGATTTACAACATCTTCTTCGAATCGACGGATCCCTCTACAATCAAGGGGTTACTTGCTCGAAGCAAGCGAGAACAAGTCCCTTTCAGGTTTCAATCGGCATCCTCCTCTTCCTCAACGGGGGCGGAAACAGACCACCCCTTCAATTTCCACCCTCTGCATCGGCACTCCCAAGACCTCGCTCACCATATGCTCCTCGAGAGAGGGAATCTCAGGGAAATCCGCTGTGAGGCTCACGATCGACTGACTGCACTCTCTGATCTCCCAAGAGTCACCTTGAATGAATTCGCTCATCCTCCCCTCACGGTCCCTCGTTTTAGCCAAAAGGGAGGCTTTCTCGACAGCGCTTCCCGTTCCCACGAGGCCGGCATAGCGACGCGCCATGGAGCGAAAAGCCATCACCAGGATCTTCTGAGCGGCAGTCGGTCCGTAAAGCGAGATCGCCTCCTTCAGGAGCAAGGAAGGGAAATCGGTCTCGGGACCTTGGAAGAGACGTTCGCCCGCCGGCGAGATCCTGTAGATCATCGAGGGACGGCCCCTTGAAAATTCCCTGGAGGTTCCCCTTGAAGATCCCATCGAAGTCGAGGTGGGCTTCCTAAAGGTGGCCAAGCACCCCTCGGTGGCAAGAGCCATACAGTGAGCCTTCACACCCATGTAGCTCATTCCAAGTTCCGCAGAGAGTTCCTTCACGCTCAATCCCGTCACGGAACGCTTGATCCGCTTCAGGATTTCAAGTCTCGGCCCACGACCAGCACCAAGGAGAAGGGAGTTATTCATGAATCAAAAAGGGACGATTAACGACTCGGCCAATGCCATCCTCTTCTGTCCAAGGTCATAGGTCAGGAACTCCGCCACACCCAGATGCAATGCAGAAGCCACATGCAGAATGTCGAAACCACGCGCACCCTCGCGACGGGTGTGACGAGAGGAGAGGTACTCGGCGCGGTTCATCACATCAGCCAAGTCCAGCGGAACCACCCGCAGGAACCCCTCCGACAAATTGCGCTCCAGAGCCTCTAAAACTGCCAGCGACTCCCGATTTGAGAACCCTTTGGTGCGATCCTTGGAGTGGAGAAACGCCTGTAACCTGAGGGACTGACGGAATTCGAACAACAGCATCGAACTCACGAAAAGGGGTTCCTTCATCAATCCGAAAAAACGGGACGCTCCTTGCGAGTTGCTCTGCGGTCTATAAAGCGCGCAGAGGAACGATGTGTCCGGATAGCAAGTCATCCCTCTTCCGCCGCGAGTTCGGCCTCCCTCATGGCTCGAACCTCCTCATCTGAGAAGGAGCGACTCCCCCAGATAGAACGCATCTGTTTCATCATATCGGGCTTGGGAGCCGCAGCGCAGGCTGGAGGTAGCGCGATAAGTTGAGCAAATGGCTTTCCCCGCTTCACAATTTGGACGGTCTCACCCTGCTCGATCCAAGCAGAAACCCTCCGGAAATGATTCCGAAGATCGGCAACAGTGGCTTTCTTCATGATAGATATTTATATCATGAAGCTCTCGACGTCAATGATTCGAGAGAATCCATTTAGAAGAGCTCTCCTTGGGTCGGGGTTTGGGAAACGGGCAAGAGGTGATCGGAAAGAGACTCCGTCAACGGACTCCCCTCACGTTCAGAGGGATTCTCAACTCCCCTCTCCCCGGCATTCTGCTTCTTGCTTTCGTCTCTCGTCCCTGGACCCTCGACTCCCCTCCCTGTATCCCCCCCATCTCCGATCTCCCATCTCCCTGCTCCTGCTCCTACGCTCGCCGCTTCACGCTCCACCTCGGCTGTCAGCGAACGGAACTCGCATCGCCGGAGCGACTCGATCAACTCTGCGTAGCGGGGTGCAACCCTCATTTCCGGGATCGGCATCGGGAGTGGTAGATCAAGATCGAGAGCTACCATCTGGCGGTTCGCCACGATCAACTCACGTGAAGCCTCCACCTTCTCACGCACCTTGGGATCGAGATCATCGCTCTTTAAGAGATGATCGAGGGACCCGTACTGGTTGATCCATTTTGCCGCCGTCTTCCCACCCACCCCGGGCACACCTGGGATGTTGTCTGCGGAATCCCCCGTCAAGGCCAGCACGTCGGCGATCAGTTCCGGTTCCACGCCCCACTTCATCTTCACCTCCGGCACCCCTAGCAACTTGAATCCGCCATTCCCCTCACCGACATCGGCCTTTGCCGTCGAGTAAATCGAAACCCCTTCACGGACAAGTTGAAGGATGTCCTTGTCATTGGTCGCGACCACGCACTCGATCTCCTGCTTGCGGGCCTCGATCACGTACGACGCGATCAGGTCATCAGCCTCCGTATTCTCAAGAAAGAGGCTCGCGACCCCCAGCAGGGGAACGATCTCTTGGATCGGCTCCTGCTGGATGTCCAGATCATCGGGCATCTCATCCCGGTGCTGCTTGTATTGCGGCTGGAGCTGGGTGCGCCGCTCAGGCAGGCCGGCATCCCAGATCACCGCCGCCAGATCGGGTTTCAGATCGGCAAGCATCCTCCTCAGCGCCTTCACGAAGCCATAGATCGCATTGGTTGGCTCACCCCTCGAGTTGGTTAGCCCACGTATCGCGAAGAACGAGCGGTAGAGATAATAATGCCCATCGACTAAGAGCAGGCGTGGACGAGGCATGCCATCAGGTTAAAAGCGCCCCGCAACCAAGTAAAAGTCTAAACACCTCACCCCTCGTCCTTCCCCACCCTCTATATCCTATCTCCCCTCTTCTATCCCCATATCCTATATTCTATCTCCTATCTTCTCTATCCTGCGCTTTCAGCGCCGCCTTCGACCTTCGACTCAGCTCTCAGCCCCTCTCATCTCCTATCTTCCATCTCCTGCGCCATCAGCGCCTACTTCGACCCTCGACTTTTCGACCTTCGACTCAGCCCCTCCCATCTCCCATCTCCCATCTCCTATCTCCTATCTCCTATCTCCTATCTCCTATCTCCTATCTCCTATCTCCTATCTCCTATCTCCTATCTCCCATCTTCGGCGCTTTCAGCGCCCCGTCACCTTGCAACATGGGGAGGATCGTGATAAACTGCTTTGTGTGAAAGAATGGAGCGAGTGCACGGCGGTGGAGCAGCGAAGTGACCGCGTTAGCGGAGCATGGGTCTTCCGTGGAACTCGTATTCCCGTTAGCTCCCTATTTGAAAACCTTGAGGATGGGGCCACCGTTGATGAGTATCTTGAGTGGTTCCCAGGTGTGAAGCGCGCTCAGATCGAGGCTGTGCTTGAATTTGCTTCTGCCAGTTTAGTCGCTCCTGCAGCGACATGAGGATTCTCTTTGATCAGGGAACTCCGGTTCCACTTCGTAAACTGCTATCCCCACATTCAATAGATACCGCATCAGAACTTGGTTGGTCACAACTCTCCAACGGAGATCTTATTTCGGCCGCAGAAGGAGAGGGTTATGAGGCACTCATTACCACAGACAAGAGTCTTCGCTATCAACAGAATCTGGCCCATAGAAAAATAGGTATTATCGTGCTATCCACAACCTCTTGGCCAACGATTCGGAGTTCCCCTGACAAAGTTCTTTCCGCCATAAATTCCTTGCAAGATTCCAGCTTCATCGAGGTCGTTTTTTAGGAAACTTCAGAAATTAGCTTATACGGGATTGAGCTAGCTCGCCCCTCGCCCTTCGACTCAGCTCTCAGCCCCTCCTATATCCCATCTTCTATATCCTGCGCGTTCAGCGCCCTCCCTCGTCTTTTCGACCTTCGACCCTTCGACCCTCGTCTTCCCATCTTCTATATCCTGCGCTTTCAGCGCTTCCCTCGCCCCTCGACTTTTCGACCTTCGACTCAGCTCTCAGCCCCTACCATATCCTATCTCCCATATCCTATATCCCAACTTCGGCGCAACGCGCCCCTAGAATTTTCCTAACGGCAAAGGCGCAGCTCACCCCTACCAAGGCCCCCGCCAGCACATCACCGAGGAAGTGAAAGCAGAGCAGGACCATCAGGGCGCTGAGAGCACATCCGGCCAGCAGGCACAACGGCCTACTCCTCGGTAAGATCATCATGAACGAAGTTAGGAAGGCAAAGGCCACGGCTGAGTGGCCCGAGGGAAAGGCGCCGATCCCATCGTCAATCAGGGAAAACCGCCCCGCCATCAGATGAAATCCGTGCGCCGGATTCAGGTACCAGTTTGCGTGATCAGCCGTCCAGAGAAAGGGCCAGTCCCTATGAAAGAACCACTTCAGGTCGTTCTTCAGCACGAAGGCCACCATCACACTCACCCCACCCAGCATCATCAAATCACGCAGACGACCAGGCCGCATCATCGCCACCACAAAGAGGACGATCGGCGAACAGGCAATCAGGAGCGGGATCACATCGAGCATCAGTACGGAGGCGTGAACCGAGGAGAGGTCGTCAGCTGGGAGATGCAAGATTTCCCGCAACGAGAACATGAGATTCTTCGGGACGCTATTCTGGAAGAGGTAGGCGCTTAGCCCACGATCTAGGAAGAAAACTGCACACAGAATGAGCGGCAGCATGATCAGCCAGACCTTTGTTATCAGCGACATCTTCATACTCTACTTTTTGTAATGATCAGTCTTCACGCACAAACAGAAACGCCTCTCCTCCCATCTTCTATATCCCATCTACGGCGCCTTCAACCGCTCTCCGTCGTCTATCGACTAAGTCTCGCGCTTTTCAGGACGGGGATGGACAAGAACACGAGGACCAATTAGGAACTTTATTAGAAATCTTAAAAACTAACCTTGGCCGAAAAAATGACACCACTCAAAGCACTGATTATTGGGGTCTCCGGTCAAGATGGAGCATATCTTGCCAAGTTGCTCCTTGAAAAAGGGTACGAGGTTCACGGCACCTCACGAGACCACGAAGTAAGTAACTTCAGTAATCTGAAAAGATTAGGCATCAAGGAGCAGATAAAACTAGAGTCGATGGTAGCCTCGGATTTTCGAAGCGTGCTGACCTCACTCCAAAGGTCTGATGCTGACGAAATCTATAATCTTGCGGGCCAAACATCTGTGGGCAAGTCCTTCACTTACCCCATGGAGACATTTGATAGCATCCTCACTGGCACGATGAATCTTCTAGAGTGCATCCGTCTCTTGAAGAAGAAAGTGAAGTTCTATAATGCAGGCTCAAGTGAAGTCTTCGGGAACACCAAGACACCTGCAGATGAACATGTTCGCTACCATCCGCGTAGTCCTTATGCTACCGCGAAGGCAGCCTCTCACTACGCCGTGGCTAATTATAGGGAGGCATATGGTCTCCATGCGTCCACGGGCATCCTCTTTAACCATGAGTCTCCACTACGACCGGAGCGTTTCGTCACCAGCAAAATCGTCTTGACTGCCTTGAGAATTGCCAATGGTTCTAAAGAGACTCTTAACCTCGGCAAAATTGATTTTTATCGAGATTGGGGATGGGCCCCCGACTATGTTGAGGCCATGTGGTTAATGCTACAACAAGAAGTGCCCGATGATTATGTCATTGCCACCGGCGAGTCTCATTCCATTCAGGATTTTGTTGAGCTCACATTTAAGAAACTAGGTCTCGACTGGAAGGATCACGTACAGACAGACCCTACTCTTTTTCGCCCCTCCGATATTGAATACATCTGTGGAAACCCCGCCAAGGCAAAGCGAGTACTGGGATGGGAGGCCAAACACAAATTTGATCAGATCATCACCATGCTTCTAGGTGATCTACGTTGATGAAACCGCAAGCTTTCGACTTTCGACTTCCCTCCAATATCCCATCTTCTATCTTCTCGCCCAGCTCCGCCTTTGGTGATCACATTTGACGGCCCTTTGCGAAGCAAAGCGGTGCCGTCCCTCGCTTACACTCAGGGTCACCTTCAGTAGTCTACTGCGCCGGTCACGGCTTGGTTCCTATCTCCTATCTTCCATCTTCGGCGCCATCAGCGCCTCCTTCGCCTCCCCTCCTATCTACTATTTCCCATCTTCTATCTTCTCACCTTCAATCTCCCATATCCTATCTCCTATATCTCGCGCTTTCAGCGCTCCAATCTCCCCGCCTTCGGCGATCCTATCTTCTAACCCCTAACTTCTCGCCTGAGGCGCGGAGTTAGAGGCTCTCGTAGGCTTGGACCGTTCTTTCAGCCACCTTACTCCACAAATACTTATCACGCAGAAGGAGCGCATGATTTGCAACGGATTGTGACGGCATGTTGAGGACTCCATTCACAGCCGCATGAAATGAATCGAAGTCATCCAGATCGAACCCCCCTACATCCGGATGACAGAGCACTTCCTCGACAGCTGTATTTCGCACATAGGCAACAGGAGTTCCCTGATAGTAGGCCTCGACTCCAGGGAGGCCGAACCCTTCAATCTCAGAGGGGAAGATCAGTCCCCGAGCCGCGCGTAGAAGCTTTGCGAGATCATTGAAAGAAGGAGCCTGCACCCACTCCACACTCTTGCAGAGTAGTGCTAGCTCCATTAAACGATCGTTGGGAGTTCCGATCAATAAAAGCTTCGGATGATTACCCTCCTTGCTCTCGAAGTGCCTCCAATATTCAAGAAGCCGTTCTGTTCTCTTATGAGGCTGAGTAGAAGCAAATCCCAAGCAGTAGTCTTGCTTCTCTCCAAGAGTCCCTGCAAATTCTTCTCCGGAAGCCCCCTCATAAGTTACATGAATTTTTGGTGTGGTAATGGCATATCGACTACAGAATCTTTTGATGGCGTCTTCTGCTGACTTTGAAACCGTTAGAATGAGACTGGCTTTTCGAAGGGAGTGTTTTGTAACTGCAAGCCAATAAGCATAAGCTAAAAGTGATCGTTCTTTAGGGTAGTAATCAACGTAGTGCTGAATAATCGTGTCGTGAATTGTAGCCACGAGAGGGCCCTTCGGGAGAAAGGCTGGCAAGTAACCCTTGGGGTAATGAAGAATTTCATGCTTGGAGAAAATTGCTCCGTGAAGATGATCTCCAATGAGACGTTTGATCGGGGAATCTGTTCGAAAAGGGAGCTCATATTTTGCCCCTTGAACCAAGACCGATGATCTAGAACTCACCACATCGCATCTAACTCGATTAGATTTTTGTAACTCTTCCAGCAGTTGCAGAGAATATCCTGTTATTCCCAGACTGCGATCCCTACCTGGATGCTGGTCTGCAAGATAGAATGTTACCCTCTTCATTAAAGGATCAGAAAGACAACTTAGGAAAGATCCATTGCCACCATCTTATTAATAGAGATCCTGCTGGGAGGACTTAACATCTTGGAATGCATCCTGATGAGTCATTTTATGACCATTGCCTTGTTTCTTAGAGCCAGAACTCCTATGGCGAACTAGCAAAGCTCCCACGCCCATCATGCCAAGCAGGGCGATAAGAAAGACCAGATACCCAGCTGCTAGGTGAAACCACGAGGGGTTTTCAAGGGGATTTTTGCCTAGGGCAAACTCACTCCCGAAGAGTACGGTGCCAAGCGTCAGCATCACAATCCGGGCGAGGTTGCCGAGCACGGCAAGTGGGATTGTGCATAAGAAGAGAATCCACTTTTTCCAGGCTCCCTGCAGCGTGAAGTGAGCATAGAGAGCGCCCACCATCATGAGGGCAAAGAGTGATCTAATACCACTGCAAGGATTGGCGACATCGACCGCAAACTTTTGCCCGGCCAACTGACCAAGGGCCGGGTCAGGCGCCGAGAGGATGCCTGTGCCATTAAGCACCACGGGAATACCTATTAGATTGAGAATCATCACCCCGAGATGCGACATCAGGTAACGGAGCGGAAGGGCTATCAATGTATCACTTCCCGGAATAGGAATGGCAAAGAGCAAGAATGCCAGAGGAAAAGCCATCGCCTTCAGAAACTCCCACCCGAGCAACCACCAAACCAGTCCCACTAATGAAATCAGGATGCTCATCACCCCAAAAAAAGTGACATCTGCAACATGACCTCCCCAGTAAAGTAACAGTCCGAATACCAGTACAATAAGCCCCCCCCAGCCTGCTCTAGTATGTAGCGCTAGATAGCGAGCCCTATCGAGATAGATCATGAGGAAAACTGCGGGCAGGACCATGAATCCATGGCTCATGTCCTCCCCATGATCCCATACTCCCCAAATGAAAGTCCCTATCGAGTGCTCCGTAGCGTCATACCCATAGGTATAGGGCAAGGAGAGCAACAGGGCTGTAAATCCTATGACAGCTGTCGCTGCCACCAAAAGGTTGGTTGGAAAGCTCTGATTGTTTTTTCCCGAGGGCAAAATGACGGCGCTCATGTCTAGTATGGCTGATCTAGTAGAAAACGAGTACTTTCCTTCAATTTGATTTAGTAATGCTTGGCTCTAATTCAGCGATAAATTCATTAATCATTTTTTTTGTTTCCTCGGCGTTCTTTCCATCCTGCTTGAATCCCTCCAACACAGGCGCGCTCACAGCAACGTAGGCCCATCGGTGATTTTTATGATGCATCACGCGGTCCCAGCTATTGAGAAGGATCCTTGTCGAATGATACGGTGTGGTGACTCCATCACCTACAAACCAATAAACATAAAAGCTCGTCAGGTTTTTATGCTCACCCGGCCTCACCTCGATTGGGCGCGTGATCTCGACCTGCATCACGTTTAATGTCTGTCCATTTTTCATAGGAATCGGGACAACCTTCTCCTTCTGAATGGTCCATCCTTGGGCGGGAAGACAGAATTCAGGGCGATGAATGCTTCTCTTTTCTGCCCCGGCAAGAACAATTGATGTGATCAGCTGATCACCCGAGGAGTCCACATAGCTTTTTTTAACGATTTCAGTATCCTTGGGAAGAATCGTTTTCTCCCCCTCCGATGGCTCGATATCATTTCCCGTGAAGTCATCTATCGTGGTGGGTAGTTGCATAATCACTCCGCTTTCAGTAGGAGTATTGATGGAACTTGCTAATCGCATTGCAATGAGAGTTATTGCCGCTAGAACCACAACCAAAAGAATACGGTATTTCATGGAAATATATTAAAATTCCTTTCGCCTATTTTATGCTTAGGCGATTGTGGAGATCGCTGATGGAAGCAAGCACATCAGAAACTAAAATTTTCTCCATTAGTAATTTTCCTATAGGTTCATTTCCTTCGATTTGATGACAGGGTTCAAAGTCGGGATCATCTTGATGATGAATAATGATAGAACACATCCCACTTGGTGCCCACAATGGCAGTTGACCCTGACCAAACAAAGCGACTAAGGGAATTCCCATTGCATCCGCTAAGTGCATCGGTCCACTATCCAAGGTAATCAAAAAATCCGTACCATTAAAAATATCAATCCAATCTTGAATATTTTTAGCTACAACGAAATCGAACTCGGGCAGAAAACTCTTCAATTCCATCTCTTGACTTGGACCACAAACTGCTTTGGATGAAATCCCCATTTTCCCTAATTCGAATTTTAATTCAGCCCACCTTTCAGAAGCCCATAATTTTCCTCTCCAAGGCGCTATGGGGATAAAAATAGCATCTTTGAAAGCTCTGATTTCCTTGGTCTTTCCAAGTCTAGGAGGAGTTTTTTGCTCTTTTAATCCTATTTTTTCAGACATTTCCGCTGCAATCTCCCACCGCCTCTTATTATTAGAATAGTCTATGGTGCTTGCTACCCATTGGGGAATCTTGGCATTCGTTCCCAAATATCTGTTCAGGGTAATTACCGAGCTACATCCAAGGATGTACAGGACTAGGATACTTCTAATATCTCCTCTGGGGTCAATGCCAGTCGACCCTGCAACTTTATCTCGCAATTTCCAAAGTCGTTTTATGGCATTGTATATGCTCGATATTTTGTATTTGTTGCCAGATTTGTAACTCGACCACGGCAAATCACAATCTAACAATTCCATATTATCATCAGTTGCAATAAATCATGCCATTGTTTTTTTATATAAAAAAGTTATTACATTACCTATTTTAAGGTTTTCAATAAGAGGAAGTAGGGAGATTACATCCCCCATTCCATATGGCTCTATGACAATAACCTGATCAGATTTTTTTTTGCAGCTCAGTAATGCCTTAATGATGATTGATACAAATGAGAGTGCATAGATGACAACTCTCTTGGAGAATTTAATTCTAATGTTTTTATAATTTGAATGGGTCATGGTTTGGACCTAAGCTCCATTTTTTCTGAGAGTAAATACCATAAGAAAAGGGTATTCACTTCAGATACCGACCGATTAACAGTTTGGACTCACTGACCATCCGGTGCGACCAACCGAGTCCCAGACGCTGCATCCAAAGGTGCGTTTCCTTAGGAAGAATAAATTTTTCTCCTTCGGATGCAGGTTGATCTTTCCAAAAAAATTCTTCTATCTGGTCAGGAAGATTCATGACAACTCCACTTTCAGTAACTCCATGACTGCCGTTCGAAAACTGAAACGCACCCATAATGATCAACCCAAGCATGGCGACAACAGTGAATCGAACGATGGGAAAATCAGCAAAGTCATCAGATTTCATAGTTATCTAACATTGATCTCAACTGATCGCGGCTCACTCCACAATCATTCATAATTTTTTAATTCTCTCCTGTTTGGTCAGTAATTCTTCCAGGAGATACCATAAAAAGAGTGTATTCCATTTGAGATAGCGTCCTACCAGGCGTCGTGGTTCGCTAGCCATCCGATGCAACCAACCGAGTCCCAGACGCTGCATCCAAGGCGGCGTGTCCTGCTTCATCCCGGCATTCACATCAAAGGCGAAGCCGACCGCCAACAGCACCCCATGATCCAGCTTCGGCTTAATACGATGGATCCATTTGTATTGTTTTGGAGCCCCCAGCCCCACCCAAATGATATCCGGTCGTTTTTCACGGATCTCTCGAAGCACCTCCTCGTCATCTTTCAATACCCCGCTAGCAGAACACATTCCGTGATACCCTCCGACAAATTGCAA
This sequence comes from uncultured Spartobacteria bacterium, assembly GCA_903847935.1. Classification (GTDB taxonomy): domain Bacteria; phylum Verrucomicrobiota; class Verrucomicrobiia; order Chthoniobacterales; family UBA6821; genus UBA6821. The sequence goes on along the minus strand of CAINEX010000073.1, from coordinate 7,444 downwards.
TGAAGGATTGAGTTCAAGCATACGCTCTCGAAACTTGCGCCCACACTCCTCGGAGCCTCCCACCAAATAGTGGGTCAACTCCCCTGAACAGGATTCCAAAAAGCGACGAGTAAAAGTCGGGCCATAAACGCGATCTTTCAAACCTGCACCTTTCAAGTTCATGACCCAGACAAGTGGCATCCCATCGGGAACCATGATATCCATACAGCTGGTAAGAGCAGCAAATTCCGGATCATGTTGCCGAAGCGTCACCACATGCGTATTGGCAAAATCGACGGCCATAACCTCCACTCCCGTCTCCACAAAATCGATCACCCTTGTGGAGAGATCTGCATAGGAAGTCACCGCCAAGTGTGAACCAAAAAGAGAAATATCAGAATAGGATTCGACTAGTGACATCTTAAAAAGAGATTCAGCTTACGAGAGATAACGAGACTGTTCTTTGAATGTTGTTACTCACCTCATCAATTACTTAGCACTTTTACTCATTAGCATGGAGAGGAAACCTCTTCTTTATTTTAATAGTGATGGAACTATGGTCGTTTGAATTGCATTTTCAATTGATTGAAGTGAAAAATTCTGTGATTGAATCAATGCAGCCTTACAAGATTGGATCCATAATTTAGGATCTTTCACCCATTTTTTTACAGTCTCCGTCCCAATCTCCAGGAACTCATTAACGCTCTGAGGTGCAAAGTTAATTCCAGCTTCTGGAACAGCTGCCATTTTTGCACCACCACAATAGAATGTCATTGTAGGCAAACCTGACATATAAGACTCAGGTATTGAGCTGCTAGATGAGTCGTGTAATGTCGGATAGACAAATAAATGACTGGCTTTATAAGCATTTAATAGTTCTTCTCGAGTCACCATCCCATGGAAACTTAACCGCTCGTGTGGTATTACTAGTTGATTTGCTAATTCTTTCCAGGCATTGAGTGCTGGCCCATCACTGTAAATATCCAAACGAGCATTGATTCCTGCTATTAGTAAGCGTTCTAAAAATCTAATAGCAATATGCCCCCCCTTCCACCAAAGAGCTCTTCCCGAAAAAATCAAATTTAACTTTTGGCTAATTTGAGAGCACTGAACATTGCGAGCAGCCATCGCTTGTTCTAACGATACTCCCAAGCCTTCCACAACATCAGGGAAAACGGCCTTAGTTTTTAAGGCGCCAGCCGATCTAAGATCATCTTCAGTCTCAGAGGTCGTGGCTAGAACGTAGCTTGCCAACCGTATCGTCTTACGCACAAACGGGTTCAAAAGGCAGCATTTATTCAAAGACGATCTTAGATACTCTTGTGCATAAACTTTGATTGGAAATCCATAATCCTTCAAAAGATTTCTTGGAACCGATTCACTTCCGCCAAGTGGTCCTAATGTAAAGGGAATTCCTAGTTTTTCGTATGCAGGTAGTATCCTATAAGAACCTAGCACAGTATGGTGAAGCCCAACATAAGTATTTTTCTCTATTAATTCATGACATTTCTCAATTACCAACCGACACCATGTGTAATACCACTTATAGAAATCAATACCTCCTTGTGATGGGGGTATCGTATAATTAATTGAATGAAAGACCCAATCATCACATAATCCAGAGTCCTGACAGGTTTTTACAGAATGAGGAAGCGCCAAGACGTGAACCTCGTAAAACTTTGAAAGAGCCATGGCCCAATTGAATCCTTTACCGGGCTCACTGCCGGCGTAGGGCCGAGGTTCAAGTGAAGTAACAATTAATTTCCCCTTCATTTAATAATCATTACAAGTTTACCCCTATTAATTAAAACTGGGGCAATTAGTAACCACATTGAAGCGTTCTACTGGACCTACAGGCATGGGGGCGCATTCATCCACAATTGTGATTTTTCGAATAAAGGGTAATGGTTGATCACCCTTAAACCACATTCCATCTACTTTAATTGCTCCAGTTTCATTGGAATTTACTTTATCAATCAATACCCATGGGTGACCATTCCAGTCTTTGCCTCGGTCAAGTTTAATTGAAAAATTACGTCCCGTAGACTTGAGTGTTTTCTCATTGTCAATCAGTTTTTTGGTAAAATCGGTGGGTAAATTTGTTGCAATTATTTTCTCTATTTCCTTCTCTTTTCGTTGGTAACCATTTGCTTGTGAATAATTAATAAATCTACTATGCAGATCAAAACCTCGTTCGTTCCATAATTTTGGGCTGACAAGTGTTCCCCAAGATGACCAAAAACCAAATTCTCCACGATTCAAGAAGCTCACTGTCGATGTAAAGTTTTCTTTAACAGCCTGAACTTCGTTTTTTATATCTAAATATTTTGCTGTTTTTTTGTTAATATCATCTATTTTATTTGCATTAGCTTGAGAGTTAATAAGCCTCTCTTGGAAATCGGGGGTTTTTACATACGCATTCCAATCACATATATTTCCACCACAAAAAGGGGAATCAGTCCAGATTCCAACATTACATTCAGAGGCATTGATGATAAGATTATTGATCACAACATTATTTCTTACAGAACCAACTGTTGGCGTGTCTTTGCCAGGTTCTGTCCCATAGCCTAAATTATATTCAAAGCATCTGTGATCACCTGTTATTATAATCCCCTGTTTACATCCCATCATTTCATTGTTTGCAATAAGCATATCTGATGAGTAACTCCAGATACCACGTTTACAGTTTTCCAGTGTATTATTAATGATAACTCCCCACCGCCCTATTTCATAGTAGATCCCAATACCACAATTTTTAAGTTTTGAGTTTATAATGCTTGAATTAAGGCAGTTAACATCCAACCAAATCCCCATTCCTTCATTCTCTGAAATATGATTTATTATTACAAGATTCCGTTGTTGTACAAATTTTAGCCCGCCTCCATGCCATCCTAAATCATATCCTCGAGTGTTATTACTTCGTGATGTACAATTGTTTAATGTAATATTAAAACCAAAACTACTAGTATAACCATTATTCCCATTGAACTCTGATTTGCATTTTTCTATTACAATTTTACGGCCTTGAGGGTAAATACCACTAAAATCATTATGATGCGAATTACAATCTTTAATAATAATATCGTCTCCTGATGCTTGGATTCCGTTACCCTCCCCTTTATCAGATGTTTGGAAGTAGCCTGTCTCAAAACCAAAAAGTCTTGTATGACTTTGAAGTTTAACTCCATACGATCTAGAGGAAACCTCCATTTTATGCATGGATGGTGAGGATAAATCCCTCAACATTACCCATAGTTGACTTTTTTCCGAATTATAATAGAATGTTCCTGGCGTTAGATTATATTCATTGCCCTTAAGTTGAGTGGATGGCTCCTTCCATCCGTTGGGAGCAAGATGTTTGAACATCCCTATTTGCTTTAGAAGTTCATTGTCGCAGGAAGCTATCTGTGTTGAATTTTCCCAGAAGATTGAATAGACTCCGCGCTTATGTGATTGCCACTTACCAGTGACTAGATCCATTCCGGTTATCAATGGTTGCTGACCCTTCATTGCTGCAAAAATAGTTGGATTTCCCTCCTTTCCAATAGGAATCGTGAAACTTTCGCGGTAGGTAGATCCACTGACCCAGACAGTTTGACCTGCTTTAATGCGGCGAACAGCCTCATTTAAGCTCTTCAATGGATGCTTAATGGAACCATTATTTGAATCACTTGAATTGTGATTTCTGTTATCTACATAAATATCATTCGCAAAGCAAGCAGCAATAGTAGCAAAATATAATATAAAAGGTTTCAATATTATTAAGATCTAAACTAAACTTTTATAGACTTTGTATGTCTCTTCTGCACATTTATCCCAAGAGAACTTTGAGGCTTGTAAAAGGCCTTTCGAGATGAGTTCATCTCTCAACTGATCATCTTCCACAAGGCGAATCATTGCATTCAAATAGGCATCGGGATTCAATTCGCAATATAATGCCGCGGAACCAGTTACCTCAGGAATACTAGCTACACTGGAGCAGATCACAGGGCAAGCAAGCGTCATCGCCTCCAAGGGAGGAAAACCGAAGCCCTCATAAATTGATGGAAAGACTAGGGCCAGGGCTCTTCGATATAGATATACGAGATTTACATCCGGAATTCTTCCAGCCGCAATCCAGCTCTTAGGCCATTCTCCTTCACGTGCAACACCCTCCCACCTAACTCCAACCACAACGAGAGGTGGAAGTGGTTTCCCCATTAATTCAGATAGCAAATAGACCTGACGAAGAAGTTCTAGGTTTTTTCCTGGTTCAAGACTCCCAACGAATAAGAAGAACTCTTCCGGTATAGAAATGGCTTGAGGCATTATCTCTAATGAACTCTCTTGAAAGTCGCATCCAAGATGAATAACTTCGATATTTTTGGCGGGAATATCTAATAACCTCATCGCCTCATCCGCGGTGAAACTACTTATAGAGATAAATTTATTGTAGTGCTTAATTCCCTGCTTAAGCTTCATGGAGCCTGTAAATCGTTGCCATGAGCGATAACGCTTTGGATATCTGAGAATTGCAAGATCAAGAAGCGTCGTGACGCGTGCAACCCCACGGGGAGGAATAATTAGAAATCCTCCGGGGCTATGAAAAATATCAACTCCATAATTTCGAATCTTTTGAGGTCCAATGAAGCGTGCCCAGTAAAGTTCCCTATAGAAAGTTTTAAGCGCCCTTGCAGGCTGTTTATATGTCAGGTTATCTCTATCCCATTCAATCTCGCATATAGATAAATCAGGTATGCTACTAAATCCTCTAAGCAAACCATTTAAATATCTAGTCGTGCCAGCCAAAGTAACCCGCCTACAGTTAGTATCAATTGCAAGTTTCAAATAAAAAGTAATTATTGGTTTATCTTATTTTTTCATTAAGTGAAACATTTGCCACCCAAAGTGATTCCAAGATAGAGATTAGATATAAGGCACTAATAAGTGTTGTTTGCACGTCGCCATAGATTGTAATATAAATAATCCAACCCGTTGTTAGCATGCTTGTTGTGACTAAATGACATAGCTTCAGAGGCTCAGAATTCCATTTTTCATGTAAAAGTAATAAATGCCTTTTTAAAAATAATGTATACATCATCATGCCAGTGATTAACCCGGGGATACCAAACACAATAAGTAGACTAAGGATTCCTTGGTGATAAGAACTTGTAACTAAAGCCCAATCGGTAGCGTCATATGTTCCATTACTAATGTTATTGGCAGAAATAATATCCGCTTCTTTAAATGCAAAACCTTTACCAATCAAGTAATAGTCAGGCAATGATTTTACACCACGTTCCCAAACATCGATTCGCCACTCAGTTGTAATGTCTGCATCTTGTGAGGCTTCTTGCTGCACAATGACTCCAGGAATGATAGATACCATTCGCTGTCCCGTAAGTGGCAAGGATGGAGCAAAAATAATTACTAATGGATAAATTAATGCTAGAAAAACAGTAATTATTATAATATTTAAAAAAGATATTTGCTTTGATAAATAAGCAAGCACACAAGTGAAAAGAATTAATTCAATGAGGGCAATCCTGAATCCACTAAGGCTTATCAATACTAGCGTAATAATAAAAAAAAGTACTGAAATAAGCAAATTTTTAGATAAAGCTTTTTTAAACGAAATATATAAGAAAAGACATTGGTATATTGCTATTCCTAATGGGAACAATACGATGTATCTAGTAAACGAATTGTAATCCTGTAAAGTAGTTTCATGGTCACCCTGAATAAAGTCCGATAATATAGTCTGTATCCCATTACTTGATAATACTATCGCAATTGCTGGAAATATTGTAGCGATTGCGCTTATAGTTAATAACTGACGCCAGTGTTTCGCATGAATTCCCACTCGTGGAAGTATAAAAACGCAAATAATATTTAGAAATAATTCCACATAAACCATACCTCCCCATTGATTTGCACCCAAAATTTTAAACCCTAAACCACGATATATAATCGTTATAATAATAACAAAAGCAAATGCAATGAGCCAATAGTGCGCACTACTTAAAAATGTATTTTTTTGTTTTTTGAATATACTATTTACAATAAATATTCCTATCAAACCCGCCATAGCAACATAATGTATATTAAGTTTTCCTTGAAGTTGCGGTAGAGTAAGTCCGGAATGAACTGTCATAACCGATAAAGATGCAACAAAACCTGGCGCTATCAGACCAATCATACCAATAATGGTTATAAATAAATATGCTAGCGAATCGGTTTCTCCATTGACTACTATTTTACCTACCCATACCCCTATGAAAATTCCAAATACAGCAATTGCTATTGCTTTAATGTTATATTTCATTGCGATTTGATTGTATTATTACTGTAAATACTAATATAATTTTCAACCATCTTTTTTAATAAAAAGGTATTTGAGAATTTTATTTTGTTATTTATACCAGCAACCTCAAGATAATCGGGATTTTTTACCATACTAACGAGATTCAGAACTGCTGATCTCCAGTCTTCTTTTGGGTATATCCACCCATTCTTGCCGTTATCGATGATTTCAGAAACCCCTCCAACATCTGACGCAAGTACTGAAACTCCAGCGCGTCCGGCCTCTAAAATTACAGTTGGGAAAGGATCAAATTCTGTTGACGGCACAACTAATATATCTATAATTTGAAGGAATTCTGTTGTTTTTTTTACCCACCCAAGCCATTGAATTCGAGGCCACCAACTACGAGTTGAAAATGCTGATTTTAAATTTGCTAGGTAGGCCCTTCCTTTTTCATCAAGCGCCTCACCCCCGACTATGACTTTCCATTTGAGACTAGAATTTATTTCAAACATTTTATCTATTATTTCTAGAAACACATGCAGCCCTTTTCTTTCTGAAATAGCTCCAAGAAATCCGATCGTTGTTTCTCCTCGGTATTGAGATCTCTTTATTGTAAGATCTGGCAATCCATTATGGATAACTTCTAGTTTTTTAATCGGATAGTTAGAAGTTATACAGGCTTTTTTTACAGCATTGGATACACAGACAATTTTTTCTAATCCGATCTTGCTGCAGACCTTCATGAGCATTTGTCTTTTTTTAGAATGAAATGATGCACTTGGATGGTCATGCAGTGTTCCTATAGCTTTTTTTCTTGCAATGAATCCAACTAAGGTAGTCACTTCCCAGTCACGCGCCGCCCATGCATGGAGTATGTCATAGCAATACTCTGACTGTAATTTTAATATTCCCGATACCTGCTTTATTAGTTGAAATATAGAGAATTTGCTATTATCGGGAATAGCAAATTTACATACACCCTCTGGAATGGCATTCCAAAACCTTCCATTTTCGACAGAGGCAACTGCAAAATCAATATTTGCCTCATGCAGTCCTTGTAAGTAATAGAGGAGCATAGTTTCTGCCCCAGCAAAATAATGGGTTTCTGTATGAACTATTAACAACTTCATTAAATCAAGTATTCTTGAATTGCACTATATATTATTATATATTTTG
>CAINEX010000072.1 GCA_903847935.1 uncultured Spartobacteria bacterium | reverse complement strand
CCGATCTCCTCGAGCCAGGAGATGGAGCGCTTGATCTCCTCACGCTCGCCGCTAATCTCAAGACAGACCAAGCCGATCTCGTCGGTCACGCTTGCCTGTCGGACATTCGTGGTCACCTTGAAATCATGGCCGAGCTCATACACGATGGGTCGCGTGATAAGCTTCGCCGGATACATGAGCCAGAGTCGGGTTGTTTCCATGGGATCGATGGTCGGTGTTTTGGAGGATTCCGTCCAGAGGACTTCTAGCCACCTGCTATGGCGGGGACAATGGAGACCTCGTCACTCTCCTTGAGCGGAGTCTCCTTCTCCTGAAGGAAACGCACATCCTCGTCATTGACGAAGATGTTCACGAAGCGGCGGATCACCCCGTTTTCATCAAGGATCCGTTCACCAAGGCCCGGGTAGGTCGTGTTGAGCTCTTCGAGCACGGCTCCGATCGTCGTGCCGGTGGAGGTGACGACCTCCTCGTTATTGGTTAGTTTTCGGAGCGGGGTGGGGATGCGGATGGTGGGCATAATGGGAAAGGTTGAAGTAGGAATGATGAAGTTTCGGAATCGGTACTGGAGATTTTAGGAAGTAGGGTTTGGGTGATGAATCATGGTTAGGCTGTCAGGATTTCAGAGTGACTTCGTCGGCGACGAGCGCCTCGAATTCTCGGAGGCTGGCTCCAATAATGCGAGGTTCTCCGACCTTTCCGATGATGGCCTCCTGGGTCTTGAGGCCGTGTCCCGTGATGCAGAGGACGGCGCTCTCATCACGCGGGATCTTGCCCGACTCAATGAGCTTGCGGGTACAGGCCACGGTGACACCGCCGGCTGTCTCGGCAAAAATGCCCGTGGTTTCCGCAAGGAGCTTGATCCCATCGACCACCTCGTCGTCCGTGCAGTCCTCGGCGCTTCCCCCGGTCTCCCTCATGCTGTGGATGGCATAATAGCCGTCGGCAGGGGTGCCGATGGCCAGCGACTTGACGATCGTCTGGGGATCCTGAACGGGCTTCACCATGTCGGTCCCGCGCTTGAAGGCGGTGCTGATCGGCGAGCACCCCGAAGCCTGGGCCCCATGGATCGTGAACTCGGATTTCTCCACGAGTCCAAGGTTGATGAATTCCTTGTAGGCCTTGTGGATCTTGGTGAGCAGGGATCCGGAGGCCATGCAGACGACCGTATGGCGAGGAAGCTTCCAGCCGAGCTGCTCGGCGATCTCGAAGCCCATCGTCTTAGATCCCTCCGCATAGTAGGGACGGAGATTCACATTCACGAATCCCCAGCCATACTTCCCGGCGATTTCCGAGCAGAGGCGATTCACCTGATCATACGGTCCCTTGATGCCGATGACATTGGTGCCATAGACGAGTGACCCGAGGACTTTCCCCTGCTCCAGATTGGAAGGGATCAGCACGTAGCTCTTAAGACCGGCATTGGCAGCATTGGCGGCAACGGAGTTCGCCAGATTGCCCGTGGAGGCGCAGGCCACCACCTCGAATCCCAGCTCCCTGGCACGGCTCAGCGCGACCGAGACCACGCGGTCCTTGAAGGAGAGCGTCGGGTAGTTGACCGTGTCGTTCTTGATCCAGAGCTCACGGATCCCGAGAGCCTTGGCGAGGCGATCGGCCTTGACCAGGGGAGTGAAGCCCACCTGCGCGCCGACCGTCGGCTCCCCGTCGATCGGGAGGAGTTCGCGGTAGCGCCACATCGTCTGTGGGCGGGACTCGATCAACTTGCGGGTCAATACTTCCCGGATCGCATCGTAGTCGTAAGCGGCCTCAAGCGGGCCGAAGTCGAATTCGCAGATATGGATCGCCTCCTTCTCATAGAGGCGCCCGCACTCGCGGCATTTCAGATTGCTGAAGTAAGTTTTTTTGGACATGGGATCTCGTCGTTGTTTCCGCTCAAGAGTGACGAAGAGACCTGATTCTTGGATCGAGGGAGTGCCTGCGACCGAACCGGGTAGTCTCATCTTTTCCCCACTGTAGCGGGGCTGGATTTGGCACCTGGTCCTACGAATTGCTCCGCAGCGGTTGCCGTGACATCATCGGGCCAGTCCCTCCGTCACTCTTGATAAGATTGAGCGGTAATCGTTGCCCCATCCTGCGCCGGGGTCAAGTGAAGTTTTTCCTGATTCGGTTTGACCGCAGAAGCGATCTCCGCTTTAGTTTTTTGTCCATCACGCAGCCGTAGCTCAATTGGATAGAGCATCTGACTACGGATCAGAAGGTTGGGAGTTCGACCCTCTCCGGCTGCACTCTCTTTTTATAAGGGTCTACGGGCTATTGGCATTTTTTTGGAAAAGTCTCCCCTTGCACTTTCCTTGCACTTTTTAACCCCATGCACTTTGTTGTTTCGGATGATTCATGGGGATTAAGGCTGCTGTTTTCATAGCAGCGATTAGCAAAATCGACATCATCGACCGAACTTTTTTTGGACATAGGACACTTGGTGGGGTGATCTCCCTGTCATTATCAAAACGCTCCAAGATGACCTTCACACTCGCATAGATGCTATCTGGTCGTTAAAAGGTCTGAAGAACTCCCCTTTGAATGAAGCTCTCTGATGTCATAGACAATCTGACCAAGCTCCTTGCCTCCGTAGACAAGGAGAGCTTTGTTTATGACTTCCTAGCCGCTTTTGGAACTCCCAAGGCAACCATTGCCCGTCTGAAGTCTGGCAATCTGAACGTTGCCAAGAAAGCCGGTAGCGTCCTTCTCAAGGGAAAAGTCTATTTTGAGCCAGTCACGAAGGATTTATTGAAATCCCCATCTCCAAGGGAGGTATTGGAGGCAGCCTTGCAGAATCCTCAGATTGAGAGAAATAAGCCCCGCTTCCTGTTTTCCACCGACTTCAAGGAGTTCGTGGCATACGACACCAAGCGGAAGGAGTGGCTTGAGGTCGTATTCAAGGATCTGGGCAATCACTACACCTTCTTCCTTCCGTTGGCAGGCATGGAGAAGACCTCTTTCCAAGAGGAGACCGATGCGGATGTTCGTGCAGCCGAACAGATGGCAAAGCTGCACGACCTCATCCTTGCCGACAATCCCCCAAGCTCGAAAGCAGAGCGTCACCAACTCAACGTCTTTCTAACCCGATTGCTCTTCTGCTACTTCGCAGAAGACACTGGGATCTTTCCGGATCAACTCTTCACCAATGCGATAGAGTCATACACTCAGTCCGATGGATCGGATGTGGGGGGGTTACTTCAAGACATCTTCCTTGTCCTCAATACAGAGCCGGCATCTCGAAAAAAATTAAAGCCACATCTGGCTGAGTTTCCTTACGTCAACGGAGGTCTGTTCAACGACACCACAGGCAAGAGATCCGTAGTCCCTCAGTTCACCGGCAAATCACGCCTCAAGCTGATTGATCTGGGAAACAAGAGCTGGAAGGAAATCAACCCCGACATTTTTGGCTCCATGTTTCAAGGAGTCGTTGATGAGGAGGTCAGAGCGGATCTTGGGATGCACTACACGTCCGTCCCCAATATCATGAAGGTGATACAGTCTCTCTTCCTTGATGATTTGTATGAGGAGTTTGAGAAAGCAAAGGGGTCGGAGAGCAAATTAAATAGTCTCCTTAACAGGATCTACCGCTTGCGGATCTTTGACCCTGCTTGCGGATCTGGAAACTTCCTTATTATTTCCTACAAAGAGCTTCGCCGACTTGAGATGGCTATTTTTAAAGAGCTTCAGACGCTTACAAGCCAGCTACCTCTTTCTGGTATTCATGTCAGCCAGTTTTACGGAATTGAGATTGATGACTTCGCACACGAAGTAGCCATCCTTGCCATGTGGCTTGCAGAGCATCAGATGAACGTAGAGTTCAAGATTGAGTTTGGGGATGCACCACCCTCACTTCCACTTAAGGAGAGTGCTCAGGTTAAACACGGAAACTCTATCATCCTAAAATGGGAGGTAGTGTGTGAGGGCGGTAACGATGTTTTTGTTTTAGGAAACCCTCCATACCAAGGAGCAAGAAAACAAACTGTCAGCCAGAAAGAAGACTTGTTACATGTCGGGGCTGAAATTGAAGGGGTCAACAATCTGGACTACATAGGAGCATTTTTTTTAAAGGCAGCTAACTATGTTCAAAAGACTGGATCAAGCGTAGGATTTGTTTCGACAAACTCCATCTGCCAAGGAGAGCAAGTACCTATCCTTTGGAATCCCCTTTTGAAAAAGGGAGTGGAGATATCTTTTGTCCATCAATCATTCACGTGGAGCAATAACGCCAAAGGAAAAGCCGGCGTAACATGTGTTATCATTGGCTTAAGGAGAGTTTCCAATGAGCCTAAGTGGATCTACAGGGATGAATTAAAAAGGCGATGCTCAAACATTTCCCCGTACTTGATCGAAGCACCGAACACGATCATTTACTCACGAAGAACCCCAATATCGAAAGTCCCTCCCGTTGTTTTTGGAAACATGCCAAACGACAGAGGATTTTTATTATTGGATAGAACGGAGCACGATCTGCTCATTGAAAAGCAACCAAAAGCAAAGAGATTTATCCGCCAGTTGCTTGGAGCAGAAGAGTTTATTGATAACAGAGAGCGTTTTTGTCTTTGGATCAAAGAGGACGAAGTAGACATAGCTAAAGAGATTCCCGAAATAAAAGACAGGATAGATGAGGTTGAAAAAGAGCGTCTTAAAAGCGACAGAGCCTCAACGAAAAAACTTGCATCAGTTCCATATCAATTTGGAGAAGT
>CAINEX010000071.1 GCA_903847935.1 uncultured Spartobacteria bacterium | reverse complement strand
CTGACGATTCCGCTTTGTGCTGATGAAGTTGGCTGGCAATCAGTTTCACCAATCCTTGCACGGATTGTTCCCCCCGTTTTTCTACAGAAAAACTATGTCATCACGAATTATGGCGCCGATACAAATGGGGTTAAGGATTCATCGGACGCCATTTCAAAAGCAATCAGCCAATGTGCATCCACCGGGGGAGGTCATGTAGTTGTTCCACCGGGCGTTTTTCTCACTGGCCCAATCAAACTGGAAAGCAATGTCGATCTTCATCTCGAGAAGGGTGCTGTCCTGAAGTTTAGTACCGATCCGAAGCGCTACCTTCCGTTACTACCCACAAGGTTTGAGGGAATGGACTGCCTTAACTATGCCCCGCTCGTTTATGCCAAGGACAAGACGAACGTTGCTTTGTCAGGAGAGGGTACCCTTGATGGTCAGACTGATGATTCGAACTGGCTCGAGTGGAAGAAAAAAACCGGCATCAAGAGTCAATTGCAGGCCAGGGCAAAACTCGATCGAATGGTTAACGAGAATGTTCCCGTGGAAAAACGGGTCTTTGGCGAAGGTTCCTTTCTGCGACCTGACTTCATCGAGTTCAATAATTGCAACAATCTCCTGATTGAGGGCCTTAAAATAAGGCGTTCACCAATGTGGGAAATCCATCCTCTCTTCTGCACGAACGTGACGGTTCGTGGAGTTGAGATCATCTCACATGGAGCCAACAACGACGGTTGTGATCCTGAATCCTGCTCCGACGTCCTCATCGAGAAGTGCCTGTTTGATACAGGAGATGACTGCATCGCGATTAAATCTGGCCGTAATAACGATGGCCGCCGTGTTGGTATTCCGTCTCAAAACATCATCATTCGCGATTGCATCATGCGGGATGGTCACGGCGGAACAACAATCGGCAGCGAGATTTCCGGAGGATGCAGGAATGTGTTTATTGAAAATTGTCAGATGAGTAGCCCTGAGCTGACCTGTGCATTGAGAATTAAATCAAATGCGATGAGGGGTGGCGTTCTTGAGAATATCTTCATGAGAAACATCAAGGTCGGGGTGGTCAAGGATTCGGTTCTTCAGATAGATCTTCTCTACGATGAGGGTCCGAATGGTGACCACAACCCTTTCATCTGCAATGTTGTGATGGATAATATCACCGTCGATAACGCCCCCAGAATTCTTAACGTCAGGGGATTTCCAGGAGCTACAATCAAGAATGTGCGTATTCTAAACTCCAGCTTTGGGAAGATCACAAAGCCCGATGTGATTGAAAGTGCCGATGTTCAACTCTCGGGATGTCATCTTGGTGGCGTTCAGTGATCTCACCCGCCTGTGCAGCGGATCGGCTGGGCTCTGATTTTCTATCAATAGATCTCAACGGGTGAGCGTTTTCCATCTTCCGGACTGCGAGAGGCGGCCCCTTCCGGCCCAAGCGTTGCGACTCGAAGATCCCAGACACTTTGATCCAGTTCCATAAAAGCTTTCTCGGAAAAAGGCAAGGGTTCGGCAAGTCGGGCTTTAAAGGCCTTGATAAACTCCAGAGCCCTCTGAATCTCTTCAACGGGACAGGTTTTCAAAACCTTGGCCGCCTGTTCTGCAAGTTCGGT
>CAINEX010000070.1 GCA_903847935.1 uncultured Spartobacteria bacterium | reverse complement strand
CGCTACTGCTGCCGCCGTGCTCTGCGAGCGAAGGCTTGAGGCATCCCCACTGCTGAGGGCCGTGATCGTGGAGGCATCGCTACTACTAAGCGCTGCCAAGGCGCTATTGGCACTCGCAAGGGCGGAGGCATCACCGCTAGAGAGCGTACGCAGGGCTGTGGCGTCCGAAGCCACAGCAGTGGAGAGGAGAACTGCATCTGAAGTACTCAGAGCTAAGAGGCTGGAAGCAGCGGCAGTGCTCTGGGCAGCAGCCGTGCTCTGAGAGGAGGAGAGTGCCGACTCAAGACTCTGGAGTTCCAATGTCAACGCATAGGTGGCCTCGTCAAGCACTTGATCTCCAGCAACCGTCCCGATGTTGCCAACATTCATGCCTGCGCGCTCGGCATTGCCACCGAGGAGAACATGATCATTCGGGGCTAGGTTGAGCTGATCAATTAACTTGATACTCTTGAAGAGAGCGTCAGGGATATTCTGCCCTGCAGAAGTCAGGTTCACCGTGTCACTTCCCGACCCTCCTAGGATGCCGAATTCTCCCAAGCTATCGATCGTGAAGTCGTTGCCTGAGTAGTCTCCGCCACTACCTCCATAAATGGAGGCGATACCAGCGCCTTTCGCATCTGAACCGAGCGTCATTGCGGAGGCTTGATCAACCTCAAGCGCCGCGAAGCCTCTGACATTTGCAAAGGATGTATCGGTCAAACCGTTCGCATTCTTAACGTGGAGGGTGTCGTTGCCGGATCCGACAAGTGTGTCATTGGCAAGAAGTGAGGCGTAATCAATGGTAACGATGTTGCGAGAGCCGGTGGCATCATTGATGTAAAGTCCCCTGCCATCGGCCGAAGTCTGTGAAATACTGGAGCTACCTGATCCTCCAAAGATACTGGAAATCCCGTCCTTAAGAGCTGCTGCTCCGAGGGTCACAGAAGTAGTCCCTGTAAGGGAAAGTGCATCAATCCCGTTAAAGTTGGCAAAGCCGTCATTAATGACGGCACTACCGCTCACGGCAACGGTGTCGATCGCGATTCCGCCGGTGACTTTGTTCAGGGCAAAATTGAGGCCGTTGAGGATAAACTTAGTCGCAGTTTTGGCTCCGCCAACCAGATAATCTCCAAGAGAGGTGGCATTGGCACTTCCATCTAAAACAGAGATCAGGGAGTCGGAAGAGGCATTGATCGTCGTGGCGCCCGCACCACCAACGACACTTTCAAACCCTGCAGCGAGAGCATGTGAGGCAAGGGTGACCTTTGAACCAGCCGCAAGAACCAGATCATCAATTCCCTGGATTTCACCGAGGGAGTCATTGATCGTGGATGGCCCCTTTAAGATAAGGGTATTCCCAATGGATGGCGTTGCTTGAATGCTACTGGCTCCGAGCTCCGTTGCGTTGGCGAGGATGAAAGTTGTCGGCGCTAGGCTGCTTCCAATAAGTTTATCCCCACCTTTAAGAACTTGGCTGGCATCGATGGTGATCGGGGTGGTGTTTCCCCCCGCGTTGATAACAGCACCCTTACCGTTACCACCGATGATCGTTGAGAAAGCGCTTCCTGCCGGAAGAGTGACCGAAGAGGCTCCGGTTAGGGAGAGTACATCGACTCCACTGACGTGACTCAAGGAAGCTGCCGAGTAACTGCCGATGCCTCCTAGTTGGAGAGTATCAGGAGCGCCGTTTGAACCAATGATCGTATCACCGGCCAGCAACTGGGAGCTTGGAACGATAATGAGGTTTCCACCTAAAGTATCTTGGACAAAAGAGATATACTGATTGGCATTCCCAGCCACCACGGTGTCGTGTCCAGCCCCCCCCGTGACGCTGGTTGAGAGTTTTGTTGCTCTCCCTAGGGTCACGGACGCATTGCCAGCTAATGTAAGAAGAGGCAAGGAAGGGGGGGCTCCCTTGGTTGCCACCGCAGAATGAGAAGCAATCGGCGTCTTTTTTTTATTTTTCTTCACTACAATCTAAGTAAAAATTTCAGTATCTTCAAAACAGATTCAGTATTTTCTTCCAACATTGAGATTTGTCTAGTGAATCTCCCACCTTCATTTGGAGAGCGACAGAAATAGTTTTAAGTAACGAAAACGTAACATTTCGGATTGCTTTGTTGCTGTGAGTGAATTTGGAATTTTCAAGTAAAGCATTAATCATACCAATCTCAACACCATGCTTGGCTCGATATTTTAGGAACGACCTTTGAGTGCCATCCCCTTGCTTAGATCTTTATCAGCACCATAGGGAAGAGGTGTCCCGGGACTGTTCTTACAAATAATTCGATCAATCTCACGGAAGATATTATTAAAATAGATGATATTTTTCTCTCATTTCACTACATCAACGATGATGAGCAACCGTTCCGAGACGCAGGGCAGTTTTTGCGTGCTTGGAACGACCTACTTTAGGGACAGGATGATTCGTTAGGCTTTCATCGTAACAATGATCATTTGAAGGAACTTTACCCCTCAAATAGACGAATGCATCCCGAGTTTTCTTTACCCCAAATAACAATAGAAATGCTTCACAACATCAAAGAGTTGTGACCGATGGACTCAGATCATGAAAGCGCCTCCAAGCTCCTTGCTCATTATTTGCCCAAGATCTTGTGAAATGATGCCGTCCCGAGCCAAGTGATTGGAGATCTTGAAAACTCCCGTAGAATGTCGACCGATCTTGTGCCGATGGGACTAGAATAAGAAAAATAATTTCGATAAAATGGCTGCCCCGCATGGATTCGAACCATGAATAATGCCTCCAAAGGGCACTGTGTTACCGTTACACCACAGGGCAATAGAGATCTATTTTTATTGCCTGAACGTTTCCGGGGCAATGAGAAACGACTCGGAGTGCAAAAAGAGATCCTATCACTAGCTCTTGATTAGCCTTCTCATTCGTCCCTCTCTTTAGTTGAGTCTTGATTCTCAACATGACAATGAAACTTCGCAATCGGCTGATCGCTCTGGTCTGCCTAGCCCTCTTCTTAGCACTGGGAGCCTTCCTGCTCCTGACTTCCTCAACAAGAAAGCCTTTTGCCATCATCCTGTTTGTGGGGGATAACATCACCTCTCCCGTTCTGGGGGCTACCAGAATTTTCAACGGCGGCGCTGAGGCTCGCCTGCAAATGGAGGAACTCCCCTACTCCGCCTTGAGTCGCAATGCTGCCAATGATTTCTCGATCCCAGATACGGCTTCGGCCTCCACGGAGATATCCGCCGGAGCAAAGGTGAACAAAGGGAGCCTCTGCATTGACCCTGCGGGACAGAAACTCTCCTCACTGCTTGAGTTGGCCTCGCTAAAAGGCCGTGCCACCGGCCTGATCACAACCGGTGAAATCACCGGAACGACGGCGGCCAGTTATTACGCCAAAACGCTCAACGGAGATAATCGCTCGGACCTAGCACTTCAATTTTGCTCTCATCCTCCCTTTGACTTTGTTGCAGGTGGAGGATCGCTAGATTTTGAAACACCTGATGCTACCTCAACCGATCTCACCACTTCAGTCGCCACGAATTCCCCTGCACAAGTCGTTTCCGGAAATCCAGTAAAGAACATGAAGTCCAATGGAGTCTCGGTACTTCATTCAGTGGCTGAACTTGAGAAACAACCTTTTTGGAAAAAAAACCCACTTCTGGCTCTTCTTTCCCCTGGGCCTCTTTCCCCACTTTCCGCTACCGGAAATAACGAGGGGGATCCTAATGGCCCCTCTCTCTCCGATCTTGTCCGGATAGCAATCCGCAACCTCCAGTCTAACGGACACGGATATCTGCTTATCGTCGATGATCCAATGATCGCCCAAGCCGCCAGGTCAAACGATGCCGAAACCATGTTTCAGAGAATCCTGTCCTTCGATAAGGCCATCTCGACAGCCCGTCGATACGCCGGGGAAAAGGCACTGGTGGTGGTCACTGGCAGGGAGACATTGGGAGGACTTCAACTCAATGGGTACCCCTTCCTCAGGGACAAAGGGGTGGCTGTATTAGCCATCAATAACCAAGGCTACCCCTCCCTGAGTTGGTCAACGGGCCCAGGATTTGATCCAGACAAGGGGGCCGATCTCAGCCATTCCAAGAAAACAGTTGGAACGAATGTCTCGGCGGGGATTCTTCTTCAACCCTCTGCCACGAAGCTTCCGGCCGGGTTGGGTGTCGGAGGTGACGTACTGACGCTGGGCGTTGGTCCCGGTTCGGAAAATCTCCATGGTTTTCAAGATCTCATACAGGTTCATCAGCTGATTCTCAACGAATTGTAATATCCACACCGATCTCTGGAATCTACTCAAGACCACTCACATTCTAACACCCTTGGAGAGAATCCGCCCTACTGGAGGAGATGCTCGAGGGAGGAATCGGGTGGGGATCCAAGTTCGATAGCCTTTTTATAATGCTGCTTGGCCATCATCTTGGCCGGTGGTTTGCCTGTGGCATAGATGACGGCAAGATTGAAATGAGCATCCGCATATTGCGGATTGATCTCGATCGCTCTCATGATTTCACTCTCGCCGGCCTTTCCTTTTCCCGAGGCTGCCAGCACGATCCCAAGATAGTTATGGGCAGTAAAGTCCTGATCGTTAACGGAGATTGATTTCCTCAAAACCCTTTCCGCATCATCATAGCGTTGTTGCCTGTAGTGGACGATCCCAAGAGTGGTAAGGGCAAAGGAGCTATCCTTCGACTTATCTGCCGCTTTCTTGAGTGATTCCTCAGCCTCGCTCATCTTGCCCAATTGGAACTGTACCACACCTATATTGGAGAGGGCAAAATAGTCATCCGGAGAGATCTTGAGCGCTTCCTGAAAAGTATTCTCAGCCTGTATGTAATCCTGCCTGTCAAACTGCTCCTTGGCCTGAGCGAGGAGTTCCTTGAATTTCCCCTGCCAGACCATTCCGGTGGCGTTCGTTCCTTTGTCCGCGCTCTCCGGATTTTCCTTGGTGGATTTATCTGCAGGTGCAGCATCAGCTTTCTCCTTGTTGGTTGGCTGCGTGATGGGTGCCGCTATGGAAGCTTGGAGTTTTTCTGGAGCAGCTTCGCTCACCATCAGGTCAGCATCTTTGAAAAGGGACTTCTCCTCGGGAGAGAGCGGGGCATTTGGAGCGGAGAGGATGCTGATTTGGGCCGCAAGCGAATCAGACTGCACATTGAGACGCTTGAGTTCCTCCTCCATGAGGCGGCGCGCCTGCTCTTTCCTAGCCTCCTCCTTAATCTGTCTGAGAACGATTCCCCGAAGCAGGGTGTTCTCATCCATGGTCTGCTGATCGGAGTTGCCTGCTTTTCTTTTCTTCTTGAGAAGGGCTATCTGTGAATCCTTCGATGCCAACTGATCCTGCAAGTCCTTGAGTTGGTCTTTTCCTTGGGAAAATTGTTTCTGAAGGGAATCCACTTTTTTATTCGCGGCGGCAAGTTCCCCCTGAATGCCGGCCGCCTGGGTACGGGCATCTGAAAGGGCCTTCTCCTTTTCCTGAAGAGCTTTGCCTTGATCGGCGCTCAACTTTGAGAGGTCAGCAATTTTCTGCTGGGAATCGGCAAAATTTTTGGCGTTGAGATCGACTTGTCCCTGCAATTTTTTCAACTGCTCTTGAAGGGCGGTGGCATCCTGACCATGGTCGATCTGAGAGGCCATGCGCTCAAGGGCCGACTTGAGTTGATCCTGAAGGGAGCTGTTTTGCTTCTGGAGCATCAACTTTGCCTCATTGGCCTCAAGCGCCTTGCGATCTGCTTCGGCGCGGTTTGATTCTACAACCTTGGCACCCTCGGCAATTTTCGAGTTTGCCAGGTCAATGGCCTTCTGGTTTTCGGCAATCTTCGATTTGAGATCTTCGGTCTCCTTGAGCAGAGGTGCGGCCTTGGCAGCCTCCTGACCGAGCGTGGAAATTGATTTAGCGGCCTGATCCAACTTGCGAAGCAGTTGGGCTCGTTCCTCCTCGAGCACTGCACGGTCCGAGTTGGCGACAGCGCGGAGTCTACCCTCGGATTCCAGGGCACTTTGTGCCGCCTTCTTTGACTGCTCAGATTCATCATGCGCCTTTGCGAGGTCCTTCTCACCATGACTGAGTTGATCCTTCATTGAGGCAACCTGTTTTTTTAACTCTTCGGTCTGTGACTCCAATCCCCTGACTTTGGAGGCTTCCCGAGCAGCATCAGCAAGCCGTACCACCTTCTCCTCAAGTCTGTTACGTTCCTCCTCCACAACCTGGAGATCTGCTTCGGAATTTTTAGATTTCGAGTCGGAATCCTTTAA
This sequence comes from uncultured Spartobacteria bacterium, assembly GCA_903847935.1. GTDB lineage: Bacteria > Verrucomicrobiota > Verrucomicrobiia > Chthoniobacterales > UBA6821 > UBA6821. The sequence goes on along the minus strand of CAINEX010000070.1, from coordinate 23,288 downwards.
TCTGAACTCAAGATCCTTGACCCGCGCTTGAAGGGGAGCAACCTCCTGAGAAAGCTTCTTAAGGTTTTCGAGCTGGCCCAACGTCTTTGTGACTTGTTTCTGAAGTTCCTCGTTTTGCTTGGTGGAATCGCCGGCCAATTGCTCGGAGTGTTCCGCCCTGACCTTGAGTTGTTCAAGCGATTCCTTGTCTTTTTCGACTTCCGCGGTGAGTTGTTCGATTTTCTGCTTTGATCCGGCCGTAGCAACGACCTTTTCCTGAGCATCATGTAGCTTGGCTGTGAGAGAGCTTGTCTCATTGGCTGATTTTCTGGCGAGTTGATCATACTGCTCGTCAGCAGCAAGCTTGTCGGCCACGGCATCATCTAGCTTCTTCTGGAGGGTTTTGAGATCCTCTGCCCAAGAGGCACGGGCTTTGAGATCATGCTCCAGATCAGAAATCCTTCGTTTGGCCACATCAAGCTGATTGGTGAGTTCCGATCGCTTGGCGACCCAGTCCGCATTCTCAAGATCACTCTCCCTTTTTTTCTGAGAAGAGAGGGTCTCGCGAGCTTCCTTGAGTTCTCTCTGAAGCTCATTGATCTGCCTGCGCAGATCACGTGTTTCAGCAGAAGTATTGAACCCAATATTTTTAGGGGATGGTTCGCTTCCTGAAGGTGGAACGATCGTGATGCTGGGTCCCTTGACCGCAGGGACTTGAGAACCGGTTGGCTGGTCTCCACGAGTATGGGACATGGTTGACGTGATATCGCCATCACTGCTTCCGTTTCCCAAGCCTTGAAGCCGATCGACGGACTCCAGGGTTTTTTTCAATCGGTATTCAACGACAGGCTTCTGCCAAGAGGGATCGTTTTTGCTGATTTCTTGAAGAAGACTTGCTGCAAACTGGTATTTCTTGAGGGCCTCATCATTGCTTCCCTGCCGCTCGAGTTTCTCGCCTTGCTGAAAGCTCTGGTAAGCATTCAGGAATTGGTCCGAAGGATCCGCAACACCGGCAAATCCGATCAACCCTAAACAGAGGAATGTGAAAAACGGTAACAAGCGTGGCATGAAGATATAATAGTGATTAGTTCACTAGACTTTGCGGGAGATAGATTAAACACTCTCTTTCATACCATGAGAAGAACGCTTTCCCTCTTTTAAAAGCATGGTGACGAAATTTTCAACAAGCGGGAATTGACATACCCTCCCCTTGAGTACCTAATGCCGTCAGCAACCCCTTTTTCTAAAATCAACATATGGAACATTTGCTTGATCAGCCGGTTTTAGTACTCAACAGGTTGTGGCAGGCAATCAATACATGCTCCGCACGCAGGGCGATGACACTCCTTTATCAGGGACATGCACAGGTTGTGGCAGGCGATGGCGGAAACAATTTTCTCACTCATGATTTCAGGAGTTGGAGCGATTTTTCAAAAATCAATCCCGAACCCCGCATGCTCCAAACAATCTCTTTCAGGATCAGGGTACCACGCATCATCGTACTTTGTCTTTTTGAGCGCTTACCAAAAAAAGAGGTGAAGTTCACCAGATTGAATGTCTTTGAACGGGACAAAAACATGTGTCAGTATTGCGGTAATCTTTTTGACCGGAGTAACCTGAACATCGATCACGTTCTACCACGCGACCGCGGAGGGCAGACGACTTGGGAAAATGTTGTCTGCTCCTGCATTCCCTGCAACACGCGCAAGGGCAACAGGCTACCTCACGAGGCGAGGATGCAGTTGTTGAAAAAACCAAAACGCCCGAAATGGAGGCCTTTTGTGAACATCACCTTCGCCGGTGGCGTTGATGAGAGTTGGAGCCATTTCATTGATCTCGCCTACTGGAACGTGGAGTTGGGAGAATAAGGAGTCAGGTTTTCTTCTCTTTGCGAGTGCTTCGCAGGGTCAGGCCGTGATAGCTTTTACAAACTCCTCGAAAAAAGGAGCGGCGTCACGCGGACCGGGTGATGCTTCCGGGTGAAATTGGACCGCCCTGACGGCTTTTGTCCGATGACTGATACCGGCAACCGTTCCGTCGTTAAGATGTCGATGCGTCACTTCAAGATCGGAGGGCAGCCCCTTTTCATCAACGGCGTAACCATGATTTTGGGAGGTGATGAGCACGCGGCCATTTCTCAAATCCATCACCGGTTGGTTGGCTCCACGGTGACCGAACTTGAGCTTGTAAGTGGTCGCACCGAATGCAAGGGAGAGAATCTGATGACCGAGACAGATCCCGTAAACCGGTTTCTCGTCGGCGAGGAGACGGGCTGTTTCATGTGCCGACGTGAGTACGGCCGGATCGCCGGGACCGTTCGAGAGGAAAATACCGTCTGGATTGTGTGAAAGGGCCTCCGCAGCAGTTGTTGCGGGAGGAACCACGATCACGCGAACCCCATGGGCGCGAAGAAGTCTAAGAATGTTCCTTTTCACTCCGAAATCGTACAGAACGACAAGCGGTTGCTTGGCCCCTGCTCCCAAGGGGGCCGATGAGGTCTTCAAACCGGGCGATTCATTCATTTCAGGATCCCATTCGTAGACCTCCTTCGTGGAAACCTGACCCACAAGATCGAGTTCCTCCAGTCTAGGCGCTGTTTGTGCAGCTTTGATGGCTGATTCGACACTGCTTCCATCGGCACAAACACAAGCCCTCATGGCACCTTGGGTGCGAAGATGACGCGTCAGCGACCTAGTATCAATGCCGGCGATTGCAGGAATTGCATGTTGCTTGAGATAGGAAGACAGGTCATCCGTGGAGCGCCAACTGCTTTTGATCCGTGAGAGCTCTTCGACCACAAAACCGCTCACTTGGGGATGCTCGCTCTCCACATCCCCGGAGTTGGTTCCGTAGTTACCAATCAAGGGGTAGGTCATGGCGACGATCTGTCCCCGGTAGGATGGATCGGTAAGCACTTCCTGATAACCGCACATGGAAGTATTGAAGCAGATTTCCCCCAAGGCATTCATTGGTGCTCCAATGGAATGACCATGGAAAACGCGACCATCTTCTAACGCTAAAAATGCAGGGAAATCGAGAGGTGTGGCAGTCATGAATCGTATCTGAGAAATCGGCATTTACTTCAGCATGCCTCCGTTGTCCGTGCAACCAGATTACAACGGCAAAATGAAAGGTGAGGGTTGCGCCATCGTGGCGTGTTTCCTAGGCTCGAAAGCCCGTGGTGAAGATCTCGCTAATATTACCCCTGTTGGTTCTGCTGACACTGTCTCTGACCCTGGCTCCGTGCGACTGTATCGCCCAGGCGATTTCCAAGACAGCCGATGGTTTTGATCTGCCCGTGTCTCCCCCGATGGGTGCCGGATTTTACAAATCGCGGGGATTCCGCAGTGGCGGTCATCTTGGTGAAGATTGGGTCACCGATGGAGGGAGCGCCAAGGGCTTCCGACAACCTGTTCACGCGATTGCTAACGGCGTTGTTGTGCTCGCTCGTGACATTCATGTCGCCTGGGGAAACGTTGTCATCATCCGCCATGCCTGGATCGAGAACAGGCAGATCCACTTTGCCGACTCCTTGTACGCACACCTAGACAAGATTAATGTCAGAGAGGGACAGCAAGTCGGCAAGGGACAGCAACTAGGAACGATCGGGACCAATCACGGCATGTATCCACCACACCTTCACTTCGAGATCCACAAAGACCTCGGTATCGGGGTCAATCATGCTGCAGGAACGCGCGATCTCAGGAGTTACTGGCTACCGAGCGATTTTGTCTTGGCCCGTCGTCACCTGGCAGGTGGGGGGCGTAACGTTCCTACCCCAGCCGCCAACTTCCTTCTGCCAACAACAGAGCATCCTTGGTACCTAGGACGCTTCTGGCATAGTCCGAAGAAATCGACTCACCCGAAATCCTCGAAATCATCGGCCTCCCATCGCTCGTCAAGCACTTCTCAGAAGCACTCCTCCTCCAACAAATGGAAGGTCAATCGTTACACTGATCCCTAGGATTTTCCCGGGGGGCCCGAGTAGCCGCAGGAAAAGAGAGCTCAAGTCCTCTCTTTTTAGGCACAGCGCTTCGAAGCCCGGTATTCAAGGGAGTCAACCAAGGCCATCCAACTGGCCTCGATGATATTATCGGAGACGCCGACAGTGCCCCAGGAATCGGATCCCTCACTGGAAAGAATATGCACGCGGGTGCGAGCGGCCGTACCCCTCCCCCCATCGACGATCCTCACCTTATAGTCGGAGAGTGAAATTGTTGAGATCCATGGGTGGACTTTTCGGAGAGCCTCGCGAAGCGCTGCATCCAGTGCATTCACAGGTCCATCCCCTTCAGCACTCGTCTCAGTGGGGACTCCCTCGTGGATCAGTGTCACACAGGCCTCGCAAGTCGTGGAGGATCCTGAGGATCCGCGGCGGAAGATGCAGTCATATCCAGATATTTCAAAAAGAGGCCGATGAAGCCCAAGCTCCTTTCTAATGAGAAGCTCCAGCGAGGCATCGGCGGCTTCAAACTCGAAACCCTCTGACTCCAGGGACTTGATCTTTTCAAGCACCCGGAGAACGGCAGGATCCTCTTTGGAAAGAGTGAGTCCCAGCTCCTGTGCTTTGAGTAGGATGTTACTGCGCCCGGAAAGCTCGGAGACAAGAATGTTCTGACGATTTCCAACGGCGGAGGGGGAAATGTGCTCGTAGGCAGCGGCTGTCTTCGCCACAGCGTTCACATGCATCCCACCTTTATGGGCAAAGGCCGTCACACCTACGAATGGGGCCCTGGGATCGGGTTGGCAGTTCGCCAACTCATCGACGAAAAGCGAGACTTCGCGAAGAAGTGCAAGGTCCTTGACGACCGGGATGTCCATCTTGAGCTGCAGACATGGGATGACCGAGGTGAGGTTGCAATTGCCCGTTCGCTCCCCGTAACCGTTCATCGTGCCCTGAACCTGAACGGCCCCCGCCCGCACCGCGGCCAACGCATTGGCAACACCGAGTCCGCAATCGTTATGGGTGTGTGTGCCTACCTTGCCGGGGAAGCGAGCCTCCACGACCTCAGTGATAGAGGCGATCTCATCGGGCATAGTGCCGCCATTGGTGTCGCAAAGGACGAGCATATCAGCCCCACCTTCAGCAGCGGCAGCGAGTGTCGCCATCGCAAACTCCGCATCATCCTTATAACCGTCAAAGAAGTGCTCCGCATCGTAGAAGACCTCTCGACCGTGTGATTTCAGGAACGAGACGCTATCGCTGATCATCGCCAAGTTCTCGGCGTGAGGGACCCCCAGAACCTTATCCACCTGGAGCTTCCAACTCTTCCCGAAGATTGTGACCACGGGGGTCTCCGCTTCAAGAAGTTGGGCAATCTGAGGGTCATCGGAGGCAGGGATTCCGGCCCGTCGGGTACTGCCGAAAGCGGCCAATTTTGCTTCACCTAAATCGAGTTTGCGGGCTTCGGCAAAGAAGGCGAGATCCTTGGGATTGGAACCCGGCCATCCACCCTCAATATAGTCCATTCCGAACCCGGCTAGCTTTTCCGTGATCCTCACCTTGTCGAGGAGACTGAAAGAGATTCCCTCACCCTGCGTTCCATCACGAAGGGTTGTGTCGTAGAGGGAAACTTTACCTGCTTTTTTCATCGTTGAGGTGATCCTACTCCCGAACACGATATGCTTCAATCCGCGAGATTGTTTGACTCCTCCGGTTCCAGCACGGCTAAGTCATTGATGGCATTGATGAGAAGCCTGAGCATTCCGAACTCCCGTTTGTGAGGAGAGAGGACAAGTCTGGGGAGATGAGCCACGGATTCATCGTCCCCTTCCTCAGGCAGGGCTTCCCTCTGGATGATATGCCCCATCGAGATCAGGTGATCGAATTGCTGGTTCAGGTTTTCAAGGGCAGAGGGAGTTAGCCTTTTGTTGAGACGTATCACCATCTCATCCCGGACCCAGCGATAGGAGTGGAAAACCTTGTAGAAATGCTTGATCTCATTGACCGCACGGTCGACATCGTGAGTGATCGTGAAAAGGTGAAAGTCGGAGCGCGAGATGAGTCCCAATTCAAGGAGATCGTTGTCCAGGAACCGGCGCCAAGTTTCCCAGTAGAATCCGTTAGGTCGATCCATGAGGATAATGGGGACAATGGATGTCTTTCCCGTTTGAAGAAGAGTCAGCACCTCAAACCCCTCATCAAGGGTTCCGAAACCACCCGGGAAGAGAACAAAGGCACTGGTTTCCTTCACAAAGCTGAGCTTTCGGGCAAAGAAGTAGTTGAAATTGATCAGTTTCGGGTCGCCGCTGATGACAGGGTTGGCACTCTGCTCAAAGGGAAGCCTGATGTTGAGACCAAAGCTTTTTTCCGCACCTGCACCCTGCTGGGCGGCGCCCATGATTCCGTCTCCGCCACCGGTGATGAGCATGAAGTTTTCCGCAACGATCCGCCTGGCAAATTCGCGGGCCAACTGAAAATCAGGTTCCTCGGCACGCGTTCTGGCAGACCCGAAGACGGCAACTTTGCGTATCCCGCTGTATTTTTGAAACACGGAGGCCGCATAGCGCATTTCCCGGATCGAACGACTGATGAGTTTGAGATCGGCAACGGAGGCATGATCCTCACCAAGACGCACGACGGTCTCCAACATGTCGGTGAGAAAGTGAGCGGATCGCCCTGTGGCAAGGCCGTTCACAATTTTCTTAAGAGCTTCTTCCTTGGTATCAGGGGTTTCTTTGGTGGTCATGATACGTACAACGTGTCTCGAAGTGATTGATTTCCTAGGGTGAAATTAACGTCGCACAAGTCGACTGGAGAGCCAAAGACCCAGTCCTGTGAAAAAAAGATTGGGGAACCAGATCATGAGGATCGGCATGGCCTTCGCATTCTCATGGAAGGTGTCGGCGATAATGATGAAAAAGAAATAGCTGAAGGCGATCACGAGACTAAGGGCGAAACCAACCGATGTTTCCTTACGATGAGTCGTGATTCCCAAGGGTACGGCGATGAGTGCAAAGGAGAGAGCGGCGAGGGACATGGAGAAGCGCTTGCTGATCTCGACTTGATAGGCGAGACGCCTCGAGCAATCCGGCTTGGCCAGTTCGGCACGAAGTTCCCCCAGTGTGTGGGAACTGAGTGGCTTCCCCCTTTTCTTGCTATCCAGAAGCTTCTGAAGCGACATGTGGATAACCCCCTCCTGCATGCTGATGCCCTGTCGGATCATCGTGTCGTTATCGGGTTGGCGCTCGTCCCTCTGCTCGAATTTGGCATCCTCCACGCGAAGGAGCAGGCGGTTATGAACGTTGTCAGGGGTCAGGGAGCCCGATTTGGCAAAGACAACCCTCGATGGGAGTGCCTTTTCATCGATTTCGAAAACAATCAGGTTCTTCAAAAGGTCCCCTTCCCTGCCACCCACGTAAATCCTTCTGTCGGGAAACTGATCCAACACCTCATCAGCCTGGAACATCGAGGTGGGATCATGCGTGGCGATCCGGAAAAGCGCGTTGAACATCGACCATTGGGCCCTTGGTGCAACATCGGAATTGATCCAGAAGCAGAGGCCCACCAGAGCAAGCGCCACGGCGAGCACCGGCAGGAAGATGCGCTGAAAACTCACACCGGTGGCACGTAGGGCGATGATCTCGTTGTCGGCAGAGAGGCGACCGAATACCAGCAGGACAGCCGTGAGAAACCCCCAGGGAATGGTGAAGGTCATCGAAAACGGAAGAACAAAAGCGACAAAAGCAAAAACAGTCTCCAGCGGAACGTTGTGATTGATCAGGAGATCAAGCATCTCCTTGAAAACGTTTCCGAGGACAAGAACGAGGCTCAGCAGGGCGACGCCCATGGCTGTCGCAACACAGAGTGCAGTCAGAAAATATCGGTCCAGTATCTTCAAAGTGATGAAAAAGATTTCCCGGAACAAAAAAGTCCAGGGAGAGATGGGAGATTGCCCTCGGCAACGCCCGATTGCAAGAAACGTCAAGGCATCCCGAGGAAAAGCAGGAAGTTGCCATTGCCATTGAAGATCCATCACATCGTCGCTAAAGTAAGTTAATATGGAAAATTCCGTCGTCACCCCTTCCAGATTCCGATTCCTGAATATCCTGCTCTGGGGGAACACCGTTGCCCTTTCATGGGTGTGGGGACTGGGGCTTTTCTTTTCGGTACAGTTCACCGTTGAATTCGGCCTGACCGGACTGCTGACCTTCCTGATCCCAAACTGCCTCGGTCTGTTTATTTTCGGGGCGGTCTGTGATCATATCTCTCGCAGAAATGCGGGCTCCGAATCTCTGGCCGCTTTCTTCACCACCTGGTCACGCCCCTTCCGCCTTGTTTTCTTTCTTTATCAGATCATCGCCCTTTCGCTCACGTTTTTTGCCCTGATCAGATATGGTTGGCAACCGCTTGGACTTCGTCCCGACTCTCTCTATCTACCACTGACGGCGCTGATTATTCTCGCTGCCGGCATCCTCTTCGGAGAGGAGTTCTCCATCCGACGGATCAAGTATAGCCATGCCGGATTCCTTGCCCTGATCGTCTGCTGCGTGGCGGTTATCATTGCGGAACTCGGATCTCCTTATTTCAGGGGCATCCACACCCCGAGCCTCCTCCCGACACACGACCTCAACTTCTGGGGCTACGTGATTCCGATCTGCATCGGCTTCCTGGTCGGTCCATGGCTTGACCTCCAACAATGGCAAAGGGCTATTCAGATAAGGCGGGAAAACACCTCCATCACAGCTGCTTACGCCATCGGATCCCTTTTGTTCGGGGCAATTCTCCTGTTCCACGGCATTCTTGCTCTCTGGGCAATGGAGGGGGGTGCTCGGATTTTCATTCAAACAGGACTGGCGGGTTACCCCTACGCAGAATCTCTTCTTACGCGGGTTTTCAGTTCTCCTCCGGCCAACCCCTGGCTTCTCGGTGCTTACCTCACCTTCCTTGCCGGCTGCATCCTGACAACACTGGACAGCGGTTATATCGCCTTGCGTTGGTTTTTCAAAAGCAACGCCACCCGAAGCAAGAGTGCCATCTTCTCATTGGTACCGGAACGCCTACTCACCTCACCCATTCCCGCCTTTATTCTTTGCACGATGATCGCCGTGATTGGAGCAGCCATAGGGATCGAACTCGAGTATTTCATGATCTTCTTTGCAACGTTCTTCGTGGGATACTCCGCACTTGCCATCAGCCGAGCCTTTGTCAACGGGCCGGTGAACATGATTCCCCAAGTGAAAATGTTCTGCATCGGATCCCTTGCTGTCGTGATCTTTGCGTACGGATACTTCCTGCACCAACCGGTCTTTCAGATCCTTGCCTCGCTACTCCCTCTTGGCTACGTGATCTGGCTGATGCTAAAGCCGCTTGCAGGTGAGGATTTTACGACGGATCGGGAAGAACTGGAAGAGCCTGCATCAGCCTCCGTTGTCCCCCTGACACCTGTCGGGACCGTGCTGACAAACGCTTCCACGGGCACTCACGACATCTCGGGACACTTTGAGGACAAGTGGTTTGTCCACACCTTCATTGCGACTTATGCCGATACAAACTCCGTGGGTAATGTGTATTTCGGGATGTATGCGATGTGGGTGGGAAAGACTCGCGAACTTTTCTTCAACAGGGTCATGCCCAAATTCAATTTGAAAGAAACCCCGTTTTACATCCTAACCCGTTCCTTCGAGCACAAGTTTGTGAGGGAGACAAAGGAGTTCGAGACCGTGAGCGTCAAGATCCGTGTTGCAAGTCATAACCGTAAATTCGTGACGTTGGAACACGAGATCTATGATTCCACGGGACAACAGCTTGGCAAGGGGAGCCAGAGCCTGCTTTTTGTCTCCTCCTCCGATTACAAAATGCTGGACATCCCCCAAGATGTGATCACCGCGTTTCTTGCATATTCCTGACATGGAGCGAACGGGAAAAACCCGCCGCATTTTAGGCACCATCCTGCTTCCCTTGATGCTGCTTCCCTGGGCGGGATGCAGTAAAAAAAATCCCGCAACGGAAACTTCAGGGCAACCTGAAAGACCTCCGTTTCTACCGAGAAAAAATTACGATACGGCAAAACTCTTTAACGGAATCGCGCTGAAGGCTTCCGTTCAGACCTCCCTTGGGACGAACACGGCACTCTCATCAGCAGCCATTCCCGAATCTTACCGTCTAAATCTGGATCTCCATGTCGAGTGGCCTAAAGCGGCTGTCACGGTGAGCGACCTGGAAATGGCGACGCCCGCCTTGTCAGCCTTTATTCCATCTCTCCCCTTGATGCTGACCGGTATCGCTCCCTCACCGGATTACGCAATCCTCCTTGATCACAAGCAAAACTCACTGAAAGCAAACCTGATAGCCCTGCAGAAACTTCCTTACAAGGACTCGCTCTTCGACTGCCAGACGATCCTTGAATTGAGAAATCCCATCTCATCCAGAAGAGCCCTGCTCGTCCAGGCCATCATGAATGTCAACGCAGACGGATCCGATGGCGACCGAAACCTGAGCATCGAAAAGCTCTCTCAAACATTCCAACCCCAGACGAATTACAGGTGGCCCAAGAAATCGGATCGCACGAACAGTTGCCTTCTGTCCGTGGAGGATCAGCTTGCAGGACTCGAGCAATCTCTCGGTGAAGGCACATTGACTGGAGAGCAAAGACTCCACCTTGAAAAGCAGATCGCCTCCTCCAAGGCTACCATCTTGGAACTAAAGCGGTGGAGTTTTTTGGTCGGGGCAGCGGACCCTTTTATTGTCCTTCCCTCCTTTATGGTTGGCAAGGCCCCCGGACAACCCTCGATCGGCGATTATGCCATCGTGATGGCGGATGGCATAATCTACCCAGCCGTCCTTGGCGATTTGGGTCCAAACTCCAAGATTGGCGAGGCTTCCCTCCGTATCTGCCGGGAAATCGATTCCCAATCAGGGGAGGAGCGCCGACCGGCAAGCCGTCCGGAGGTTGTCTATCTTATCTTCCCTGGAAGCGCAGAAAAGCCGCTCAAAGCACCGGATTACGAGCACTGGTCGGAACGCTGTCACTCGCTCTGGAAAGAATTCGGCGGAAGTGATCAAGCGGAATGGCACGAGTGGACTTCGTTGGAAAAGCCTTGGCCAACGCCGACACCGAGCCCAACTCCAATCCTTACCCCTGAACCATCATTACCCACCTCTGCCCCATTTTTTTCAACCCAAGGGGAGCACCCAACTGGCACAAATCCTGCTGTATCTCTGACGAATCCACTCACTCAGGACATATCATCCAACGCTTCCATCTTTCCATCCACGATAGAAAACCGCTAAATTCACATTTCCATCCAATAACCCCATTCGACGTTTGATCATGATCACCAACGGAACCAAAGCCCCTGACTTCACCCTCTCCACCGCAACTTCGCAAGGTCCCAAACAGGTGACTCTCTCGGCGGAAATCGGCAAACGGAATATCCTTCTTCTTTTTGTGCCGATGGCCTTCACCGGTGTCTGCACCGAGGAACTCTGCGAGATCAGCAAAGGCATCGGCTCCTACGAATCACTGGATTGCACCGTTTACGGCATCAGCGGAGATAATCCCTTTGCTCAGCAGGCATGGGCGCTCAAGGAAGGGATCAGCATCCCGCTTCTCAGCGATTATGAGCACTCCGTTGCCAAGTCGTATGGCATAAGCTACGACAGCTTTCTCCCTCAACTTGGACTTGGGATGGGAGGCGTAGCAAAGCGCTCCGCCTTTCTTATCGATCGCTCAGGCATTGTTCAATATGCGGAGTCGCACGACGATCCCAAACAACTCCCCGATTTTGCAAAAATCCAAGCCCGACTTGCAGAACTGAAGTAACACCTCTTTTTTCATCCGATGCCAGCAAACGATCCCTTTAAGACACTCCGCACATTCGAACCCTCGAAAGGGTCCGTTGCCTCCTATTTCTCGCTACCAGCCCTGGAAGAGCAAGGAATAGGGTGCATCTCGCGGCTCCCTTTCTCGATCCGGGTTGTTCTAGAATCGGTCCTGCGCAACTGCGACGGCCGCAAAGTTGATGAAAAAGATGTCCGGGCGCTTGCTTCTTGGAATGCGAAGACTCCTGCTCCCGAGGAGATCCCTTTTGTCGTAGCACGAATCGTGCTTCAGGACTTCACAGGGGTTCCCCTCCTCGTCGATCTTGCCGCGATGCGCAGTGCGGTGGCCCGTTTGGGTGGCAAACCGGGCATCATCGAACCTCTTGTACCCGTCGATCTTGTTGTCGATCACTCGGTTCAGGTGGATTATTATGGTTGGGCGGATGCCATGAAACTTAACCTGGACATGGAGTTCAGACGTAACCGAGAACGCTATGAGTTCCTCAAGTGGGGGCAACAGGCGTTCGAGACCTTCGGGGTCGTTCCTCCCGGGATCGGAATCGTGCATCAGGTCAATCTGGAGTATCTGGCTCGGGGAGTCCTGCATTCCAAAAACGGAGATGCCGACATCTATTACCCTGACAGCCTTGTTGGAACAGACTCCCACACCACGATGATCAATGGTCTCGGCGTTGTTGGATGGGGTGTCGGCGGTATCGAGGCTGAAGCGGGCATGCTCGGCCAGCCTGTTTATTTTCTGACTCCCGAGGTCGTCGGGGTCCATCTCACGGGCAAACTTGGAGAGGGCGTTACTGCGACGGATCTGGCGCTGAGTGTCACGCAGATGCTTCGGGCCGCAAAGGTCGTTGGAAAATTCGTGGAGTTCTACGGTGAAGGGGCCGAGAGCCTTCCTCTTCCCGACCGAGCCACCATCGCCAACATGGCTCCCGAATACGGCGCTACCATGGGCATCTTTCCGGTCGATTCAGAATCGGTTGCCTTTCTGCGAGCGACCGGTCGCACCTCGGAGGAGTGCAGCGCCTTCGAGAATTACTTCAAGGCACAGGGAATGTTCGGAATGCCGCGCAAGGGTCAGATCGATTACAGCGTCGATCTGGAACTTGATCTTTCGACCGTTGTACCGAGCGTTGCAGGTCCCAAGCGTCCACAGGATCGGATCGACCTGCCGAAACTCCGCACGACCTTCCATGATCTTCTTACGAAACCCGTAGCCGAGGGCGGATACGGCAAGAGCGATGGGAACCTCTCCACCAAGGCCACGGTTGCTCGACGCAATCCCACGATCCCGGCCGACGAGGAGGAAATGATCAGCGATCGGCCCACAGCCGATGCCGTGCCCCAGATGCCGGAGTCACCCTTTCATGCAAGCACCAGCACCATCCGCAACGGGAGCGTCCTGATCGCGGCGATCACCAGTTGCACGAACACAAGTAATCCAAGCGTCATGCTGGCAGCTGGACTCCTGGCTAAGAAAGCCGTTGAAGCGGGACTCGTGATGGACCCCACCGTAAAGACCTCACTCGCTCCGGGTTCTCGAGTGGTAACCGCCTACCTTGAAAAAACAGGCCTCCAGCCTTACTTGGATCAACTCGGCTTCCAGACTGTCGGTTATGGTTGCACAACCTGCATTGGCAATTCGGGCCCCCTGAACCCGGAGGTGGAGAAGGCCATCACAGACCACGATCTGGTCGCAGCCGCAGTCCTCTCCGGCAATCGTAACTTCGAGGCTCGCATCCACCAGAACATCAAGGCCAACTTCCTGATGTCCCCTCCGCTTGTCGTCGCTTTTGCACTTGCAGGAAGGGTTGACATCGATTTTGTCAAGGAGCCGATCGGCCTCGGAAAAGAAGGTAAAGAGATCTTTCTTAAGGATATCTGGCCCAGCCTTTCAGAGATTCGCGAGACGCTCCGCAGTGCTCTTACCCCGGAGATGTTCTCAACACTCTACGGTAACTTCGCCGGCCAGAATCCGAAATGGAACGACATCAGCGCACCTAAAGGTGAGATTTACGAGTGGGATGACAAGAGCACCTACATTCAGGAACCACCCTTCTTCGAGAACTTTGGCATGGATTCTGGAACGATCGTACCGATCTCGGGAGCAAGAGCCCTTGGAATCTTCGGAGATTCTGTGACCACGGATCACATCTCACCGGCTGGAGCGATCAAAGAGAAATCCCCTGCTGGTCGATTCCTCAGCGAGCACAAGGTATCCCTCGAAGACTTCAACAGCTACGGCAGTCGCCGTGGCAATGACCGCATCATGACGCGGGGCACCTTCGCCAACGTTCGGATCAAGAACCTCATGCTTCCGGGAGTCGAGGGTGGGGAGACGCTCCACCAACCTGACGGTGAGCGTCTCAGCATCTTTGATGCAGCCCATAAGTATGCGACGGAGAAAACCCCTCTCGTCATTCTCGCAGGACAAGAGTATGGCACCGGTAGCAGTCGCGACTGGGCAGCCAAGGGAACCCGACTGCTGGGAGTCAAGGCGGTCATCGCAGCAAGCTACGAGCGAATTCATCGCTCCAATCTTGTCGGCATGGGTATCCTACCGCTCCAGTTCCCTGAGGGAACCACGGCCCAGACGCTTGGACTTGATGGAACAGAAATCTATGACGTCCTCGGTCTCGGGGAAGATCTCAAACCACGTCAGGACTTGACCCTACGTATCACCGCAAAAGATGGATCTTCGAGGGAAGTATCCGTGAGGGTTCGTATCGATACCCCAATCGAGGTAGATTACTACCGCCATGGTGGCATCCTCCCCTTTATCCTTCGCCAACTGATCACGGAGGCAAAGTAGCTTCATTTTTAGGGAACATAGTGAGGGAGGGATAAGGCTTACCATCACCTTATCAATGAAAATGCCCCCTTTGATCTTCTGAACATAAACCCCTGAGAAAATGATCACCCATCCCATCGATCTGGTCACAGAAATCCTGCGACTTAAAAAGGAGCGGAATGCCGTGATCCTAGCCCATAACTACCAGATCGAGGAAATCCAGAATGTGGCCGATTTCGTCGGTGATTCGCTCGGCCTGAGTATTCAAGCGGCAGAAACACGGGCTGATGTCATTATTTTCTGCGGTGTTCACTTCATGGGCGAGACTGCAAAGATCCTGAACCCCTCCAAGATCGTTGTTATTCCGGACATGGATGCAGGATGTTCCCTCGCTGATTCCTGTCCGGCGGAAAAGTTGGAAGCCTTCCTAGAGGAGCATTCGGAAAAGAATTATTATGTCATCGCCTACATCAACTGCAGCGCGGGGGTGAAGGCAATTGCCGATGTCATCTGCACAAGCGGTAACGCTGTCAAAATCGTCAATGCCGCACCCAAGGATCGTCCCATCCTCTTTGTTCCAGATCAGAACCTGGGGGCATGGGTCACGGAACAGACAGGACGCCCGATGGATCTATGGCAGGGCAGTTGTTACGTCCACATGGAGTACACACGTGATAGTATCGAGAGGGCCAGGCATGAGCATCCGGAAGCCCTCGTTGTGGCCCATCCGGAGTGCCCGCAAGCCGTGCGACTTCTCGCTGATGAGGTCTGCTCCACCGAAAAGATGATCGGCTACTGTAAAATCTCCCCGGCCAAGTCCTTTGTCATCGTGACTGAAGAGGGGATGCTTCACCGCCTGCGCCGCGAAATCCCTGAGAAGGTATTCATTCCGGGACCCACCGATCAGTGCGCCTGTGCGGAGTGTCGATTCATGAAGCGTAATACCATGGAAAAGCTCTATCTCTGCCTTCAAGATCTCAAGCCCGAGATACGGATTGAAGAGGAACTGCGCCTGAAAGCCGAACGTTCCGTCCGCAGAATGCTGGAGTTAAGCTGATGCACCACGCTTCCTCGCATTTTCCCGGGAATCATTCTCACGATCTCTGGAAGAGGGCTCTTGAGCGGATCCCCGGGGGGGTTAATTCTCCCGTACGCGCCTTTAAGGGAGTCGGAGGGGAACCCTTTTTTGTCACCAAGGCAAAGGGATGCGCCATCACCGATGTGGACGGACGCGAGTACGTCGATTTTGTCGGCACTTGGGGGCCAGCAATCCTCGGGCATGCACCCGATGTCGTGATCGAAGCTGTACGAGAGGCAGCCCTCAAGGGAACAAGTTTCGGGATTCCCAATCCACTGGAAGTCGAAATGGCAGAAACCATCTGCCGAATGGTTCCCTCGGTCGAAAAGGTTCGCATGGTCAACAGCGGTACCGAGGCCGTCATGTCATGCATCCGACTTGCGCGGGGAGCCACGGCACGCGATAGGATCGTAAAATTCGAGGGATGCTACCATGGCCATGTTGATTCCCTGCTGGTCAAGGCAGGAAGCGGTGCCCTCACGCTTGGACAACCTGACAGTGCGGGAATTCCGCAAGCTCTTGCCGAGCTCACCATCACAGTCCCTTTCAATGACCTTGAAGCCCTTAAGGCCGTTTTCCGTGAGAGCGGCAAGGAGATTGCCGCCGTGATCCTCGAACCGGTTCCAGCCAATGCTGGCCTTTACCTGCCGATGCCTGGATTCCTGGAGGGCGTGCAGGCACTCTGTGAGGAGCATGGCACACTCCTCATCTTCGATGAAGTCATGACCGGATTTCGACTTTCACCCGGAGGAGCTCAGGAAGTGTTTGGCATCAGGCCTGACCTGACAGCGATGGGTAAAGTCATTGGCGGAGGACTCCCTGTCGGTGCCTTCGGTGGGCGAAGCGACCTGATGGACTGGCTGGCTCCGCTGGGACCGGTCTATCAGGCGGGAACCCTTTCAGGCAATCCCCTCGCCTTGACGGCAGGACTGGCTCAGCTCCGGGAAATGGAACGAATCAATGGATGGCAACTTCTTGAAGAAATCGGATTGATTTTTGAAGAGGGGATGCGCCGTGCGATCCACGGGAAGGAGATGACATTCCAGCGGATCGGCTCCATGTTCTGCCTCTATTTTTGCCGAGGCCCGATCCTCAACCTTGCTGATGCCAAGGGAAGTAACACCTCTGCTTTTGCCCGCTTTTTCCACCAGGCCCTGGACCGGGGATTCTACTTTGCCCCGTCGCAGTTCGAGTCGGGCTTCCTATCCACGGCTCATTCATGCGGGATTTTAGAGGAAGGATTAAAAGCCCTGACTGAGATCCTTCAAGACGATTAGTCCCACGCTCCCGGAAAATGCTTATGCGGCTTTCTTGGAGGTTTTCCTATGCCTGGAGAGGAGGAATCCCACAGCAAGGATGCTCATGACCGCCAGCACGGCCTTATTCATGACGCCCCAGGGAGAATCAGGAGGTACAAAAAGCTGGAACTGGGAAGCAAAAACAGGGATTCCCTCGGGACCCAAGAGGGAAAGTTCTATCGTTTTCCAACCTGGGCCGGGATTCCGAACAAGGCACTCCTCCCCTCCGTTCTTACGGTGCCTCACGATGCTAGTGAGGGCACTGGATTGAACCCGATACGTGGGATAATCAGCAGGACTGGATATTTCTTTTTTCAGATCCATCGGGCTTGAGAGCACCATGCTGATCTCTTCAAGCTTGGGAATGAGGTTAACAGTGGCTGACGCGTTCCATGATACTGATATCCGGTGCCGGCCAAACCAGGATGATTCCACCGAACAATGCGCATCCGGCACCAACGGACAAGATGGGACTGTCTGCTTAGCCCCCCAATCTGAGGATTGATAAGCCTCCGTGGGGATATTTGTATCCATCTCGGAAACTTGCCCCAGCCTTGTTCGTGGCTCTGTTGATAAGACGCTCTTGGACTCCCCTTTTAGTTTCCCGGGAGTACCGCGATTTTCCAGCAGACTAGGGTGCACATTCGAGGAGGTTGGATTCGAAGATGGAGGAGAGACCTCCAGAGCGATCCGGCTCAGTCCATCTGAAAGGAAGAGTTGTATCGGCGATTCCCGCCCAGAAGCGAGAGGCTGAATGGGAAAATGAGAAATCCGGCGTTGAAATTCAAACACCTTCTTTTCTGATGGAGGGATTTCTGTATCCCGGGGCAATAACAAGCCCTCAGCACCCGAAAAGGTGATCATCAGGGGGGTATCGGAGATATTTTTCACCTCGCAGCTTTTCGAGTCCAACTTGGTGACTTCGAAACGCGAAAGACCGATACCTCTCATTTCCAGATTCAGCCCTTCAATCTCAGGTAGTGAGGTGAGGGTTGACGTATAGGTTTTTGATTCCTGAGGGGCGAATTCCAAAAGAATTTTACGCGATTTTCCCACGGCAAGATCAAACGTTGTCTCTTCAGGAGTTATAAAACCAGGCGGCAGGAGAAGACGCCCACGGGCGGGGCTTCGCCCTTCATTGGAGAGGAGTAGTGTCATTTGTTGTTTTTTGGACAGCATGACCTTCCCGAAGTCCATCACCTTGGGCTCCAAAGCAACTCTTGAAGGGGCGGGCGAAATCTCGATATCAGCCGAATAGCCGATAGAAGCGGGGCGCCCCGGTGCTTTTACTCGAAAAAGAAAGCTGTCGTGCGGAGATTCCCCCGAATCGCTGCTGGCATAGGTGACGACCGCCGTATGATCATCAAGGCGTTCCGGGGAAGTGAGCGTTCCATGCTCGGGGGACTTGATGATTTGAAAAGCAATGGGGGCGCCATAACATGGTACTGCTTCCAGTTTGATCCTTACGACATCACCACGGGTCACAGTCGCATGGACATCCGTGGCAAGCGTCGCATCAACGGTATGGTGATTCTGTTTGGTCGTGGTCGTGATTTCCGCACGGACTGATTTGCAGGCGGCACCCGCGATCATCAGGATAATGGCCAAAGTCCCCAGAGTCGGGCACTTCTTCATAACAACTTTAGTTTCCAGCACCCCGGAAGGGAAGCACGGCCCCATCGGTCCGTATCATCAGGTTCCCGTTACCATGGACATTTCCGATTTCAATGAACCAAGGCATTTCGGGCCAAGCCATGGGCGTTGCAGGTCGAGGATCAAAGAGGGTGGGCAAATAACTAATGGGAGTGGCCTGAACATGAGTCTTCCTATCCTTGGCAGCACGCACGATCGCAGGGCATTGCCAAGATTGAGCCGTGAGTCCCATCTCATGGATGGACATATCCCTCCACCATTGCTGCTCTGCCACTGATCCGATGCCGATACCACCCGGGACCTGTGGCCACCCTTTTCCATCACTCATGTAGCTTGAGAAAGCCGTGTAAAGCCCCCTGAGTCGACTGATACAGACCGCCGTATCAACGCGATCACGAATCACCGTAAAATTAGGAATCAGGATGGCAACGAGAATCCCCATCATCACCAGCACCACCAATAGCTCCGTCAGGGAAAAAGCCCTTGCGTGACGGAGATTTCTTATCACTCGCCTCTTCAGGGGAAACGCAGGTTAATAATACGTGGCCGCTGAGGAGTTAATTCTCAGTCCGGAAACAGTAAAGGGAATCAACAATCTATTGTTTGTGTTGACCACAAGATTCGTCGTCGAAGTCGAGCTCACATTGGTCGTCACCACAATATTAGTAGCCGTCAGTGTGTTGGAGTTTGTTAGATTGCCAACATAATTGGTATACGAGTTCGTGGAGATGTTGGTGATCGTCGTGATGGGAGGTCCGGGATTTGTGGTGATATTTGTCTGAATCTGGTAAGTTACCACTTCAATAAATGTACCATTAACAGTCGTTGAACTGGTTTGTAAATTATTGATATCCACATTCGTGGTGTAGGTGTAATTCGTGGTGCGGACCGTATTGGTAACTAAAATATAGAGTGGGTTAGACAAGACACTGGACCATCCGATCGTCCCGTTTCCGGAAAATGTCTGGTTAGGATAATTGTTTTGAAGATTCGCAATAAAGGATCCTCCACTGACCACGTTGGTCCCGGAGTTTGTGATCGTTAAGACCGTGGTGCCACTTTGAGTATTGTAAGGTATCCCTTGGATCTGACTGAGAACCGCCGAAATGATCCCACCCACAGGATCGATCGCCGCCGTTGTGATTGCCCTATAAGACTGCCCCTCCAAGTAGATAGAAGCCTGACCCGGAACATTTGCCGCATTCGTTCCACTCACGTTGGTATTGCGAAGGAGGCCAGTAGTGATCGATCCCGATCCACCATAAGTGCTGAACTCAGTGACACCAGTCATGTCTGCACCACGCATAATGGCTGAAAAAGTCCCATCATTTCCAAACTGAGAGCCGTTTCCGAAGGGGTTTCCGTTCTTATTGGAGGCCCCTGCAAAAACTTGAGATCCCGAGAGAAAAATGGCACCCGCTAGAAGGGCAGCAACAAAGGGGGGCTTGCGTGAATCCATAATGATTAGAAGATAAAAAGGGCTTTCCATTGTCAACAGCATTTGCTCCCGTCCTGGGAGATGATTCGAAGGGATACCCTGCTCAAGTTACGAGATTCGTCTTGCCGCAATCCTGAATGGAGGAACACCTTTCCCAGATGACGCACGGGGAATCGATCTCAACAAAAACGAACCCTGCACGAAATGACTCAACCAGATCGCTTTGGGGAATCGATCTCGGGGGTACAAAAATCGAAGGTGTTATCTTGGATCAGTCAAATCCGCTCACGCCACTCCATCGACTGAGGGTACCTACCGAATCATCCAAGGGATACGATCACATCCTCAATCAGATCGAGTCCCTGATTTCAAAGCTTGAATCAGCGGCAACCACGAAAAGGCCCTATCAGATAGGAGTCGGAACGCCGGGGATCACGTCGCCGCAATCCGGACTGCTCAAAAATTCCAATACGATCTGCCTAAACGGGAAAAATCTCGTTCACGATCTGGGCGAGATCTCCCAAAGCAGATTCCTGCTGGCCAATGACGCCAACTGCTGCGCGCTGGCCGAATCAACGCTCGGATCGGCGCGGGATCAACGAACAGTCTTCGGGATCATCCTTGGCACAGGTGTTGGTGGTGGGATCGTTGTCGACAAGCAGGTGCTTGTCGGGGCCCATGGCATCTGCGGTGAATGGGGGCACAATCCCCTGAGGGGCGAGGAAACCCCCTGTTATTGCGGTCGCAGGGGTTGCATTGAGACAGTCTGTTCGGGGCCGGCCCTTGAGACTTTTTATGAGTCACTCTGCGGCGATCGGGTTCCGCTCCGCGAGATCGCGATTAGAGCTTCCTCCGGCGATACACCTGCACTGGCAACTCTTGAAAGGTTGCAATCAAAGTTCGCCGAGGGACTTGCCGCCGTCATCAACATCTTGGATCCAGATGCAATCGTGATAGGAGGCGGTGTCGGCAATCTCGATCTTCTCTACTCGGACGAGACAAGGGAGGCGATCCGCGCTCACCTTTTCAACGATCGTTTTGAAACGCCCCTCTTACGCCCGGCCTTGGGTGACAGCGCAGGCGTTTTCGGTGCTGCCATGCTGTCGGCCGATCCGGCAACGGCTCTCTGATTCAGCCCCCTTAAGCATCACAGGGGCTCACACACACATGTCAGACAAACTCTCCGACTATCATTTCTCCCTTCCTCCCGAATTAATCGCGAACCGTCCCGCAGAGCGTCGCGAGGACTCCAGGATGCTGGTGCTGGATCGAAGGAGCGGCACGATCGAGCATCGGCGCTTTGTCGATTTTCCGGACTTCATCAGGCCCGTGGATTTACTTGTGCTCAATGATAGCAGGGTGATCCCGGCACGCCTGCATGATGTCAGCGGCAAGATCGAGATGCTGCTCCTTGAAAAAAAGGATGATCACCACTGGATCGCCATGGTGAATCCGGGAAAAAAAATGCGTGCGGGAGCCTGTGTCGAGGTGGCGGGAACGAAAACAAGCGTTCTGCAAATCTTAAGCGATGGCACGCGCTTGTTGGAATTCGAGAATCCTCCCGATCTGGAGAGTCATGGCGAGATGCCGATTCCTCCCTATTTCCAACGCAGGTCGGATGATCAGGACAAAGAGCGCTACCAGACAGTCTATTCGCGGGAGCCCGGCTCGGTCGCCGCCCCTACCGCAGGTCTGCACTTCACACCTGATATTCTTGGATCCATCCCCCATGATTTTTTGACTCTCCATGTGGGAGCCGGAACTTTTCGCCCGGTAAAGTCCGAGGATCTCACCGAGCATAAGATGCACCGGGAGCACTACACTCTTCCTGAACGCACAGCTCATCGGATCAATGCAACAAGGGCTTCAGGAGGAAAGATTTTTGCCGTGGGCACGACAACAAGCCGGGTATTGGAATCACAACATGCCTCTCCGCTCACGCAGGCCACCGGATCGACCGAGATTTTCATACGCCCACCCCACACATTCCAGCACACGGATGCCCTGCTCACTAACTTTCATCTCCCCTGCTCCACGCTCCTGATGCTTGTGAGCGCATTGGCCACAAGGGATCTCATTCTCTCGGCTTATGAGGAGGCGGTGCGTGAAAAATATCGTTTTTTCAGCTATGGCGACTGCATGCTGATCCTGTAAAGAGATAACCAATGACCAGTCTGCTAAGCATCTCAGAGCTAAAAAAAGCTGCCCGCAATCATTCCTCAGTGGAGGCCGAACTTCATGTTCAGATCGAACGGCTGACACGGAAGGATACCTCCAACGGGAAGCCTTTTTACGAGATCGTGCTGAGGGATGCGACTGAAAGCATGACTCTCAGGGCTTGGACAGACACGGATGCCTTCGAGGCATGCGGATCGCTGCAAAACGGGGATTTTGTCGCGGTGATCGGAAGCTTCCAGAACAACGGATCCTTTGGCCTTGATGCAAAGGGTTGGGAAATCCGAGAACTGGCAAACGAGCTGATCGAGGCACTTCTGGAAGGCACCCCGGAAAGAAGGGCCCTGCTTGAGCTAGCTTCTGAAAAGATCACGGCGGCGGTTGCCTCGATCGGCGACTCCCGGATCAAGGCGCTCTGTGATCAGTTCCTCTCCCAGTACGGCCCTCGCTTTCGCCGTGCAGCGGCGGCCAGAGGCAATCACCATGCAAGGAGAGGTGGCCTGCTTGAACACACCTCCCGCATGATGGAGTGCGCGCTGTCTCTTTGCGAAGTCTACCCCGAAATCAACCGCGACCTGATGATCGCCGGCGTTTTGTTCCATGATACGGGAAAACTCTGGGAAACTTGTCCGCCGGAGAGGGGATTCGGAATTGAAACGGAACTCCGAGGGGAACTGCTTGGCCACCTCTCCATCGGCATCGAACTTGTGAACACTCTCTGGCGCGATCTGCCAAAAGAGAATTGGGAGACGCTGACCCCCTCCTCCGAGGAGGTTCGTCTTCATCTTCTCCATCTCGTTGCGGCCCATCATGGCCAATTGGAATTTGGATCCCCCATTCTCCCAAAGACACCCGAGGCTGCCCTTCTTCACTTCATCGACAACATCGATGCCCGGATGGAGATGTTTTTTGCCAGCTATGAGGCAACATCACAGAATGGCGGTGGACGCCCCGTTACGATGGAGTGGGTCAGGCCCCTCGGAGTCGCTCCGGTGACTCCCCTCCCCACATGTCATCCGGGTCTTTCGGAGCCGATCAGCGAGGATCTTTTCTTTAGCCTTGCCAAGACACCCGCCAAGAAGTGAATTTATTTTCAT
>CAINEX010000069.1 GCA_903847935.1 uncultured Spartobacteria bacterium | reverse complement strand
TCCACGGGCATCCGCGACTACCTCTACACGGGAGTCGGCGTCACGGTCGAGTTCTCCAAGCGCTGGAACACCTCGCTCTTCTACAACGCCGTGGCAGGAAACAACAACCTGACCTCCCAGAACATCTTCTGGTCACTCGGCCTCAAGTTCTAGGGACGGGAGAGACTAGAGCCTTAACTCCCCTCGATAGCCGGTCTGCCTGATAAATTGCTCCTACAGAGCTTCAATCCCGGGCCGCTGGTACTTGAAGCAGGAGAGGGGCTCTCCCATCGAGAAGTCCTTGCCGAGTCCGATCGCCTTGAACTGGATACCCATGGATCCCGGATTAAGAAGTGCCTGAAGGGCCCGGAGTTCCTTGCGTGCCGCATCGCTTTGATCCGAGAAGTCTGCCAGTGAACGAAGCCAAGATTCGGCTGCCCCCACAAGAAAGTGGTGCTGGTCGCTATACCCTAAAACCTCGAAACCGATCTCACGAGCCGTTCTCGCGAGCGTTGTGAAATCAACCTGTGCGGTGATATCCCGTTCTCCTGCATCGGTAAGTGGGTCGTTGAAGCGTTCGTGTTTTTTGAATGCCAGCAGGGTGCCATCGGCCCGGTGCGGTGCATAACGGTCCTGCCCTGATTGGCCGTAATCAATCGTGAGCACGACGCCGCGGCGGAGCTTTTCATGCAAATGACTTAACCAAGCTTGCACTTCAGGGTTCACTTCCACACGAAATCCCAACGGGAGATCGGCGGGAAGTTCTTTGGCAAGCGCATTCAGGGACTCGCTGGCAATGGGGCGTGTGATCCAAAGCAGTTTTCCCCTCTCTTGCCCGACAGACTCTTCTTCCCACTTTTTACCATCCCATCTTAAGGAGTGTACCGGAAAGGCATCCAGAAGTTCATTGGAGAGGTGGATGCCGGTGAAGGAAGTTAACTCTGCCAGGGAAGAGACCCAGGCGACGTTCGGATAGACACGAAGCTTTTTTTGTTGTTTGGAAACATTCACCGCAAAGGGCTCAATGATCAAAAACCTGAGCGAACGGGAGAACTCATCTCCAGCACCGCAAATGGCTCCAAGAATATCAGCGGCCATGGTTCCGTCATTGGCTCCCTGCTCCACAATCGTGAATTCCTCAGGGCTTCCGAGTCTCTCCCAGACCTCACGGCAGATGGAGGCAAGAATACGGCCGTAAATGGCTCCAAGGCTGACGCTGGTGAAGAAATCACCACCCTCCTTGCCTACCCTGGCCTTACCCGAGGCGTAGTAACCATGATCGGGATGGTAGAGTGCCATCTCCATAAAGCGTCGGAACGGAATGACTCCGCCACCCGCTGAGATCTCTTGGAGAATCTCGTGATGAAGATCTTTCGATTCCATGTCCTTCTGAACTGACAGCCTATCCGTCCTCAGCCCAAGATTCTTAGTTCACTGCCCGCGCGTGATTTCACGGACATAGATGTTGATAAGTCCGTCATCGCCCCGCTTCACGGAGGTGATCAGGAAAGGGCGGCGGCTGTCGCGTGAAATGATATTTCCCTCGGTGGGAGGTGTAGAGCCCTGCGGAAAATCAACGATCACCCGAACCTTCGAACTGGATCCCCCGGTCAGAGTGGCAATCCCACCCTGTGGGCGCAGCACGGCCCGGCCGTTTCCGGAAGCAGTTACGGTGAAGCGGCCATTGAGGTAGTGACGTTCTCCACCTACCCCCCGGGAAGCAAGATCGTTTGCCTCCGAGGCTTCCACCAAGCGTCCCCGAGGCATCTGCCCGGGCATATAAACGGGCCAGACTTCCGTGGGGGGCGGAAGTACTGCTTGATTGGTCATGATGGTCGCCATCTGGTTTGTTCCATTCACTGCTAAGGATGAGGAAGGAGAGACCGGTGCCACGGAGGCGATAGGAGCGACAGGGAGGGCTTGCGGAGCTAACTTTGCACCGGAGGCTACTGCAGGGAGTGGTGTGGCAGTAGCTTGGGGCGTAGGTCTTGGAGTGGGGGTTGGAGTAGTGACTGGAGTAGAAGCCGGCAATGGCGGAAGTGCCAAGGGAGTGCCCACAGGAAGGGCCCTTGGAATCTCTTGCGCCGCTTCTTGGTTTGCTGGAGGAGTTGTGATCGAGTCGGGTGTATTGGGCGTGTTAGGAATGCTTGATTGAAGAGGTGTGCCCACGGCAATGGCAGGGAGCACAGGCTGTATATTAACCGGTACCGCACGAGCAACGTTCGGGTCCTTCTTGGAGAGGGGGGAGGGATGTTGCTTGGCTTGTTGTTTCATATCAATGGCTTTTGCCGTGCGTGATTCCGGAGAGGGATTCTGCACCTCTTCGGAGAGTCGGCTGATGTGATTCCATTTTTTTGTCCCACTCGGATTTGCGAGTGTTCCGTTGGAGAGGTTCTGGATTTGCTCCGGAGTGAGTACGGGGACCCCGGCGTTCAGGTCGAGGAAGTCGGGAGGTTCGAGGGAGAAACTCACCGATCCTTTACCCGCGCCATAACGACCATACAGCAGGGGCATGGTGGTGAGACGGAGGCGGTTGTCAGGGAGTCGGTCGATATGGATAACGGCCGAAAGATCGAGCGGCTTTTCCAATTTGATTTCCATCCCCTTACCCAAGGCAAGTTGTAGGGCCGGCAAGTTTTTATCATCTGCCGTGAAGAGTTGTTCGAGCAGGACCTCGGGCTGCTCCACAGCTTGGAGTATGGCAACAAGGCCGGAATTGCAGAAATCTTTCCCTGTCAGGGGCATCGTGCCGACGACCTTGTAGGTCCCAACGGCATAGGGAATGAGATCACGGCACTGATGATAGTTGCGGATAAAGGCCCGGAGAAGATTTTCATTGGTTCTGCGAATCTCGGATGCGGTCATGGAACCGAAACGCTCCAAGAGTTTGCCCGGTTTCAGGAATTCCCCGCGCGGAGCACCCGTGAGCTCAAAACGTTGAGGGGGTTCGATTTTGTGGAGGCGCTTGAGAAGGTTGTAATTTCCGGGCGATTCGGGGTGGGCAAAGATGTAGTAGCTTCCCATCCAGCAGAGAAAGACGAGACCGATCAGAAGGAAGATGAAGACCGTCCATCCAAAGAGGCTGTCAGATGCATAGGCACTGCGGCGCTGGCCGCCATAACCGTTGACTCCGTAATATCGTTTTCCTGACATGGGTATTGGAGAAAAAGGCTATCTGAAAAAGAGAGATTCCCTAAGCGGCAAAGACATCCTTTCAGGAATGTGTTTTTTCCTGAGCTTCTGCATTCTGAAGAGGCTCAAAAGAGGTGCCGCACCCGCAACTCCTGGAGGCTTGGGGATTAAGAATGCGAAATCCGGTGCCTGTCAACCCATCGACATAATCCACCGTACAGCCTTGGAGTTGTGCGATGCTCCCGGGATCCACGGCAACAACAGCACCATCTCGCACGGTGACTTCATCACCCTCCCGGGGCCCTTCCAGACCCATGGCGTACTGCAACCCCGCGCACCCTCCTTTTTCGACGGCTAGCCGGAGTCCCGGAGTCCCGTTCTCTGCGGCTAAGTCACGAAGGTGCGTGGCCGCCTGCTCGGTGATGTGGATCATCCTTTTATTGATAAAGAAGCCCTCTTACGAAGTCAATTGGTGGTCACGGAAAGCAGGGGATGCCGGACTGTGGCTACCATTATTCCTTCATTATTCCTTTTTCCTCCTTCATTCTTGTCTGCCATGGGCCGCATTCACGTTCTTCCCGATATCCTTGCAAGCCAAGTGGCGGCCGGGGAAGTTGTTGAGCGTCCCGCTTCGGTCGTGAAGGAGTTGATGGAGAACTCCATCGATGCAGGGGCTCGACGCATTGTGGTCGAATTTCAGAAGGGGGGATCCCGTCTTATTCGTGTCACCGACGATGGATCAGGCATGGATCGCTCGGATGCATTACTTTGCCTGGAACGGCACGCCACGAGTAAAATCCGGGAAAGTACCGATCTGGCGTCCATCTCGACGCTTGGATTCCGCGGAGAGGCACTCCCCAGCATTGCCAGCGTCTCCCGCTTCCGCCTTTCGACAAGACGTCGGGAGGATGAAGCCGGGACGCTCATCGTGGTCTCCGGGGGCAAAATCCTCGATGTGGAGGATTCGGGGGATGCCCCGGGAACACGGATCGAGGTTGCTGATCTTTTCTTCAATGTTCCGGCACGTCGGAAATTCCTGAGAGGAGAACAGACGGAATCGGCGCACCTTCTCCAGCAGATCGAGACGCTCGCCATCGCTCATCCGGAGATCAGTTTCACATGCCGCCGCGACGAGACGGAGATTCTCCGACTCGCTGCGACGGATGACTTGGCTGTCCGGATTCGTGACCTGCGTGGGGAGGATTTTCTCAAGAGGCTTGTCGCGTTGGTTCCGCTGGAAAGCCATGGCGTGCGCGTCACCGGATGGATGGCGAGGCCGGGCGAGGGGAGGAGCGATCGCGCTCATCAGATGCTTTTTGTAAACGGGCGCATGATCAGAAGCCCCATTCTTTCGCAACCGCTGCGCGAGGCGTGCGACGGCACCCTTGCCAAGGGACTGCATCCCCCCGCGGTCCTTTTCTTCGAGATGGATTCTTCCGCCGTGGATTGCAACGTTCATCCCGCCAAGAGGGAGGTTCGTTTCCGAGATCCCGCCATCATTCGTTCCGTGGCTCTTATGGCCGCACGATCAGCTTGGGAGAGAGCGGCGCCTTCGGAAGGATTCTCACCGGGAGTCGGGGCCGACCCGCTCTTTCCACCGATTCCCGCCCTAGCTGCATCATCCCATTTGTCTTGGCAACCCTCCGCTCATTCCCGCCAATACGAACTTGCTGGACGGATGAATGACTCGCAACGAGTCGCGGAAACCCCGGAATCAACAAGCGTCCTACCCTTGGCATCAAGTCCGGAGGCCTCACCTTTTTCGGCACGCTACCTTGGGATGCTCTCCGGCCGCTACCTCCTCTTCGAGGAGAAGGAGAGTTTACTCATGCTGGAGATCAGGGCGGCTCGCGAACGACTGCTCTATGAACGTTTCCTAGCCCGTCTCATTCAGGGTGAACTGGAAAGCCAACATCTCCTCCTACCCGAAATTCTCGAAATGTCCTCCGCGGACCTTGCGTGGATAGATGCTCACCGGGGGGTGCTCCAGGCTGCCGGACTCTTTGCTGAGCCCTTCGGTCAGGGATCCCACGGGGTAGGTAGCCTCAAGGTGGACGCGGTGCCCGCAGATGCTGCAACACTTCCCGTCATGGAGATCGTGGTTCGTCTCGTGGATGAGCTCCGCACGCTCGATGAGGCTCCGACACTTGATCGACAAGGTCGCGAGGCACTGGCATCGACTGTCAGCCGAATTGCAGCAGCCAGCTCCTGCTTGCCCGATGATCCTGAGGCAGCTCTGATGCTTCTACGTCAACTTCTGGCTTCTGAACTTCCCTACGTGACGCCCAAGGGAAGGCCAACCCTTGTTCAATTGGCTCCCGGTGAACTGCAACGGAGGTTTGCCCCATGATTCATGCAAGAAGGGTGCTGCATGTCATCGATAGCCTTGATCTGGGAGGTGCACAGACTTTCCTGCTTGATCTGGTGACCCATCTTGATCGTTCCCGCTACGATCCGGAAGTCGCCTCCATGCATGGCCGTGGTGTTTATGCGGCAGCTTTTGAGACTGCAGGCATCACGACCCATGTGCTCTCGCCAAAGAAATGGCCCCCTTACTATGTTCTCAACTTTTGGAACCTGCTGCGGAGGGAGCGTTATGACATCCTTCATTTCCACCTCTTCGGTGCCAATCTTTGTGCAAAACCTCTGGCGATTGCTCAGGGCCACCCAGCAATCGTTGTGCACGACCAGTGTAACGATGCGTCGCGGGAGCGGAACCCCTTGCTGCTCGCGGCTGATGCCCTTGCCAACCGTGGGGTCTCACGAATCATTGCGGTCTCGGGGAGTGTCCGTCGGTATCTTTCGGACAGGGAGGATGTCCCTGATTCCAATCTCACAATGATTCCCAACGGAATAGATGCCAGCGCCTTCTACCCCGCCACTGAGGATCAGCGCAAGGAAGCGCGCCGCGCCTTGGGGATTCCATTCTCGGCTTTTGTGATCGGTGGCATCGGGCGCCTCGTGGAGCAGAAGAATTTCGACCTCTTTCTGGAAGTGGCCTTGCGTACCATCAATGTTCATCCTGAAGTTCTCTTTGTGATTGCGGGGACGGGCCCTCTCGAGCGGCAGCTTCGTGAAAAATTGGAGTCTTCGGGACATGGGGCGTCGATCCGTTTTCTTGGTCATGTGACTGATCGCCCGGGACTTTTTCATGCCCTTGACGCTTTGCTCATGACTTCCGACTTTGAGGGAACCCCGATGGCTCTTCTCGAAGCCATGGCTTGCGGGTTGCCCGTTGTCGCATCTTCCGTGGATGGAATCGCCGAAGTCTGTACCGATAACCGCGACGGATTGCTTGTTTCGCCGAGGAATCTGAAGGGCTTTTGTTCCAACGTGGACAGGATGATCCGGGATCCCGAAATGAGGTCTTCTCTCGGCAAGAATGCCCGAGGAACGATTCTTGAGCGCTATGAAATCAGCTCCCTGGTCAGAAGGATTGAGTCTCTCTACGACGAGGTATTGGCAAAGTGATAGGGAAACGGGACGCCCGATTTGAAGAAAATGCCAGATACGGCATTATTTTTTACGGAGCCCATCCTAGTACCCTTGCAAGAGTTCCTATTCCTAAGGGTTCTTATTCCTGCTTGGACGATACTCTCAATTTCCCCTAAAAATTTTATCCATGGCGATGCGATCTTACCGGTGGATTCATTTGTGTGTGATGGGGATCTTGTGTTTACCGGGATGCAGTTCCATCGATTACAAGGAGGGTGAATATCCCCGCATGCTTGTTTCCGAGGATAATACCCCCTTGTTTCAACATGGTCCTGCGCAGGGGAACGGCCCCGATCTCTACCTTTCAAAAGGTGATGAGGTCAGCGTGCTCAGAAAGGAGTTCGGCTACAGCGTTGTGAAGACAAGCAACGGAGGGAAAGGGTATGTTGATAATGAGGCACTGGTGAAAGCCCCTCCAGAGCCGACTTCCCCTCCCCGGACCATAGGGAAGCAGGAGAATGCGGAGTCCTTTGATCTTCCCGTCCAGATGCCGGGATTCCGCTACTGAAGTTATCTTCGCTTCATGGGCGTGAAGGGGATGGCAGTTGGTGCAAGGGTTCGATAACTAGCGTTCTGAGCCACCCGTGAGTGATTCATCCAAGGCGGTCATTTCCTTCCACCGATCCTTGAAGTTCCGATCATAGCGTTGATCCTGCCACTCGCTCATCTGGCGGCGAAGGGTGACGACATGCTCGACTTCGGGTGCCAACTCCGTATGAATCTCCCGCAGAAAGCGCGTGGCTGCGGGATCCCTTTCCCAAAGGATCGCGTATGACTGCATGAAATCCTGGGCGTAGCCTGGCTCAGCCCGGTCATTGGGATACCAGATCTCCGAAGACGGGGAGGGGAGATCCAATATCAGGGGGGCAATGTAGGGATTTTTCAACATTCCGGACCTGTAGGCCTCCCTGGCCAACTCCTCTTCGCCGGCCCTCCAGCAGGCAAGCCCCTTGCCAAAGAGAAGCGCGGGTTCGCAGTAGTCACCGGCATAATTGGCTTCGTAATCCGCCAAGGCTTTCAATGCCCTGGTATCATCCTCAGCCAGAAGATGCACCAGAGGCAGGAGGAATCTGACGCCCTGATTGTCGATCGGATTGAGGGTGAGGAGTCTCTGGAGGTAGTCGGAGGTGTGAGCAAAGCGTCCCTGCTGCCATTCGGTCATGGCATGGCCGTAAAGTGCCCGAAGATACGGGCGTGTCTCGGGATCCGTCCACCAATCGGGTGTTTCCGACTGCCATCGACGCTCTTCCCTTTCAATGAGTTCACGGTATCCCTGGCTGCATTCCTTCCATCGACCCGCCTGGTAGTCCGTATCGGCAAGTTCGATACGGGCAAGGGAGCAGTCGGCGTCCTGTTCGATGGCCTTACGGAGATGGGCTGCTTTCTTCTCGGGTGAGCGCAGGCGTCGTGCGGTGGAGACAAGTCCCCTTGCCACCGTGGCCCGTGAGTGAGAGACCTCTCCCTGAAGATGCAGGGCGATCTTTCGGGCCAATTGTTTTAACTCTCCTGGCTTCCCAGTTGGGAACGTGCCGAATGCGATCTCAATACGGCAATCCATGGCAAAGCTTCTCCATGCCTCCGTATCCCAATCCTCACTTTCAGCAATCATGAGGCTGTCAGGGGTTCCGTGCTCCTCAAAGAGGCGCCCAAGGAACAATTCCGCTTTGGGTTGGTCAATCTCCTCGATGATTTGAGGTGGGCTGATCGGCTTTCCCGAAGAGGTCGTGACCAAAAGGCAGGTGGGCAAATAAAAATCCCGCTCCCCTTCCTTGGTCACTGAGGAGGTCGGATTCGGGACGGGTTCCTCCAAATCAATCCAGAGAAGTCGCCAGTTGTTTCTGGAGTTGTCGAGGGGGCGGATCATGTGGTGTGGGCGAGATCAACCTTAAGTGCCTGTTTCCGAGAAAATCGATCGATATAGTGGAGCTCTCCGTGCTCCATGGCAAACTGATGGACTAGTTTTGTCACCTTGACGTCAAAACAGCAGTATTCTGCGATCTCCATCATCTTGCCTTCGCGCCACCATCGGATGGCATCGAGGCCTTCGGCCGTTTTACCGACTCCGAGTGTGGCGAGCGCCACCGAATCAAGCGGGAGTTTGTGGCCGGCAGCTTTCTCAACAACTTCCAGCAGGTCAAGAGTGGGCAGATGATGGGGGAGATCAAGGATGGTGTACGCCATCAGGACTTCATAATCGAATCGCCGGATGTTGTAGCCGACTACCAGATCGGCCCGGCAGAGTAGATTAATAAGGTCTGACATCCTGCTTTCCGGAAAAACCTCATAAGTTGCCGTGGCCGTGCTGTAAGTCACACCAACCGAGACCCCCATGGCGCTTTTCTTATCCCAGCCGCCCACATCATTGGCTGTACGCTGTGTTTCCAGATCGAAATAGACAATGTTTTTAGGTTTTTCCACAGGAGATTTAGAGATTAGAGCATGTGATTGCAAAAGTCGACATTCCATAATAACTACTGCGCCGTCAGTTGTACGCTAATGAAAAGAAGATTAAAAAAGGCAAAAAT
Organism: uncultured Spartobacteria bacterium; assembly: GCA_903847935.1. GTDB lineage: Bacteria > Verrucomicrobiota > Verrucomicrobiia > Chthoniobacterales > UBA6821 > UBA6821. The sequence goes on along the minus strand of CAINEX010000069.1, from coordinate 12,028 downwards.
CCGTGAAGTTTCAAATAATTTAATTGTCACCTTGGTAAAAGGGTTGTAAAAAACTCGATCTTTATGGCAAAAGAAGAAGCAATTACTACAGAAGGTGTTGTGGTCGAAGTTTTACCCGGAACAATGTTCAGGGTGGAACTCGGCAACGGCCATGTGGTGTTGGCTCATATTTCTGGCAAAATGCGCAAGCACTTTATCCGAATTGTTCCCGGGGACAAAGTGACTGTCGAGATGTCACCATATGATTTAACAAAGGCACGCATCACCTTCCGCACAGCATAACAAACAAAAAAAACCAACAATAACATGACCATACCAGACTCCATCACCTTGAAAAAAGGAATGAAGATCGCGTCAAAGATTGAGCGTCTTCAGCAAAAGTTGCACGAACTCCTCGGAGCTACTCTAGAGCTTCCAATCGCCTCGTTGACGATGAACAAGCAACTCCTTGAGGCTGCGAAGACTCCTCGTCGCCGCGGTCGTCCCCCGGGTTCGGGCAAGAAGCTGAGCGCCGATGGTTCCCGCTCCTCATCCCCTCTTGCCGGCAAGAAGCGCCCCGCATCGCCCTCGGGCCCTCTGGCACCAGCTGTTGTGAAGGTTCTCCAGCGCTATGGTCGTCCCATGAAGGTGACAGAGATCCTTATCGGTTTGGAACATGACGCTTACTTCTGGACGGCCAAGAACCCTCGCCAGACCCTCTACGTCCGTATCGGCAAGCTTGCCGGCGTGACCAAGGTCGCCGAGGGCCTCTATGCAGCTGAGGGAGCCGGATCCGCGGGTATCGTCCCCGAACCAGCTCCCGTGACGTTCGAAGCTCCTGCCTTCAATGCAGGGCCTACGTCATTCTAGTCGGATGACACGGTTGTATCCGTGACCTGTAGGATCATCTTACCCAACCTCGCCTCCCTTTTTGCGGAGGCGGGGAAACGGTGGTCCGGATTGCCCGCTTTTTCCTCCCGTGGGCCTGACGGATCCTTCCAATCCGTTTCGTATAATCAGTGGATTGACCGTTCGTTTTCCCTTGCCTCGGCTTTGATTGGGCTGGGCGTCGCCGCGAGGGATCATCTGGCAATCCTCTCTGACAATCGTTTTGAGTGGATCTTGGCTGATGCGGCCATTCAGTTTTGCGGTGCCGCCGATGTGCCGCGCGCTGCTGATATCACCCCTGCCGAAATAGCCTACATCCTCGACCACGCTGATGTGCAGGTTGCCTTTGTGGAGAACGATGCAGTCCTCGCCAAGCTCTCCTCGGTTGGAGGACAGCTTCCGAAACTCTGTCATGTCATCCTCATGGAGACATCCGGTTCCATTCCAGAGGATCGTTTTCTGGGGGCTGATTCCTCAGTGAAGGTACACGATATGAGGAAGTTGGAACTTCATGGTGAAGTGCTTCGAGCCAACGGTGATCGTGAAGCGGAGAAGAGGATTTCTGCCGTGCTACCGGAGGATCTGTTCACCATTATTTACACTTCGGGAACAACCGGTACCCCAAAAGGGGTCCAACTCACGCACGGGTCGATCGCCTCGCAGATCCGCAATCTTCCCTTTGCCATCGGTCCGGGAGACAGGGCCCTTTCGATCCTGCCTGTCTGGCATAGTTATGAGCGGGTCTTTGAGATCATCTCGATCGCCAGCGGATTGGAGACTGCCTACACATCGCTTCGTAATTTGGGTGAGGATCTCCAGATTGTCCGTCCCACAATCATGGTCTCTGCGCCAAGACTCTGGGAAGGGCTTCACCGGAGGATTCTTTCACGGGTGGATTCCCTTCCGAAGTTAAACAGACTTCTCTTCCGTGCGGCCCGGTTTTCGGCTCACGAGGTCCGGAGTGCGTGCTCCTTTTTCTCGGGTCAGGAGATAGACCTCTCTGGACGTTCTTACTTCGTTTCACTGATGATGGCTCTCCGCCACCTGTTTGGCTGGATCCTTTGCCTGCTTCCTTGGTTGGCCCTGGATCGCCTGGTATTAAAAAAATTACGTGCCCTTGTTGGCGGTCGACTCCGAGGCACGATCTCCGGCGGAGGAGCCCTTCCACCGCATGTGGATGTCTTTTTCAACGATATAGGCATTCCCGTCCTTGAGGGCTATGGACTGACCGAGAGCTGCCCTGTCCTTGCCGTGCGAACCTGGAAACATCTTGTGATCGGAACGGTGGGTCCCCCCTTCCCAGAGACGGAACTGCGCATTGTGGATCCTCTCACCGGAGCCGTTCTCTTTCCTAATCATTCAAGGAGAGGGGGAGGCCGCGGAGTACGCGGAGAAATCCATGCCAAGGGCCCGCAGATTATGAAGGGGTATTATAAGGATCCCGAGGGGACTGCGCGGGTATTGAAGGAGGGGTGGCTTGCCACCGGTGATCTCGGCGTGATGACCTTCAACGACTGTCTGAAAATTGTGGGTCGCCGCAAGGAGACCATCGTGCTTCTCGGAGGTGAAAACGTGGAGCCTCTCCCGATCGAGTCACGACTTCTCGAATCGGAGCTCATCGAGCAGTGTATGGTGGTGGGGCAGGACAAAAAACATCTCGGTGTCCTGATTGTTCCCTCGCTCACGGGTTTCTCCGCGGCTGGAATTTCGGCCCCTGACTTGCTTTCGCTCAAGTCCCGGAAGGAGGTGACTCTGATGCTGCGGCAGGAGATCAGCAGGCATATCTCCGCGGCAACGGGATTCAAGCCCTTTGAAAGAGTCACGGCCCTTGAAATTCTGGAGCGTCCGTTTGAAGTCGGCACGGAATTGACCATGACTTTCAAACTCAAACGACATGTCATCGCGGAACTTTATGCCGCCACCATCGAGGGCATGTTTGAAGCCTGATTTCCCTAGTAACTTGTCATGGCAAGTGATCCGTAGCATAGTGTTTGTCTGATATGCAGATTTATATCGATGGTGCTTTTTATCCGGAGTCCGAGGCGAAGATCTCGGTTTTTGATCACGGTCTTCTCTATGGGGATGGAGTTTTCGAGGGAATCCGCTTTTACAACGGCAAGGTCTTTCGTCTCGAGGAGCACATCGAGCGACTCTACAAGTCCGCCTCGGCGATCCTCATGGTGATTCCACTCGATCGTGCCGCGATGATCGAGGCGCTCCTCGAAACAATTCGCCGCAATGAATTGAAGGATGGCTACATCCGCCTCGTCGTCACCCGTGGAAAGGGGAACCTAGGCCTGAGCCCCGAGCATTGTCCGAAGCCGACGGTCGTCATCATCGCTGCCAAGATAACGCTCTATCCCGCCGAGAGCTACGAAAAGGGGTTGAAGGTCGTGACTTGCTCGACCCGACGTATCGCCCACGGAGCGTTGAGCCCGATGGTGAAGTCCCTGAACTATCTCAACAACATCATGGCCAAGATCGAGGCCACGCACGCCGGTGCGGGCGAGGGACTGATGCTCAATGAGCAGGGACTGGTAGCGGAGTGTACCGGGGACAATATCTTCATCGTCAGCAAGGGATGCATCACGACTCCTCCGATTTCCTCCGGTGCCCTTGCGGGCGTGACGCGCGCTGTTGCCATCCAGATAGCGGATGAGTTCCACATTCGGGTCACGGAACCGCAGATGACCCGCTACGACATCTACACTGCCGACGAGTGTTTCCTCACGGGAACCGCCGCAGAGATTATTCCCGCAGTGGAACTCGACAAGCGTCCGATCGGGGATGGCCGACCCGGTCCCGTGACACGCCGCCTGATCGCCCGCTTCCGCGAGTTGACACAGACGGAGGGCACACCGATCTTCTAAAACAACTCTCTTCATCCCATGTTCTGCGATGTCTGCAAATCCAAGGAGGCCACGGTCTTCCTGACTCAGATCGTGGAGGGAAAAATGCAGAAGGTGAATCTCTGCGAGGGCTGTTCGAAAGAGAAGGGAGTGAATGATCCGACAGGATTCGCTTTGGCTGATCTCCTCCTCGGGCTTGGTGCGGCGCAGGAAATCGAAAAAAACCCACTCGGGATCCGTTGCTCGGTCTGCGGTTTCTCCCAGACTGATTTCAAGAAAACAGGGCGATTGGGATGCAGTGCCTGCTACGATGCTTTTGCCGAGGGACTCTCTGGCATGCTCAAAAACATGCATCGGGGACTGATCCATACCGGGAAAGTCCCTGCAAGGCTTGCACTAGCCCTGAGCAGGGCCCGTGAGTTGGCTGCTCTCCAGCAGGGGCTTGAGAAAGCAATCCTGGAGGAGAAATTTGAGGATGCAGCGGGGCTCCGTGACAAAATCCGCCTTCTGGAAAGTGAGGAAGGCAAGGAAAGCAAATCCGGGGAGAGTAACCTGTCGGGTGGTGAACCGGACCTGCTTGACGGGCCAAATCGGCTCTCCTTGGTGCAAACGGAGGATGTTCCGCCCAACCCCGGTAAAAAATCATGAAACTTTCCGCCATCATTGCCAACACTGGTGAGTGGCTCAGCGGTTCGGGGCCGCATGACCAGATCGTTGTCAGCAGCCGGGTCAGACTGGCCCGCAATCTCAAGGGCAAGCCTTTCCCGGGATGGGCCAAAAAAGCAGAGCGCGTTGCCGTTCTCGACGAGATCCGGGGTGCCGTGATCCAGCTTCCGGAAATGAAGGAGGCTTTTTCCGAAAAGCTCGAGGATCTCTCTCCTCTGGAGAAGCAGGTACTCATGGAGCGTCATCTTATCAGTAGGGAGCATGCCGCAAAAGGTGCCGGGAGCGCGGTGGTCATGAACACCGCACAGACGCTCAGCTTCATGATCAACGAGGAGGATCATCTCCGGATGCAGGCCATTCGTGCAGGGCTTCAACTCGATGAGGTCTTTGCCATGATCAATCAGGCGGACGGCGAATTGGAAGAGTCACTCGACTTTGCTTTTCACAACGAACTCGGCTATCTCACCGCCTGTCCGACCAACGTCGGGACGGGAATGAGGGCCAGTGCAATGCTTCACTTGCCGGGATTGGTGATGTCGGAGCAGGTGAATAAGATCATCAACTCCGTCAACAAGATAGGACTGGCCGTGAGGGGCCTTCATGGCGAGGGAAGCGAGGCGATGGGGAACCTCTTTCAGGTCTCGAACCAAACGACCCTAGGTGAGGCCGAGGAGGAGATCATCGGCCGTTTGAACAAGGTGATTTTTCAAATCCTTGAACACGAGCAAAATGCGCGGCAGATTCTCCTACAGCAGCGGGCGGAGACTCTTCTTGATCAGATCGGCAGGGCCTATGGCATCCTGTGCCACGCCCACTCCATCACATCCAAGGAGGCACTTAATCTACTCTCCTTCATTAAGATGGGTGTCGATCTCGGTCTCTTTCCCGGAGGATACCGACTTCAGGTCGACGAGCTCTTCATTGAGACGCAACCTGCCCACCTTCAAAAAGGGCTCCAGGCTACAAAACTTGGATCCGAGGAACGTGATTCCTTGCGCGCGGCGCTGATCCGCACGAAGTTAAAGAAGATGCCCGAGCCGGAAATCGGAAAAATCCCGACCACGCCACCCATCGTACAATCACCCACCAGCGAGGAATCATGATGAATAACTTCACGCCCCGAGCCCAGCAGGTATTGGCCCTTTCCCGCAAGGAGGCCGACCGATTCAATCACAATTACGTGGGCACCGAGCATCTTCTTCTTGGTCTCATCAAGTTGGGGCAGGGGGTAGCGGTGAATGTTCTTCAGAAGATGGGCCTTGATCTTGAGACAGTGCGACAGGAGGTTGAGAAGCAGGTTGGCACCGGTCCGGAGACCAAGATGCCGGGCAATATTCCCTATACTCCGCGAGTAAAAAAAGTGCTGGCCCTGGCCGGGAAAGAGGCAAAAGCCCTTCAACACTCCTACGTTGGCACGGAGCATATCCTGCTCGGACTTCTCCGCGAGGGAGAGGGGGTCGCAGCACGCGTCCTCAAGAACCTTGAGGTTGATCTCGACCGCACAAGGAATGAGGTCCTGAAGGAACTCGATCCCAACTTCACTCCGTCCGAGGAGGGTGAGGAGGGGCTTGAGCAGATGGAAGGCGAGGAGGTAAGTTCGGGAGGCGGAGCACGCAAGGAATCAAAGACACCCGCACTGAAAGCCTTCGGTCGTGACCTGACGGAGTTGGCCCGCAAGGGGGAACTCGATCCGGTGATCGGTCGCTCCGAGGAAATCGAGCGCGTGATTCAAATTCTTTGCCGACGCAGCAAGAACAATCCCGTTCTTATCGGTGAGGCAGGCGTTGGTAAGACGGCCATCGCCGAAGGACTCGCCCAAGAAATTGTCAATGGCAGCGTCCCTGAGATTCTAGCCGACAAGCAACTCATCACGCTTGATCTAGCGCTGATGGTGGCGGGTACCAAGTACCGTGGACAATTCGAGGAGCGGATTAAGGCCGTTATGGATGAGATCAGGAAAAACAAGAATATCATCCTGTTCATCGATGAACTTCACACCATCGTGGGTGCCGGTTCGGCCGAGGGTGCCATGGACGCCTCAAACATCATCAAGCCGGCGCTTAGTCGTGGTGAACTCCAGTGCATCGGGGCCACGACACTCAACGAGTACCGCAAGTATATCGAGAAGGATTCGGCTCTTGAGAGACGCTTCCAGTCCGTGAAGGTCGACGCACCCTCGGTGGAGGACACCATCCTCATCCTCAAGGGACTTCGTGCCAAGTATGAGGCCCATCATAAGGCTGTTATCACCGATGCAGCGCTCGTAGCGGCCGCAAAACTTTCCGACCGCTATCTGACGGGACGTTTTCTGCCTGACAAGGCGATCGATATCATGGATGAGGCTGGTTCACGTGCCAGAATCGGAGCGATGACACGTCCGCCCGCCACCAAGGAGATGGAGGCCGAGATTGACCGGATCCGCGGCGAGAAGGAGACCGCCATCAAGGCCCAGGATTTCGAGAAGGCCGCCGCGCTTAGGGATACAGAGAAGAAAGCCAAGGAAGACCTTGAGGCCGCTCTGGCCCTTTGGAGGCAGACTCGTGATGAACACGAGGTCATAGTGGGTGAGGATGAGATCATGCAGGTTCTCTCCAAGTGGACCGGTGTGCCCCTCCAGCGCATGGAGCAGAAAGAGACCCAGAAACTTCTGGCCATGGAGGAGGATCTCAGGAAGCGCGTTATCGGTCAGGATGAAGCGGTCACCCTTATCAGTAAGGCGCTGCGTCGCTCCCGTGCCGATCTCAAGGACCCACGCCGCCCCATAGGCTCCTTTATCTTTTTGGGCCCGACGGGTGTCGGCAAGACTTTCCTGGCAAGATCACTGGCGGAATTCATGTTCGGCGATCCCGATGCGATCATCCAGATCGACATGTCAGAATACATGGAGAAGTTCACCTCCTCTCGTCTCATCGGATCTCCGCCGGGATACATCGGTCATGAGGAGGGGGGGCAACTCTCGGAGGCGGTCCGCCGCCGTCCTTACTCGGTCGTGCTCTTTGACGAGATCGAGAAGGCCCATCCCGATGTCATGCACCTGCTTCTTCAAATTCTGGAAGAGGGAACGGTGACCGACAGCCTCGGACGCAAGATTGATTTCCGTAACACGATCATCATCCTGACCTCGAATGTCGGGGCCGAACTCATCAAGAAGCAGACGTCCCTTGGTTTTGGCGCTCCGAAGCATGATGAAAGTCACGACACCATGCGCGAAAAAATCATGGAAGAGACCAAGCGGGTTTTCAAACCTGAGTTCTTGAACCGTATCGATGACATCATTGTCTTCAAGACTCTCTCCAAGGAGATGCTGACACGCATTGTCGAGCTCGAGGTTTCCAAAGTTCTTGAGCGTATCAAGGACAAGGGTATCACGGTTACCCTCGATGCCTCCGCTTCCGAACTGCTCATTGAAAAAGGGTACGATCCGACCTACGGAGCCAGACCGATGCGCCGTGCCGTGGAGCGGTATCTTGAGGATCCGATCGCTGAAGATATCTTACGCGGTTCCTATAAGCCTGGGGATCAGATCCAAGCGACTCGTGACGGTGACAAAATGACCTTCAAGATCACCACTCCCGGCACTCCCACCAAGGTGAAGGGCGAGAAGAAAAAAAGTTGAGATCGACTTTACTGCTTACTGGTTACCTGTCTTTCGGGTGCCTATTTAAGCGGAGTTATCCAACCTTCAGTCCATCACCCCAAGCTGACGCCGAAATGGTCTCCTTTGCTGACATTCAGGGCGAAGCAGGCGAGAAGTTCGGCTGTCTGTTGCAGATCCGAGAGTTGGATCATCTCCACGGGTGAGTGCATGTATCGGTTGGGAACCCCGATAGAAACGGTCGGGATGCCCCCCTTCTGCTTGAAGATCGCATCGGCATCCGTGCCTGTCGCACGAGGATTCACCTCAACCTGAAGGTTAATGCCGGCCTTCTTGCCGACTTCCCTGAGCCGGCTGTTCACGACGGGATGGTTCACACTACCGAGGCTGAGGACCGGCCCCTTGCCCATCACGACTTCTCCATGCTTTGCCTTGGAGCAGTTCGGGATGTCCGTGGCGTGGGTGACATCAACCACAAGCGCGACATCCGGGTGAATGCGGTAGCCTGCCATCGAGGCCCCATAGAGGCCGTTTTCCTCCTGAATGGTTGAGACGGCGACAAGTTTTGCTTGGAGTTTGTCCTTTTTTACCGAGGCAAGACGGAGACCTTCGGCCGCCGCCCAGGCTCCGATCCTGTTGTCACAACCCCGGGCTGCAAAGCGGCCTCCCGCGAGTTCCTGAAACTCCGCCGAGTAAGTCACGGCATCTCCGACGTGCACGAACTTCTCGGCCTCCTTGCGTGAGGAGACCCCTATATCAATGTACATGGTGTGCACCTCAGGCACTTTATTACGATCATCGGGCTCCTGCATGTGGACGGCGAGCAGACCCGTGACTCCCGGGACTGGTCCCGAGGCCCCGTGTATCGTCATCCGCTGTCCCCTAATGAGGGTCCGATCGACACCTCCGATCCCCTTAAAGTAGAGGAATCCCTCCTCCGTGATGTGGGAGACAATCAACCCCAGTTCATCCACATGACCACTGATAAAGACGGTGGGATTACCTTTCGGATTAAGGGTGGCATAGGCGTTTCCATAGGAGTCGATCTCTGCGGAATCTGCAAATTGGCTTACGTAATCGACCCAGATCTTCTGGCCCCGGGTCTCGAAACCAGAGGGAGAGGGGGTATTGAGAAGGTTTTTGAGAAATTCGTAGGGAGTTTGGCGGTCGTTTGTTTTTTTTCGATTCTTCATGGTATGAAAATTATCAGGCGTTTGATTTGAAACTTAGAGAAGAATAGTCAGCTCTAAAATGAATTGTGACATGCTGGCATCATAAAATGAAGAATGAGTTCCGCCAGTCCACAACTTGTTGAAACGAGCCCAAAAGGAGGTAATTTCTTCGATTTTAGAAGGATTTCTGCTCCTAGAGATCCTCTCTGTCACATCAGTGTCATCAAAGATCGTCAGGAGATTCCCTGATTCTCCTTGTCAAATGATACTGGAGGGGGCTAAGTTCCCCGTCTTCAAAAACATGACGACAACAGAAACAGCAGAAATCGCAGCACTTCGGCTGCACGAAAAAGACACAGGCAGTGCCGATGTACAGGTTGCCAACCTCACCCAGAGGATCACGGTTCTTACGGAGCACCTAAAGGTTAACGCCAAGGATCATTCATCCCGCCGCGGACTCCTTAAGATGGTAGCCACTCGCCGTCGCCTTCTTGATTATCTCAAGGATCGCGCCTCCGAGAGATACCAGACAATCATCGAGAAGCTGAACCTGCGTAAATAACGTCTCTTTGCCTTTTATTTCTTCGCGCTTGCCGATCCACTGCGATCGGTCTGTTGTGGAGAGTTGAAGGATTCGTTCAAGACACACTCACTCCCGGCGTAGTTTTACGCTTTAGGGATCGTACACAACCCACAAGAACCATGCAGGCACCCATTCCGGGTGCCATCCGCATCACGGGCGCCCAACATGAAGGAGCGCCCATCGGACTCAAGCAACACCCACCCCAACCTTAAATTCCCATGTCACATACCATCGTCACGGCCCCTGTCGGCCAGAATCCCATTAGCTTTGAAACCGGCAAGATCGCCAAACTCGCGGACGGAGCCGTTATGGTCCGCTCAGGCGAGACTATCGTCCTCGTCAGTGCCGTCTCCGCTACCTCGGTGAAGGAGGGGCAGGACTTTTTCCCCCTCACCGTCGACTACAAGGAGAAGGCGGCAGCCGTGGGTAAGTTTCCCGGTGGTTATTTCAAGCGCGAAGGTCGTCCTAGCGAAAAGGAGATCCTGACCGCCCGCATGACCGATCGTCCTCTGCGTCCTCTTTTCCCGAAGAACTACTTCTACGACACGCAGATCATCAGCATCCTTCTCTCCGCTGATGGTCAGATCGACCCTGACATCCTATCCATCAACGGTGCCTCGGCCGCTCTCTGCGTCTCGGACATCCCGTTCGAGAAGCCGATCGCCGCTGTCCGCGTGGGTCGCGTGAACGGGGCTTTCGTTGTTAATCCCACCCACGCCGAGCGTGAGTACAGCGACCTTGACCTCGTCTATGTGGGAGATGGAGAGAACGTCATCATGATCGAGGGTGCCGCCAACGAACTTCCTGAGGAAGATTTCAAGAAAGCGCTTGATTTTGCACGTGAGCAGACTCGTCCTCTGATTGCTGCACAGCAGGAGTTGATTGCCAAGGCCGGCAAGCCGAAGCGCGAGTTCACCCTTCTTAATGTTGACCAAGGGATGCTTGAGATCGCTTATGCGGTTGCCGGTGACCGCATTGAGTCAGCACTCTACACCCCCAGCAAGGTTGCGCGCGGCAAGGCCGTTGGAGCCCTTCGCGAGGAGGTGAGCGCCAAGATCCTTGAGAAATTCCCCTCCGCTACCAAGTTCGAGATTTCCCAGGCATTTGATTATCTTCAGAAGAAGGCCTTCAGGGTGAGCATCCTTGACAAGCAGAAGCGCTGCGATGGTCGCGGACTCCTTGAACTCCGCCAACTTTCAAGCGAGACCACCGTTCTGCCTCGCGCCCACGGTTCGGCACTCTTTGCCCGCGGTGAGACTCAGGCCATGGCCCTTGCAACACTTGCCACTTCCGATGAGGCTCAGATGATCGACGGATACGGTGGTGGCGAGACGACCAAGAGTTTCCTTCTCCATTACAACTTCCCTCCGTTCAGCGTCGGCGAGACGGGCCGTTTCGGCGGTCAGAACCGTCGTGAGATCGGTCATGGAGCTCTTGCCGAGCGTTCCATCTTCCCGGTTATTCCAAGCCAGCAGGAGTTTCCTTATGCTCTCCGCGTGACCAGTGAGGTCATGGAGTCCAATGGCTCTACCTCGATGGCCTCTGTCTGTGCGGGTGTGCTCGCACTTCTCGATGCAGGCGTGCCTCTCAAGCGTCCAGTGGCCGGTATTTCCGTCGGACTTGTCTCCGAGGATGATGGTCACGGCAAGCTCACCCGTCACACCCTTCTCACAGATATCATCGGAAGTGAGGATCACTTCGGTGACATGGACTTCAAGCTTTGCGGCACAGAAGTCGGCGTCACGGGCTTTCAGCTTGATCTGAAGCTCAAGGGGATCAGCCATGAGCTCATGGCTTCCGCGATTGATGACGCACGCAAGAATCGTGGTCTCATTCTTGATCACATGAAGCAGACGCTCCCTGCTCACCGCAGTGAGATGAGCAAGTATGCTCCCCGTATTGAGACCGTGAAGGTTCCTCAGGACAAGATTGGTCTCATCATCGGACCCGGTGGTAAGACCATCAAGAGCATCGTTGCGGAGACAGGCGCTGAGATTAACATCGAGGACGATGGTTCCGTGAACATTTACTCCAGCAACGGCGAGAGCCTAAAGCGCGCCAAGGAAATCATCCTCGGCATGATCAAGGAGATCACCGTGGGTGAGATGTACCAAGGAACCGTTGTCTCCATCAAGGAGTTCGGCGCCTTCGTTGAGGTTCTTCCCGGTAAGGATGGACTGGTTCATATCTCTGAACTTGCAGACATGCGCGTCAACAAGGTCGAGGATGTTGTCAAGACCGGTGATGTCATCTGGGTCAAGTGCATCGGAGTTGATGACAGGGGCAAGGTGAAACT
>CAINEX010000068.1 GCA_903847935.1 uncultured Spartobacteria bacterium | reverse complement strand
TCCACGGGCATCCGCGACTACCTCTACACGGGAGTCGGCGTCACGGTCGAGTTCTCCAAGCGCTGGAACACCTCGCTCTTCTACAACGCCGTGGCAGGAAACAACAACCTGACCTCCCAGAACATCTTCTGGTCACTCGGCGTCAAGTTCTAGGAGGGTCAGGGGTGCCCCTAGAGCACGGCAAGGCAGCTTGAAGCTACTGAAGAACGCCCTCCCTGTCGGAGCGATCGGGAGGTGTTCGGAGGTGCTGGGAGAGGCGCGGCCAATGATAAAGAGCAGGGGAGATCAACCGCCCCTGATGGTGTCGATGAAGTTATCCCAGTGGATGTCACCGGGATAACAAGCGATCGGGGATCACTACTTACAAGGCGTCAGTGGACTATCCTTGCGCCCACTTCTATTGGCCTCCAAATCACGTCGGCTTAGGAGGGGCAAAGATGGCCGCATCGTGGAGTTCAGTGATTACTTCTTCAGCAGATCCCTGATCTCCGTGAGAAGTTCCTCGCTCTTGCTGGGAGGTGCTGGTGCCGGGGCCTGTTGGTTCCTACGGAGCGTATTGATCGCCTTGACCAGTGCGAAGACACAGGCACTGATGATCACGAACTCAATGATGGTATTGATGAAACTCCCGTAACTCAGGATGGCGGCTCCATCTTTCTGTGCGTCGGCCAAGGTGCCGTAGTGCTTTCCGTTGAGGGGGAGATAGAGGTCCTTGAAGTTGATCCCCTTAAGGAGCAGGCCGATCGGGGGCATGATGATATCGTTGACCAATGCGGACACAATCTTCCCGAAGGCCGCACCCATGATCACACCGATCGCCAGATCGACCACGTTGCCCCTACTGATAAATTCTTGGAACTCCCTGAGGAATTTTGAGGAGTTTTCGACGACTTGTTTCGGTTCGGGAATCATGGGATAAGAAGAATCGGAAAGAAGGAAAACAGAAAGCCGAAAGCTTAATGCTGAATCAACTCGATTTCGTACCCTTCCGGGGCATCGATGAAGGCAATAAGTGATCCCGTCGGGGTCTTGTGAGGGCCGTCACTCAGGGGGTATCCTTTGGCGGTGGCATTCTTGGCAAAAGCTTCCAGATCCGTGACTTCAAAGGCAAGATGAGTCAGGTCAGGTCCAACCTGTACGGGACCGCTTGCATCGTACTGGCAGATCTCGATCTCCTCAGTGCTCTGTGGGGCTTTTAGAAAGACAAGCTTGGAGCCCCTATCGCTCTCACTGCGACGGACTTCCTCGAGGCCCAGGACATCCCGGTAAAAAGAAACAGTCTTTTCGAGGTCATGAACCCTGTAGCGGGTGTGAAGGAGTCGGGTGATCATTGGTGGCAGGAAACTAAGGAGGAGCGTTCCGCGCAAGGAAGTTTTTACCTTGGGGCGTGGATTGATAGGGATCATTCTTGTCTCCGAGGCCGATCTTTTCCAACCTCTCCTCAGATGTCGTTTCTACAAACCGTTTACGCCAAGTTGCGCCGTCATCCCAAGAGGATCGTTTTCCCTGACGGGAACGACCCGCGGGTGATCCGTGCAGCCCGCATCTTCAATGACCGCGGTCTCGGCGTGGCGATTCTGATCGGTAATAAGGAAGAGATCAGGGCTGTGGCAAAAGCAAATGAGATCTCGTTGGAGATGGTGGCTGTTGTCGATCCAGAGACCTCCTCGGAGATGCCCCGTTTCCTGCATTTGGCGGGAAGATTGGAGAGGTATCGCTCGATAGGGGCTGATGATCTGCGCTCCGTGCTCCTCACTCCGAACTACTTCGCGGCCATGATGCTTCAAAACAGCCTGGTGGATGGTCTCGTCGGAGGGGTCAACGCCTATTCGGGTTCACTCTACCGTCCGCTACTCCAGTTGATCAAACCGCTGCCCCATGCCTCGGTGGTTTCCAGCGCGATGGTGGTCGAGGTGCCCGGCAAGAGTGTCGGCGACCAAGGGGTTCTCTTTTTTGCAGACTGCGGGGCAGTCCCTGAACCCACGGTCGAGCAACTCGCCTCCATCGGCGTCCAGGCAGGGATGTTGGCCAGGCAGGTTTTCGGTCGCACGCCCAGGATCGCATTCCTGAGCTTTTCCACGCATGGAAGTTCCTCTCATCCCGCCGCCTCGAAAATGGCCGCAGCCGCTGCTCAAGCCCGGGAATTGGCCGTCAAGATCGGCAGCGTTGAAGGGTTGGACCGCCCGATGGAGATCGATGGGGAGCTTCAGGCCGACACGGCGCTGGATCCGGCGATCGCCCGCATCAAGTTGCCTGATAGTCTGGTGGCAGGGCAGGCCAACGTCCTGATCTTCCCGGACCTGAATTCGGGGAATATCGCGGCGAAGCTAGTCCAGCAGCTTTCCGGAGCCCACCTGCACGGGCAGATCATCATGGGTCTCTCCCGCCCCGCCGCCGAGGTCTCCCGCGTTGCTCATAGCGAGGAAATCGCCACCGTTGCGGCACTCATCGGTCTTCAGGCGATCGAATACCGCAAACTTTATCCACTGACTGACGATCCGTTGGATGCGTTGAAGTGATGATGTAAGGGGACTGAAATGACCTTTTCCGTTCCAGTGATCCCCTGAAATCTCTCTTGCTTGCCGGAGGCGCTAGGAGCCATGCTTATCACCTATGTCCTACACATTGCCTCCACTTCCCTACGCCTTTGATGCCCTTGAGCCGCATATCGATGCACGCACGATGGAGATCCATCACGACAAGCACCACGCCGCTTACGTCAACAACCTCAACAATGCCCTGAAGGACCATCCCGAGCTTGCCGCAAAGCCGGTGAACGAACTGATCGCCGACCTTGCGTCCGTTCCCGAAGCGATACGCACGGCTGTCCGTAACAATGGCGGAGGTCACTCCAACCACACGTTTTTCTGGGAGATCATGGGGCAGGGCAAAGGTGGAGCCCCCGTCGGTTCACTCGGCGAGGCGATCACCAAGACCTTCGGCAGCTACGATGAGTTCAGGTCGAAGTTCGAGGCCGCTGGCGTTGGCCGCTTCGGCAGTGGCTTTGTCTGGCTTATCGTCAACAAGCAGGGACAACTCGAGATCATCTCCCTCCCCAATCAGGACAGCCCCTACATGGACGGGAACAAGCCCGTTATTGCAAACGATGTCTGGGAGCACGCCTACTACCTCCACTACCAGAATCGCCGCCCCGACTACCTCAAGGCCTGGTGGAACGTGGTCGACTGGGACCACGCCGAGCAGAACTACCAGACGGCCCTGAAAGCCTAACCACCCTTCCAATCACTGAAAGCCCCGTACCGGAAATGGTGCGGGGCTTTTCTTTTAAAGGTGGAATGAAAAGTGCCGAATGAGGAGAAAAGCGGTTCCTAAGACGGGGTGCGTGGGGTTCCTAATAGTCTAAAGGCCTTCAGTCTACCGTCGTTTCAGGTAGGTCCGTGCCGCCAAGTCCGCTTCAATGAGTTGTTCCAGCGACGGATGCTCCACAAAGGGGACCTGATCCATCGCCCGGGCGACATTTTCCCAGATTTGAGGGAAACTGCACCGCCCGTTCAGGAAATCCTCCACGGCAGCCTCGTTGGCTGCATTCAAGACGGCGGGAAGAGTTCCCCCCGCCGAACCGGCACGACGGGCAAGATCCAGCGCGGGAAAGAGGTCCGTGCGCGGAGCTTGGAAATCAAGCCTTCCCAAGGCCGCAAGATCAAGGGGGACACAGGGTCCTTCGTGGCGTTCCGGATAGGTGAGAGCGAACTGAACGGGGAGAGCCATGTCGGTCGAGCTCATCTGGGCCATGATGGATCCGTCGATGAACTCCACCATCGAATGGATGATGCTCTGGGGATGGATCACGACATCAATCTTCTCCATGGGAATCCCGAAGAGCCACTTGGCCTCAATCATCTCCAATCCCTTGTTGAAGAGTGTCGCGGAATCGATCGAGATCTTCCTACCCATTGCCCAGGTAGGGTGACGGAGAGCCTGCTCCGGGGTAACGTTCAGCAGATCCGCCTCTGAGGAATTCCGGAAAGGTCCTCCCGAGCAGGTCAGGATGAGTCTCTTCACGGTCGAAGGGTCACGGCCTTCCAAGCACTGGAAAATGGCGTTGTGTTCGCTATCAACGGGCAGGATGCGGCTTCCTGTCCGACTGGCGACGGCCATTACCTCTTCCCCGGCCATCACCAGGATCTCCTTGCTGGCGACGGCAAGATCTTTGCCGCACTCCAGGGCGCGCAGGGCGGGCTTGAGTCCCGCAGTTCCCACAATGGCCACGAGCACAAGGTCCGCCTCGGATATGGCAGCGAGATTCAGGAGACCCTGATCACCATGCCTTACAGGTCGACCGCCGAGCCGGGAGCTTAGCCAGGCCGCTGACAACTCTTCCCCTGCGCAGAGTGCGGCCGAGGGAAATTCCCGCGCCAGATCGAGTAGGAGTGCTTTGTTTTGCCTTCCGGAGAGTCCCACGATCTCGATCTTCTCCGGCAGGGCCCGAGCCACGCGCATCGTGCTTCCGCCGATGGAGCCCGTGGCTCCAAGAACCACGACCCGCCGCTTCATCATCCCGATACTCATGCCTTGATGGGGGGTAGCAGGAACTGGAGAAGGAAGTAAAACAGTGGGAGGGTGAAGAGGAGGCTGTCGATCAGGTCCATACCCCCTCCGATCCCCGGCAGTACGTGACCGGAATCCTTCGTGTGAACGGAACGCTTCAGGAGCGACTCGGCAAGATCTCCTGCAATCCCGAAAATCCCGAAGAGCAGGGAGAGTGCACAGATCAGAAGGGGTGGGAAGTGGGGAAGGTGTTGTCCGAAGAAGTGAAAGATCCCGAGGCCCACCAGGACCGCAACAACCAGTGAGCCTGCAATACCCTCTGCTGTTTTCTTGGGACTGATGTTCGGGAAAAACGGCCTTCTCCCAAAAAGGCTTCCACAGAGAAAGGCGCCCACATCAGTGAACTTCGTCACAGCGACCACAAAGAGGACCAGATACTGGCCCGTGGTAAATCCGTCGGCGGTCTTCGGGGTCAGATAAAGCAGCTTCGCCATGAAGAGAAAGAGCCAGGGGATGTAAAGGACGCCGAAAAGGGTGAATCCAATGGCCTCTGCCGTTTCACGCGAAGGGTTATTCCTTCCGAATTCCCGAGCGAAAAGGGCGATGACAAAGAGGGCGATAAGGGCGGCTTCGACGGCAAAAATCCGACCCCCACCCTGAAGAACGGGTAAGGCCATCGCGGGCGATCGCAGAAGCCAGAAGTCAAGACCCATGAGAATCAACGCTGCTGCCATGCCCAAGCTGCGGTGATGGGCTATCCCCCCGGCTTTCAGGAGGGTGAAGTATTCCCAGAGCGACACCAGCGCCGGGATTGCAATCAGAATGACAAAGGTATTTTCCGAACGAAGGACAAAGGAGGCGATCACGGCCAACCAGAGTCCCGTGGTGCTGATGGTTCTTGGTAGAAAAGAGGAGGGCAGGGGGTTCATCAGGAACGTTCAAGTTAGAAATACCCGATGGAAAGGCAAGCCGCCGTTTTCCGATTGCCGCTTGCGGCGGGTTCATTACGCTAGGGATTCACCAATCAATCACACCACTACACGAATTATGGCCAAAGACGACGCATCCGCATCAGAAAAATCCAGCGATAAAGCCGCCACGGCTCGAGCCAAGAATCTGGATCTTGCCATCCAGGCCATCGCGAAGGATTACGGTGACGGCGCGATCATGCGACTCGGGGATGCCTCGGCGGTGAACATCGCCTCGATTCCGACCGGCAATCTGCTGATCGATCGTGCTCTCGGCGTGGGAGGATTCCCCAAGGGCCGCATCGTGGAGATCTACGGGCCGGAATCATCCGGCAAAACGACACTCACGCTGACCGTCGTCGCCCAGGCGCAGAAGCGGGGAGGAGTCGCTGCCTTCATCGATGTCGAACATGCCCTTGACCCCAGCTATGCCCGCAAACTCGGGGTGAACCTTGAGGAACTCCTTGTCTCTCAGCCAAGTTCCGGCGAGGAGGCTCTCCGCATCTGCGAGACGCTTGTCCGTTCCAATGCCGTCGATGTCGTTGTCCTGGATTCCGTCGCCGCCCTGGTCACGAAGTCGGAACTCGAGGGTGAGATTGGTGACTCCGTTGTCGGAGCACAGGCCCGTCTCATGAGTGCCGCGATGAGGAAGCTCACGGCTTTCATTTCCAAAGCTGATTGCTGCTGCATCTTCACCAATCAGATCCGTGAGAAGATCGGGGTCATGTTCGGCACCCCCGAGACAACGCCCGGAGGCAAGGCGCTCAAGTTCTACTCGAGCGTTCGCGTCGATATCCGACGCATCGGGGCGATCAAGCAGACCGACGGCACCGTCACCGGCAACCGCACCCGCGTGAAGGTGGTTAAGAACAAGGTCGCTCCCCCTTTCACGGAGGCCGAATTCGACATCATGTACAATGAGGGGATTTCAAGCACGGGTTCCCTGCTCGATCTGGCCCTTGAGAAGAACATCATCGAAAAGAGGGGGTCCTGGATGAGCTACAAGGGGAACAATATCGCCCAGGGACGTGATGCGGCCAAGGAGCTTCTCAAAGGAGATCAGGCCCTCTATGCCGAGATCGAGGAGGCCGTGAAGGCAGCTCTCGAGGCGGATGCCCTTGGGAAGAAGTAGATTTGGGGAATTTATTTGGAAATCAGGAAATCAGGAAATCAGGAGGATGAAAGGGCAACCTTAATTCTTTTCCTGTCTTCCTGTTTTTCAGATTTACTCATCGGTCTGTTCGGGCTTGCCGCATGGGTCTGATTTCGGGATAGTTTTCGCTTCGCCTTCTCTAACCAGAGGAAGGAAAAAGCCCATGGCACGCACGCTTTCTCAACCTTTAAAATCCAACAAGACCACTGTGAAAAAAGCGGTCGGTTCTGCAGTCCCCAAAGTGAGCGCACCCGATTTTTCCAAGTCTCCCTTCAATGTCAGCCTCAAACCTGAAGAAAAGATCGCTTTTCTTCGGGAGATGCTCCGCATCCGCCGCTTTGAGCAGCAGGCGTTGAAATACTACAACCAGGGGATCATGGGGGGGTTCCTCCACCTTTACATCGGTCAGGAGTCGGTTGCTGTCGGCACCGCCTCCCTGATGAATGGTCACGATGAGATCATCACGGCCTACCGTGATCATGGTCATGCCCTGGCGGTTGGCATGGGGATGAACGAGTGCATGGCCGAGTTGTTCGGCAAAGGAACGGGCTGTTCCAAGGGGAAAGGGGGGTCGATGCATTTCTTCGCGCCCGACAAGCATTACTGGGGGGGGCATGGCATTGTTGCCGGTCAGACTCCCCTTGGCCTCGGGCTTGCTTTTGCCATCAAGTACAAGGGGATCAAGGGGTGCGCTGTCGCTTTCCTCGGTGATGGAGCGGTGAATCAGGGTGTTTTCAGCGAGTGCCTCAACATGGCCGCCTTGATGGAACTTCCCGTCGTCTTCGTCATTGAGAACAACGGTTACTCCATGGGAACCAGCCTCGAGCGCTCCTCGGCGATCCGGCACTCCCTTGCCTCCCGTGCCGAGGGGTTCGATGTGGACTGGTCGCTCTGCAGTGGATTCGACCTTTACGAACTCCGGGCCTCCCTCGGTGATGTGATGGATAAGGCGCGCACGCAATGCCGTCCCCATGTCCTGGAAGTCTCCACCTACCGCTACTACGGTCATTCCGTGGCCGACGCGAATGCCAAGAAATACCGTTCCCCCGAGGAGATCGAACTCTACAAGACCGAGCACGACCCTATCACCCTCTGGCAGAATCAGCTCCTTGCGGAGAAGGTGATCACGCAGGAGGAGGTCGACAAGATCGATGCCGAGGCGAAGGCCGAGGCCGCATCCGCAGCTGAGTTCGGCATCAATAGTCCCTGGCCCTCCGAGGAGAGCATCTTTGAGGATATCTACCACGAGGTCGACCATCAGACGGAATCCGGTCGGACAGGCCGCCACTTCTTCAGCGAGTAGCCGTATGGTTCCGAACCCTCTTCCTCTCGCCTTCAGCCTAAACCGCTAACAGTCTACTTTCATGCCTCTCATCACTTATCGCCAAGCGCTGAACGACGCCTTCGCCGAGGAGCTCGCCCGTGACGAGAACGTCTTCCTCATGGGAGAGGAAGTCGCCCAGTACAACGGGGCCTACAAAGTCACCGAAGGCCTCTGGGAAAAGTTTGGCTCCAAGCGGGTGATCGATACTCCAATCAGTGAGGCTGCTTTCCTTGGAATGGGTGTGGGCGCGGCGATGATGGGGCTTCGGCCTGTGGTGGAGCTCATGTTCTGGAGCTTCGCCTACGTCGGCTTTGACCAGATCATCAACAATGCCGGCTGTATCCGCTACATGTCGGGTGGTCTCATCAATGTCCCGATGGTCGTTCGTGGGCCCGCCAATGGCGGCACGAATGTCGGTGCCACCCACTCCCACACCCCGGAGAACTTTTTGGCGAACACCCCGGGTCTTAAGGTCGTCTGCCCTGCCACCCCGTACGATGCAAAGGGATTGATGATCTCCTCCATCCGCGACAACGACACCGTCTGCTTCATGGAGAACACTCTTCTTTACGGCGACCTCGGTGAGGTTCCCGATGGTGCCTACACCATCCCCCTGGGTGTCGCCGAGGTGAAGCGCGAGGGCATCGATGTCTCCCTCATCGCCCATGGCCGCGCGGTCCTTACCTGTCTCGCCGCCGCCGAAATTCTTGCTTCCGAGCATGGCATCGAGGCCGAGGTTGTCGACCTCCGCTCCATCCGTCCGCTCGATGAGGAGACCATCCTTAACTCCGTGGCCAAAACCCACCGCGCGGTCCTCGTCGACGAGAACAAGCCCTTCTGCGGCGTCAGTTCCCAGATCGCGGCTCTCCTTGCCGAGCATGCCTTCGATGACCTCGACGCACCGGTGCTTCGCGTCACGGCGCTCGATGCCCCCGCCATCTATAGCATGCCGCTCGAGAAGCTTCAGCTCCCCGATGCCCAGGCCGTCGTTGCCAAAGTCCTCTCCTCTTTCTGATCCCCGCACTTCTTTCCTAACAGCCTAACCTTCACGACCATGCCAGAGATCACGATGCCCAAGTTGAGCGACACCATGACGGAGGGAACCCTCCTGCGCTGGCGCAAGCAGAAGGGGGACAAGGTTGAGGTTGGGGACATTCTGGCCGAGGTCGAGACCGACAAGGCGACCATGGAGATGGAGTCCTTCGAGGAGGGAACGCTTGCCGACATTTTTGTTCCGGAAGGTGGCAAGGTCGTCGTTGGTGCTCCCTTGGCACTGGTTCTTAAAGAGGGTGAGAAAGCCGGCGAAAGATCCACAGGACCCAAGTCAGCACCAGCTGCGCCTGCAGTCGAAGCTCCTGCCTCCCGTCCGTCCGTTTCAAACGGTCGTCCACTCACTCCTAGGGCCCGCGCCGCAGCTCTCCGATCTGGGAATGGCGGTGGAGCCGGAGGGAATGTGAATGCCGGAGTCCGCGTGAAGGCGTCGCCACTCGCCCGAAAGATTGCCGACGCCCGCGGCGTCCGCCTTGCGGGACTCCAGGGCACCGGCCCCGGCGGGCGCATCATCGCCTTTGACGTCGAGAACGCTCCTGCGGGCGCAAGCAGCGTATCGGCACCTGCGGGTGGATCCTCTCCCGTGGCCGCCATCCTCCCGACCCCGATTGCCGGGATGTCCGAGACCCGCGTTCCGCTTAGCGGCATGCGCCGCGTCATCGCCGAGCGCCTGCTCGCGAGCAAGACCCAGATCCCTCACTTCTATCTCTCCATCGAGATTGATGCCGCCCCGATGATGGCCTTCCGCAAGGAATACATCGAAGCCAGCGGTGGCAAGATCACCTTTAACGACATTGCTCTCTCCGCCGTGGCCCGCGCAGCCATGCAGAAGCCGAAAGTCAACGCTGCCTTCGCCGGCGACGCCATCATCCAGTATGGCAGCGTGAATCTTTCCGTCGCGATCGCTGTCGAGGATGGTCTTGTCACACCTGTGATCCGCGATGCTCAAAAGCTCTCGCTCAAGGAGATCAGCGCCGCCGTCAAGGATCTCGCGCTACGTGCCCGTGACAAGAAGCTCAAGCCCGAAGAATATGCGGGCGGCACCATCACCGTCTCCAACCTCGGCTCCTATGGCATCGAGCAGTTCTGTGCGATCGTGAATCCTCCCCAGGCCGCGATCCTCGCGGTGGGTGCCATCGTCAAGAAGCCTGTGGTGAATAGCCGTGACGAGATCGAGATCGGCCACCGCATGAGCATCACCCTCAGCGGCGACCATCGTGTCGTGGATGGTGCGGTGGCCGCGGAGTATATGGGGGCGCTGAGGAAGTTGCTGGAGTCTCCCGCTCTCCTACTGCTGTAGGAGGAAGGCTAGTCCTTTACGCGCGGGGCATCCTTGCCCTCCGCTTGGCCATCTAGAAGGCTAAGAGCCTACAGGCTAGTAGCTTCTGCACCGTAGCCTCCCACAAAACTCCACGGCGCGGGTTTCCGACCAGTACTCCTTACCGAGGGTGAGGAAGCCGAGGTGGCCGCCGCTTTCTGGGAGTTCGAGGTAGAGATGGGGATTGGATTCGACTTCCTTCCTAGGGAAACATTCGGGACCTAGAAAGGGATCGTTGAGCGCATTGACTAGAAGAGTGGGCACGGTGATCCCTGCGAGTGATGGCTTGCTGCTAGCCCTGGCCCAGTAATCCTCGGCACTCAGGAAGCCATTCAGCGGAGCAGTGTAGGCGCCGTCGAATTCTCGGAAAGTTCGGATCTGATTGAGACCTTCCGTGAGGATCTCGCTGGGGAAAGTCGCGGCCTTTTCCCGGATTTTTCGACGGAGATACCGCATAAAGTGGTTCATGTAGATGCTGTTGATACGGCTCTCAAGAACACGGGCACTTGAGGCGAGATCGCATGGCACGGAGAATGCCACCGCTCCCTTGATGCTCTGGTGGATCGTTGCACCATGATCCCCCAGGTATTTAAGGGTGAGGTTTCCTCCGATGCTGAAGCCGACCAGGACGATGTTTTGGTAAGTACCCGCGGCATGGTTGATCACGCACTGGAGATCTTCCCAGGCACCACTGTGATAGGTGCGCAGGAGACGATTCATCTCCCCGCTGCAGCCTCGGAGATTCCAGGCAAGGGTATCCCATCCAGTTCGATGGAAGGCGGTAGCCATTCCCTGTACGGAGGCATTCGCGGAATTCCCCTCCAGCCCATGGGTGATAATGACAAGGGACTGCGAGCGGTGATCGCGATTCCAATCGAGATCGAGAAAATCCCCATCAGGAGTCTCGATGCGCTCTTGCTCGCAAGTGATCGTGCGTACATGCCTCAACAGAACAGGAATAATCGTCTGGAGATGGCCATTCGTCAGTCCCCATGGAGGTCGGTAGGTGGAGGATGCAAGAAGGGGCATGAAAGATATTTTGTCTCAGGTGACTTTTACGCCTCAGAGCAGGGGGCCAAGCGTGGCGGTCAGGTTATTCCAGAGGCAGCGCGAGAGAGGCCAAGCCGCCACGGCTTCCTTCGTCACGCGATGGGAGTGACCCAAGTATTCGAGCTGGCGCGCTATCATGGTCTGCGTGAGCTGGGCATCCACCAGCAGGATGTTGTTCTCGTAGTTCAGATCGAAGCTGCGGCGATCCATATTCGCAGAGCCGATGAGGGTGACCTTGCCATCCACGGTCAGGGATTTGGCATGCAGTAGTCCCCCGTCGTACTCATAAATCTTCACACCGGCATCGAGCAGTTCGCGATAATAGCTCCGGCTGGCAGCCCCCACGACCCAGGAGTCGTTTCTGGCAGGGAAGATGATCGTGACATCGATTCCACGGTAGGCCGCCGTGCAGAGTGCATTCTGCAACGAATCGTCGGGCACATAATAGGGTGTGGTGATGATGACCTTCCGCCGAGCGGCAAAAAGAATGGTTTCAAAGACCTCGGACATGGCCGAGGCACGCACGGTCGGGCCGGTGCCGATGACCTGCGCGGTAAATCCACCGGGTATCATCGCAGGCAACGGGGCCTTCAGCAGTCCGTCGAGATCCTCGTTCACAAAGGTCATCCAGTCGCCGGCAAAGAGGTATTGGTTCTCTCGGACAATGGGCCCCTCGAACCTCATCGTGGAGTCGACCCAGGGAGCATACTTCGCCTTGATAAGGAATTCGGGATCAGCGCAGTTCTGACTGCCGCAATAGGTGATACACCCATCGATGACCACGATCTTGCGGTGGTTGCGGAGGTCGATCCTTCCATGGAGCGGCCGTAGCAGGGGATTGCCGATGGGATAGGCCACCGCAACCCGGACGCCGGCTTTCCTCATGTCCGACCACGATTCGGAGGCGATGATGGTACGGGACCCCAAGGCATCAGCCATGACCCTGCAGGTGACGCCACGCAAGGCGGCACGACGGACAGCATCGACGATTTTCAGACCATTATGATCCGGCAGCCAGATGTAAAAGAGCAAATGGACATGACCCATCGCGGCATCGATATCAGCTACCATCGCATCGATGGTGGCGTTGGAATCCGGCAGGAGTCGGGCCGTATTGCCAGTCAGGGGAGCGAATCCATTGATCGATTCACCGAGTTCAAAAAGATGACGGTAAAGTTCCGCCTCTGGTGAAAGCGGGGCGTTGGAATTTTCTAGGGAAGGCATTCTGGCAAGGACCTCCCGCAGGCGTTTGGCTCGCCCTCTACCGATATTCACCTCTCCGAAGAACAGATAAATGGCGATCCCGATTGCGGGGAAGGTAGCCACAAGGATCATCCATGCGATGCGTGATGCGGGATCGCGATGCGGACGAAGCAGAATTCTCGTCATCACGGCAAGCTTCAGTACAACCACAAGATAAACCAGTAGAAGCGAGTGAATGTGGAGATGAATCATGGTTCTAAAACCTGAAAAGGAGTTGAACAAGAGCGTAGGGGTAAAATGAAACCGAGAAAGAGTAGGGTTTTATATTCTTTTCAAGATCGTTCATTGCCAATCTGGTCGCGGCCGTGCTTCCGTTATTGCTATCTCCGAGCTACGCTTTTCGTGATGATCGGATTCCTCACCGCCTTCGGACTTGGTCTTTTCTACTTTGTCGGGGCGATTCCAGCGGGTGTTGCCGCTCATGCGACGCTCTGGTTAGCGGCCTTGGGTGCGTGGTTAGGTTACTCTGTCGGGGGCCTTGTGGTCTTGGTTGGTGGCGTTCCTTTTCGGGCATGGATCACTAAAAAGCTGAAAATTAACCCTACTCCCGACCCCACTAAGCTCTTTTGGAAGATCTGGACCCGTTTTGGACTTTGGGGTTTGGCATTTGTTGCCCCGGTATCGGTGGGACCTCAGGCCACGGCGGCCATCGCGTTGGCTCTCGGTGAGTCTCCCCGCCGCATACAACTGGCGATCTCGGTAGGTATCTTGCCCTGGGTGTTTATCTTCAGTCTGATTGCCGGTCTTGGCTCGCACGGCCTTCATGAGTTGAAGGTGCCGAATTAATCAAACTCATCAATGAGGAGTTTGATGAGGGATTATGCCTTCTTGATGGAATTCTGATCGTCAAGAAGGATCACCGAAGGCTTATGGGCGGAAGCTTCCTGAGCTTCAATCCAAGCATACGACATGATGGTGAGGCGGTCGCCGATTTTCCCAAGATGGGCGGTTGCACCGTTGAGTTCGATCACACCTGAGCCCCGGGCCCCATAAATCACGTAGGTTTCGAAGCGCTCTCCATTCCCCATGTTCCCGACCAGGATCTTCTCATAGGGAAGAAGGCCGACACGCTCGGCAAGGTCCGAAGCGATGGTGAGGCTCCCCTCATAGTCAACGGAGGCCCCGGTCACCACGGCACGGTGTATCTTGGATTTGAGAAGGCAGATATTCATGAGACTGCCATTTAACTAAGCCCCGGAGGCCGCTCCTGCGAGTTTTTTTAGACAGCGAGAGCTTCCGGAAGCTCATCCCGGAGTGGTTCAGGCGCTTCCACCTCCTTCTCAAACTTGCCGCATACGGCCAATGTGCGCAGGAGATCACCAGTCGAGGAGAATTTAAGGAGCTTGATCTGACCATCCTGCTCCTCGACCAGTGCCGTGAGACTCTCGACCCAGTCACCCGTGTTGTAGTAATCAAGGTCCTTAATCTTGCGGATCGCCGCCGTGTGGATGTGCCCGCAGATGATTCCCTCCGCCTGTGCGTCCGATGCAAAATGAACCCTCGATTCCTCGAATCCTCCGATGAAGTTCACGACGTTCTTCACACTGCTCTTCACATAAGCGCTCAGCGACCAGTGGCCACGACCAAAAAGGCGGCGGAAGAAATTCACCGGACCATTGAGCTGTAGGAGGAGCGTATACCCGATGTCCCCGACGTGGGCCAGCCACCCAAGATTCTGCACCACGGTATCAAGCTCATGCCCGTGCGCCACGAGAAGGCGGCGGCCGTCAACAGTCGTGTGAAAAGCGCGAGGCTGTATGTGAACATTCGCATAATCCCCGGTGAAATCCGTGATCCGCTCGTCGTGGTTACCCGGGATGTAGATGATCTTTGACCCCTTGCGTCCCTTACGAAGGATCTTCTGGATCACGTCGCTATGCTCCTGCGTCCAGTAGACGCCGCGTTTCATGGCCCAGATGTCGATCAGGTCACCGACCACGTAAAGAGTGTCGCATTCAAAGGTGCGCAGGAACCCAAGCAGAGAGGTCGCCTGGCTTCCACGGGTGCCAAGGTGTACATCGGAGATCCATACACTCCTGTAGTGGATAAGGTTTTCTTCAGACACGATATATTGTGTATGATGAGAAATTCAGTTTACCAAGCAGACCAGTGTGACGATTTTGCCACATTCGGCCTGGGTTGACGCCCCCCCCTCACGTCATGACATTATTTTCTCATGGTTGATAAAAAAACAACGGAACATCTCTTTTCGGGAGAGATGCTCTGGTATTGCGTAAAGGCCAAGCCAAAACAGGAGGGAAGTGCTACCCGCCTTCTCCGGAGTGAGTTGGGACTGGAGGTCTTCTGCCCAAAGATAAGATTTAAGCGAGCGCGTTCTACCGGCATTGTTTGGGTAAACGAAGCGATGTTTCCTGGTTATTTGTTCGTACGGTTTGTTTATCCGGAGCTTTACCGCCGTGTCGCCGCAACCAGAGGAGTCGCCAAGACACTCTCTTTTGGGGGACGCCCCTGCGTTCTCGACGAGGCGATCATTACTGATCTCCGACGTCATGTGGCCGATGGCGAGATCATTGAGATCTCAAGCGAAATCAAGGAGGGGGAAGAGGTCAAAGTGATTGAGGGGCCTTTTGTTGGCATTCGTGCTTTAGTCAGCCGTATCCTTCCAGCCCGTGATCGTGTTGCAATCTTGCTCAACATGCTCGGTCAGGAAAGGGAGATTGAGGTCGCCCATTCAGCCCTGCTTCCGGATCTTCATCATCCGCTTGCGGGGTAGGTTAAGATGGGCTGAATGGTATTCCCTAAAAATCTACAAAAGGCGCTCTCCCAACTTTCTCTTTTTGGTAAAGATGTTTTTCGTCAGGTTTTAGATTTCAGGTTTCATTTTTCTACCCATCTCTCACGCTCGACATAGAGAGGGTGGTGGATCCATGCTCCTGCCCATGAAAATCTTGGTGATCGGATCGGGTGGCCGCGAACACGCCCTCCTCTGGAAGCTCTCCCAAAGCCCCCGCGTGACGCATCTTCTCTGTGCCCCCGGGAATGCGGGAACTGGACGGATCGCAACCAATCATCCCGTTGCTGCGTCCGACTTGCAGGGACTCGCGGAGCTTGCCAAAGCGGAGCGGGTTGACCTCACGATCGTCGGGCCGGATGATCCCCTCGCTGCGGGCATTGTGGATCTCTTCCAGCAACAGGGGCTCCGTATCTTCGGTCCGGTGGCTGCAGCTGCTCTGCTGGAGGCCTCCAAGTCGTTTGCCAAGGACTTCATGGTTCGGCATGGCATCCCGACAGCGGGATCGGTCACTTTTTCCGACAGTTCTGCCGCGCTGACTCACTGTCGCGTGGCCAGCTATCCGCTGGTCGTGAAGGCTGATGGACTTGCCCTCGGCAAGGGGGTGGTGATTGCCCGGAGCCTAGCGGAGGCCGAGGCGGCCATCCGGGAGATCATGGTCGAGAAGGTCTTCGGTAATGCCGGCAACACGGTGGTCATCGAGGAGTTTCTGACCGGGCCCGAGTGCTCTCTCCATGCGCTGATCGATGGGAAAAACTACATTCTCTTTCCCGATGCCAAGGACCATAAGAGGGCCCTTGATGGAGACCAAGGTCTCAACACCGGTGGCATGGGAACGATCAGTCCCTCCCGGGTTGTGGACGAGGACATGATGCAGCGTCTCAAGCGGGAGGTCATGGAGCCTTTTGTGAAGGGCCTCGTCGCTGATGGACTCTCCTTTCAGGGAATGCTCTTCCCGGGGCTCATGATGACCCCCAACGGCCCTAAGGTTTTGGAGTTCAATTGTCGCTTCGGAGATCCGGAGACCCAGTCGCTGATGCGCCGTCTCAAGAGCGATCTACTCGATCTGATTGAGGCAACGATCGACGGGACTCTTGCCTATGCCAAGCCGCAATGGGACGAGCGTGTGGCCGTCTGCGTGGTTCTGGCCTCCGGCGGATATCCCGGTTCGATCGAGAAAGGTAAAGTCATCACCGGCATCGAGGAGGCATCAGCCGATCCGGATGTCGTCGTCTTCCATGCCGGAACCGCCCTCAAGGAGGGGCATGTTGTCACCAACGGAGGGCGCGTCCTTGGAGTTACGGCGCTGGGTGCTACCCTCGTAGAAGCTCGGCAGAAAGCTTATGCCGCTGCCGATAAGATTGCCTTTGAGGGAAAGCAACACCGCCGCGATATCGGAGCCTGATGAGTGAATGCCGCAGGATCGTTTTGGTCCCGCAAAAATAATTCGGGGGATTTGGCGCCGTGTGGTGAATTACTTGTGGAACGGGAATACCTCCTGCTCGAAACAAAACACACCACACGACATAGAAAGATGAAAACATTGATCAAAACGGGCGCCTTGCTCGCCCTCATCGCCGGACTCGGTATTGCTACGACATTTGCCGCCGAGGCCTGCAAGAGTTGTCAGAGTTGCGCCAAGAGTTGCGGCTCCTGCGCGAAGTGCTCCGATGGCAAGTGTGCTTCTTGCTGCAAGAGTTGCTGCAAATAAGCTGATGGTTCAGCGAGGCGGGGGTAGCGCCGAAAAAGCCTGCCCCCGTCCGTTGATCTGCTAACACTCTTGAATCATGAATCCTGAGAACGATCTCTCAAACCTGCTGCGAGGATGGCAGGTGGATGTCTCTCCAGGATCCACCTTTAACCGCTCCGTCTGGAGCCGCATTGAGGCGGCAGAGGGTTGCAAGGGGTTGGGTCTATCCGCATTGATTTCTTGGGTGCAACTTTTGGCGATTCCACGTATCGCCGTAACGACAGCCGCGATCGCCCTCTTCGGAGGTATCCTGATCGGAGGAGTTCAGGCCCGTTCCTCACAGGAAGATCGTTATCTACAATCGCTGAAGCCCCCAGTGGCGGCTTCCTTCGCCCGTTAATTTAGTATCCATGAAACGCGGCTTTCTCGTTCTTCTGGCCGTGATCGCAGTCGGATTCGGAGGAGTTTTGATTGCGCGACATTTTTTTCAAGGCCCTCCCTCCTCATGGCTCTGCCATGAGTATGGTCTTTCTCCCGTGCAGACAGTCAAGGTCGAGGCCCTGCAGCAGCAGTATGGATCACGATGCGGCCCCTACTGCGACGCCATGTGTGAGGCAAATGCACGTCTGGAAACCGTGACCTTTGGCAGCGCAAGCGTGACGCCCGAGATCCGCGATGCCGTGACCGAGACCGACCGTATCCGCACGCAAACACGTATCGCGATGCTGGAACATTTCTACGCCGTGGCTGCGGAGCTTCCGCCGGAACGCCGCAAGCAATACCTGAGGAAGGTGCTCCCTTTGGTCATCGAATCTTGCGGAGCCCGCTGATGACCGAAGCCCTCGATCAGGATCGGGGGGCGATGGTACGCCTCGCTGCTGGTGAGGATCTCGCGCTGAACGAGATCATGGATCGCTGGAAGAGCAGGCTCACGGCTTATCTCTACCGCTTCACGGGAAATGAGAGCGTGGCGCTCGATCTCACGGAGGAGGCCTTTGTGCAACTTTATCAAGGTCGCTCAAGATTCCGTCCTGAGGCGATTTTCTCTAGTTGGCTCTTTGGGATTGCCGCCAACCTTGGCCGCAATCACCTCCGATGGAAGGGACGCCACCCCACTCTCTCCTTGGAGGCCGCAGATGCCGTCGCCTCCAAGGGTGATCCGGGGCAAGCGGCGGAATTGCGCGAGAGGGAGGATGCCGTACGTACCGCAATCGCCGCACTCCCTCCCGATCTGCGCGAGGCGCTGATCCTGAGCGAATACGAGCGACTTTCCCACGCAGAGATCGCCTCCATCGCTGGGTGCTCGGTCAAGGCTGTGGAACGCCGTCTCAGCCACGCGCGCGATCTCCTACGAAAGGAACTCTCCCGGTATCTGCGTGGCTGATTTATCCGAGGAACTCCGTTTGGTCAAAATAGGTAGCTGGCAATCACCTTGACCGTGCAGGGGGCGATCAGTTGGTTGCCGACCACATTGTTCATCACTGGAAGTTCCGCATCGGCGTAGATCCGGATCGGATGGATATCGATCTGCAGGCCGGGTGAGAGCAGGACGCGCTGGTAGCCGGAATTGCCAGGATTGGCATTGGGTCCCTGATCGGAAGCGCGGTTGGAGATAAGCATCTGTCCGATCGGTTGGATCTGGACACCTTTGATATGGATGCCATCGACATAGACGCCGAGAGCTGAGTCGAGTTCCACTCCGGGACGGTAGCCAGCTTGGGTGACCATCGGCAGATCGAACATCGACTGGGCGAACCAGTTCAGCTTGCTTCCCG
>CAINEX010000067.1 GCA_903847935.1 uncultured Spartobacteria bacterium | reverse complement strand
TTGCGCTGGCCACCAGTCATGCCAGTCAAGCTCAAGAAACGGCCACAAGTTCCAAGTATTACCCCTACTATCAGGCCTACTCGACGGCGGGCTACTGGACGAATGTCACCCAGTTGAGCAATCCCGTGACGCACGCGGTCACCAATGTCACCTGTGGCACCAATCCGGGACTTGCCATTCTGGATCCCAACGGAACTCAGGGCCCCGGACTGATCAGCGAATCAATGGGCTACGCGATGATCAATGCCGCCCTTTACAACGACAAGGCGACGTTCGACCGCCTCTCGGCAACCGTCCAGGCGGCGATCCCATGGGGTGCAACGGGTGCAAACCTGAGCGGCCAGAAGACGGGGCTCTTCCCTTGGTTCCTCTCCCAGACAAACGGCACCAGTTTCTTTATTGCCTATAACAGCTCCACCGGCGCCTATGATGGAAACTCTGCCTCTGATGCCGACATCAACATCGCGCTGGCCTATGTCTACGCATCTGAGGCAGCTAATACATACGGTTGGGCCGACTATCCGACCGGATCCTCAATTAGTTATGTACAGCTTGCCAGCACCTACATCCAGAATATCCGACTGATGGACTTTGTGACCAACAGCACCGCCTCCGTGGCCAACCGGCATATCCTGACCGACGGAGCCTCGCAGGCGGCCCAAGGCAACATCTACAACTGGCATCCCGATTACTCCGACATCAGGGCTTATCAGCTGTTCCAAATGTATGATACCAATACCACCTTCTGGAATGATGCCATCACCTACACGAGGCAGGCTTGGATGGCCCTCTTTGCCTTTGGGGGCTGTGGGACCAACGACACGAGGACAACCTGGACTAGCCAGCCTCCTACCGGCCAAGATATCCAAGCATCTTCCATGAATATTTTCTTAGGTAATGCCACCTTTGGAAACCTTTCGTTCAGCACGAACTATGCCTCTGTTCAGGCAAGTCGCTGGCAGACGGCCTACGATTCCGATTCCTGCCGCATGCCAGTTCGTCTCATGAACTATCTGAACTCCGCGCAGAATGCCGGCGACAGCGCGATGAAGGGTATTGCGAATTCTGCTTTAACGGCTCTTGGGTCCACATATTCGGCCAGCTCCTACACGAGCCTCACCTATCAGATGAATATATGGACGAACTGGGACCAACTCAGCGCGGGTTATGTGCAGAACTTCATGGCCTGTGGCCTTCTCGACTACGCGGGGAACACCAATCTCCCCTATGCCAACCGTGCCAATGTCCTCTCTGCCGTGAATGCCGCATTTGGGTCTAACGGCTTGAACGGAACCATCTCCACCAACGATGTCTCTCCCACGTCTACGGCCGGATACAATGGTGCCCTGACTATGTGGGGGTTGACGGAATCCTCCGGTGGGGAAACCCCCCTTCAGCTTGCCGTGCAAAGCTTGGGGGTGAGTTCTGATTTCACCTATGTTTATACTTCTACAACTGAGATCACTCTGACTAGCTACACTGGAAACGATACTACAGACATCGACATCCCTTCTACGATCAATGGTGCTACCGTAACGAGAATCGCAGATTGGGCCTTCTGGGGCACGAAAGTTAAAGTCGTCTATCTGCCAACAACGCTTAAGAGCATTGACTTCTTTGCTTTTGCTTGGAGCAACGTGAAAGACGTCTACTTCTCAGGTACCAAACCTCAGGTTTTTGGATCACCGCATTCTTCGGGAGGCCTCATTCAACCCAACTTCTACTACAACCCCACAACAACTGGGTGGATCGGTGGAGTTAGTGGGGAAGGTGGTAATGGTGGTAATGGTGGTCTATTTTTGGGAGGCGCTTTCACTTACACCCCCACAGCTACACCCTTTATGGAGCTGACGACCGGATCGAGCGTTCCAACCATCATTCTGCAGGGTAACTCTTCGGCAACCAGCTACTTTGCCAAAGGTCTACCTGCTGGCCTAAAGTTTAATGGGAAAACCGGTGTCATTTATGGGGCTGCTGGCACTCTCCCTTCCAAGGTTAAAGCTGGTATCTATGATGTCGTGATCACCGAAACTGATGGAAAGTCGAAGAAGCATCCTTCCTTCAAGTTGCGCATTGTGATCCACAAGACGCTTCAGGAACTCCAGAGTCATCAACAAACCCTCGGAGTGACCAATCTTTATCCTGGAACGATTTACCTCTATCCACAGAATTAAAACATTAGAGGAATTGATTCATCAAACCGCCGCACTGGTATTCCTGGTGCGGCGGTTTTACTTGTTGTTCATTCCATTCGTACGACGCACGGTTTCCCCTCACACCATGAATCCCGTGATTTGCTAGTTCCAAGTGTGCTGATGTTGCTTGGATATGACTCTTATCCGTGAATAGTAGTTTGATGACTTCGTCCGGATCACAAAAACCATCTCTCCTCTGGCTCGCGGCGCTAGGCGTCGTCTTCGGTGACATCGGGACGAGTCCCCTCTACGCGCTTCAGACGGCCGTCAGCCTAACTGGGGCATCGCATGCCGTGGGAGTCGCCTCGCTAGTCATCTGGTCGGTCATCCTAGTCGTTTGCGTCAAGTACGCACTGATCATGATGAGGGAGAATTACAAAGGGCAGGGAGGGGTTTTTGCCTTATTCGCCCTTCTCAAGGAATCCCGCAACGGCACCCCTGTCAGCTTCGGCATGATTGCCGTGGTCGCCTTCGGAGCAGCGCTGATGCTGGGAGACGGCACACTCACCCCCACGGTCTCGGTGCTC